>CADCPA010000001.1 GCA_902803135.1 uncultured bacterium
ATCGACGAGGAAATCGTCGCCTGCTGCGGCGGCGGCCTCGAGCGCGGGGACGCCCGGCCCGGTCATGCGGTCCTTGCGGTACCACTTCGCCTCGGTGGTGAGCAGGACGAATTCCTCCGTCTCGGAAACCGCCTCGCCTTTGCCGCGCCCCACCTTCGGGCCGTGCTGTTTGCCGTCGATGAACACCGTGTAGCCGTCCGGCTCCCAGAGAAGCCCGAACACGTGGAACGCCGTCTTATCGACCGCGAGCGTCGCCGCCGCGTTCTTCTTGACACGCGGCGACCTGAAACAGACGTGCTCGGCACCGTAGCCATTGTAGTGGAAACAGTGCGGGATGATTTCGCCTGGCTCGAACGACTCCATGATGTCGTGTTCGATGCCCGCCCTGCGCGCGTCGAGCGAACACCCCTGCATGGGCGCCTGCATCCAGAACGCCGACCACCATCCCTGCATCTGCTGGAGGCGGCACCGGCACTCGTAGTAGCCATAGCGATGCACGAACTTCGGCTTTGCACGCTTCGCGAGCGGACAGAATCCCCTGCCTTTCGCGTCGTGCGGAATGTCCCAGACGATTTCGCCCGTCTGGAGCTGCGGCGAGACGAACTGTCCGTCGGGACGCTTCACGAGCTTCATCCTGAGAAGTCCGTCCTTTACCTCCACCGCGCCGTCCTCAGGCGTCGCAAACCAGTGCGCGCTCCGTCCCCAGAAATTGGTGCGCCAGCCCCATTTAGAGCCGTCAAGCGCATCGCCGTCGAACTCGTCGTTCCAGACGAGAGTGAATTTCCTCCCCTTCGGCAGGAGCGAGGGCTCGCGTCCCTCGACCGTCGCCACGCTTTCACAGACCACGGGCGAGGCGTCCAACGTGTGCGTCTTTGCGCCCTTCTGCGTTCCGCCTTCCGAGACATTGAACGCCTTTTGACCGGCGAACAATTCGTTGCCGAATACGCACGTCGCGACTGCGGCGGCCAACGAAATCAAACCTATCGCTTTCATTTCTCTTCCTCTCCAATGAAGAATTGAATGACTGTCTTGGCCTCGCCTGGCTCGACGCCATGCGGATGATGGCCATATTCCGAATGTTCAAGCACCGTGGCAGTGCCGCCCGCAGCCTTGAACTTCGCAAGAAACGCCTTCGAGTTTGTGGAAGGTTTCACGGCAATGTCGGAAGTGCCGTAAACGAGCAGCGCCCGGATCCCCGCCTTCGCGATTTCGCCTGCGCGGTTCACGGGCATGCGCGGATCGTCGCGCCACCCGTTCGCGGAAACAACCTTTTCCCACGGCCCCAACCCTACCTTTGCGGGCGGCGTATAGCCGTCAAAAGTCAGCAGAGCATTGTCGAAGTATATCCGCGCCACGTTCGCCGGTTTCGCCGCCGCGTACTGCGCCGCCATGAATCCGCCCCAGCTGATGCCGATCAGGTTAGCCTTCGGAGCAAAGCCGAGATCATTCACGAGGAATGCCTGGAAATCAGCAGCAGCCGCGACACCCGTTTCATCCATGCGCGTGTCGAAGAGGTCGATGTACGCATAGTGGAAACCGCGCTTCAGGAGGTCCACGACCTGCATGCGCTCGACATTGCAATCGGGCCAGAGCATGGACCATATCCAAGCGGCATCCTTGCGCGGCGCGATGGACGGCTCAACGACCCACGCCTTGCGTCCGTTGAAGTCGAACTGCGTGCGGCGGTAGCCGTGCCACATGTCCTGCCGCTCGATCTTGCACTTCTTCGCGATCTTCGCGCGCAGCGACTCGCCCTTCAGCTCCGCGTCCATCTGCGCGTTGACGTGCTTGATGATGTCGATCTCCTCCGGATCGTAGGGCCTAAGCGACGGACGGTAGAGGTCGTGGAACCACTTCGTCATCTGGAAGCCGCGATAGCCCTTCTCGACCTGCTTCCACATGCCTTCCCACGGCTCGTACGTCTGGTACTTGCCCGCGACAAAGCCCCAGCACGTGCAGCCGATCCTCTCCTGCGCGAAGTACGGATAGCAGTCCTGCACGTCGCAGCCGCGTATGCGCGCGAGCCACTCGGTGTTGATCAGCGGACGCCCGAACCTCTTCTTCAGCTCCTTCACGAACTTGATCTGGGATTGGAGCGGACTGTAGCAGTGGAAGCTGACGATGTCGCTCCACGCCGCGGCGATTCCCTCGGCCGTCTCCATGTTCGGGTCCAGCTTCCCGCGCCAGAGGTCCGCCGCGCACGGGTGCTTCACGCCGATCTTCCACGCGAGCTCGAACATCTCCTTCACGAGCGGGGCGGACACTTTCCCGCGTCCGTTGTTGCCCGGCTCGTTCCAGATGTTCCAGAAGAGGACGCGGTCGTCGTCCTTGTACTTCTCCATCACCTCGCCGCACATCTTGAAGAACTTCGGCCTCAGCTCCGGATCGTCCGCGCTGATGAAGCCGATCATGCCGGGGAAGCTGCCGTGCTGGCTCTTCTTGCGTCCGCCGTGGTAGCCGATGTCGTAAGGCTGCGGGCCGGGCTTGGGGACCGACCACAGCGGCTTCGGACGCGAACAGTCGTTACCGAGGCACATGATGGCGCGGATCTTGTGCTTGCCACACAGGGCGAGGAAACGCTCGAGGTTGCGCATGTAGCCGTCATGGTCCTCGCACCACACGGCGAAGCCGTTGTCCTCCGCGATGATGATGCGCACGGCGTTGAAGCCGATGGACTCCGCAAGC
>CADCPA010000002.1 GCA_902803135.1 uncultured bacterium
CACCACAACTACGCCGCGTGCGAGGAGCACTTCGGGAAGAAGGTGTTCGTTCACCGCAAGGGCGCGACGTCGGCGAAGCTCGACGAGATCGGAATCATCCCGGGCTCGATGGGGACGGCCAGCTACATCGTGCGCGGACTCGGCAACCCCGACTCGTTCATGAGCTGCTCGCACGGCGCGGGGCGGCGGATGAGCCGCGTCGCGGCGTCCGCGAACCTCACGGTCGAGGCGTGCGACAAGGCGATGGAGGGCATCGTCTGCGAGCGCTGGCACAAGTACAAGGGCTACAGCAAGAAGGCGAAGGGCAAGTTCGACCTCTCCGAGGCGCCCCAGGCGTATAAGGACATCGAGGATGTCATCGCGTCCGAGCGCGACCTCGTCGAGCCGCTTGTCCGCCTCGTGCCGCTCGCCAGCCTCAAGGGGTGACCTGCCGATCTTGATGAACTGTCAACAACGCAACTCGCCGTGGGGGCTGTCCCCACGGCGTTCCTTCTTCCTGCGCCTCTCCTTCCGTTGCCGGTCCCCGTCTTTTCCCTTGCCTCGCTTCTCCACCTTGAAACCTTGCCTTTCCGATTTGACCCGCTTGGCTGTACAACTTCCCCTTCCCCCACTCCAGAAATGCACCATCGCGGGAGGTCCCATTCTCGCCGATTTATGCTATACTATTGCCACCCATTGCACATCCAGGTTGGCGGGTGCGGGGAGGAAGGGGAAAGAAACGACCATGAAGAAAATTTGCCTGTTGCCGGCGCTGATCGCGCTGGGTGCGTTCGGTGCGGCGCCGCCGCCGAGCGAAATCACGGTGAGCCTCAAGCTCGACCATGACGTCTACGTGGAAGGCGAGCGCATTCGCGCCGTCGTCGACGTGGCGAATGCGTCCGCCGACTACATCAACTGCTGGACGAACAATCCGACGGACCGCCTCGTCATCGACCTCTACCGCGCGAGCGACCGCTACCAGTACGAGCCGAGTCCGAAGGCGAAGTTCACGGCCCCGTTCTTCCTGAAGTCGGGCGAAGGTCAGAAACTTGAGACCTTTTTGGCCGACAACTTCCCGTTCAACCAGAATATCAGCTACTTTGCGCAGGCCGTGCTGATCCATGCCGGTACGCGCTACCAGAGCCGCATCTGCAAGTTCAGCGTGGTGCCGGGCATGAAATGCGGCACGAACCCCGCGCTCCAGATGTTTGCGGGTCGCGACGATCTCCGGCGGACGTTCGAGCTGGTGCACTTGAATCGCGAACGGGTGGAGCATATTTTCCTCAAGGCCCAGGACGAGGGCAGTTCGACGCGCCGCTGGGCGACGACCGACCTCGGTCCGTTCCTGCGCGTGACGCGTCCGAAACTGTCCATCCAGCCGACGGGCGAAGTCATCGTGCTGCACCGCATGACGCAGGATGCGTTTGTGCGGTCCGAATTCTGGAGCCTGCCCGAAGCGTTCGAATTCCACGAACATGAAAAGATGCTCGATCCCGACATTGCGGGTTCCGAGCGCGTGAAGGAACTCTACAAGGACGCCGGCGGCGTCGAGCCCGTGAAGAAGGCCTGGTGGAAGTTCTGGTGAGTGCATTATGTTGATTCTCGGCATTGAATCCAGCTGCGATGAAACGGCCTGTGCGATCGTCAAGGACGGCCGCGAGGTCTTGAGCAATGTCGTCTATACGCAGATTCCGCTCCATCGGCCGTATGGCGGCGTGGTGCCGGAAGTCGCGAGCCGCGCGCATGTGGAGAAGATCTCCGGCGTCGTGGGCGAGGCGATGAAGGGCGGCGAAGTGGTCGACGCCGTGGCCGTGACCTACGGCCCCGGCCTCTCGAGCTCGCTGCTCGTCGGCCTGAACGCAGCCAAGGGCCTGGCGATGGCCCTCGGCGTGCCGCTGATCGGCGTCAACCACATTGAAGCCCATCTGCATACGCCGTTCCTGTTCGACACGGGCGTGGCGCCGACGACGGACCTTGCGCCGGAGACGGCGATGCCCGCGCTCGGTCTGGCCGTCTCGGGCGGACACACCACGTGGGTGGACATGTCCGCCTACGGTCAGTACCGGATCATCGGCCAGACGCTCGACGACGCGGCCGGCGAGGCGTTCGACAAGGCCGCCAAGCTGCTGGGCCTCGGCTATCCGGGCGGCCCCGTGATCGACCGCTGGGCGAAGGGCTTCTGGAACGGCGCGACCGACTATGCCGACGCCGCGGCGCTGAAGGCGCTGGCGTATCCGCCCGGCATCAAGGTGCGCGAGCCGATGCCGCGCTTCCCCAAGGGGCATCCCCGTGCGGGCACGGCTGCGCTCGCGGGCCTCGACGCGGACCTCTGCGTTTCGTTCTCGGGCCTCAAGACGGCGCTCCTCTACCATGTGAGGAAGAATCCGCCGAAGGACGACCGCGAGAAGGCGCAGATCGCCGCCGCCTATCAGGAGGCGATCGTCGGCACGTTGGCGGACCGCACGCGCATGGCGTTGTGCCGGCGCGCGTACAAGGCGCTCATCGTGGGCGGTGGCGTGTCGCTGAACGGCCGCCTCCGCGCGAAGCTCGCGGAGGTCGCCGCGTCGATGAACGTGCCGCTGCTCCTGGCGCCGCCGAAGTACTGTGGCGACAACGCGGCGATGATCGCCGGTCTGGCGTATTTCAAGCAGACGCTCACGGGCGATGACGCGCTCAACGTCGATGTCAATCCCGCGCTCCAGGCGGGCGATTAAGGTGGGTGCGCGCGCATGAAGAAACGGAGACTGAGGAAAAAGCCGATCAAGCGCGGACTTCGCCGTCCGTTCGAATGGCTGGGCATTCTGCTCGGCATGGCGGTTTTCTCCAGCTTGCCGCACGGCCTGCTCTTCCGCGTCTGCGACTTCGTCTCCGCGGTCATGTACTTCTTCGACCGCGCGGGACGGTCGGTCGCGCTCTTCAACCTGCGCGTCATCGAAGGCGTGTATCCGGCCGACCGCGACATCAAGGCGCCGCACGAGACGCCCCCGACGCGGCGCGAGAAGCTGATCCTCCGCCGCAGCTACCGCAACATGGCCCGCACGGTCGGCCACCTTTTCTGGACCAGCCGCAAGGCGGGGCCGCGCGCCCGGTCGGTCGCCGATTTCGATTCCAACTGCCGCGGCATCCTCGCGGCGAACAAGCCGATCGTCACGGTGAGCGGACACCTCGGCTGCTGGGAAGTGCTCTCGCAGCTCGTCCATCTCGAGGGCCACAAGATGATGAGCGTCGCGAAGGACGTCGGCTCGCCCGCGATGACGCGTCTCCTGATGCGTTCGCGCAAGTCCATCGGACAGGAGATCGTTCCTGCCGAGGGCGCGTTCCGCGTGCTGATGCAGGGCCTCCGCGACGGCTACGATCTCGGCCTCCTCGTCGACCAGGTGGTCAAGGCGAAGGAGGGCGGCGTCTGGGTGCGCTTCTTCGGCCGTCCGATGCCGGTCTCCGCGGCGCCGGCGTTCTTCGCCGCGAAGGGCAAGGTGCCGATCATCGTCGCGTGGTCGCGTCCGCTGAAGGACGGCACCTACCGGTGCGACAGGCTGGATCTGATTCCGTCCGAATCCGCCCGCGACGTCTGGGGCTGCACGCAGCGCTGCCTGGCGGCGCTCGAGCGCGTCATCCGCCGCCACCCGTCCTGCTGGGTGCTCAACTACCGCTATTTCCGCAAGGTGCCGTCGGCGGCCGAGCTCGCGCAGCTCGAAGACCGCGAGGCGAAGGCACGCGTCCAAAAAGGCATGAAGGTCGCATGAAATCGCTTCGCATCCTATTTGTCGGCAACTTTCTGATCCGCCACTGGGGGAACGGACGCACGGGCATCGACATGCGTCTGGCCGCCGGCGCGCTGCGGAACGGCTGGCAGATCCACACGTTCTCGGAGCGCGACGTGACGCGTTTTCTCGCGCCGTTGGGTTTCATGCGCAACCTGGGCGCGCAGATGATGAACCGGCGCCTCGTGCAGACCGCGAAGAACTGGAAGCCCGACGTCGTCTTCCTCAGCCACTGCGACTATGTGACGAACGCGGCGCTCGAGCGCATCCACGCCGTCGTGCCCGGCGTCAAGATCGTGCACATCAACTGCGATCCCGTCGCGACCGGGCATTGCTGCGCGCAGATCGCGCGGCGCGTGCCGTCGTGCGACGCGATTTTCGTGACGACCGCGGGCGACAAGCTGAAGACGTGGAAGACGCCGCAGAACGTCGTCGGGTTCTATCCGAATCCGAGCGACCGCTCGTACGAGGTCGAGGACAATTCGCAGAAGGCGGATTTCACCTACGACCTCTTCTTCGCGGGGCGCCCCGCGCTGGCGGACGCGCGCCGGGAACTGCTCGACGCGCTGCTGCCGCAGCTGGATCCGAAGGTGCGCCTCGGCTTCTTCGGCATGGGCCGGCCTCTGGTCGTGGGCCGCGCCTACGAAGAGGCGATCGCCGCTTCGAAGATGGGCCTTTCGATCAACCGCTTCGAGAACTGGAAGTGGTACGCGTCGGACCGCATCACGCACCTGATGGGCAACGGCGTGCTGACGTTCCAGTACGGCGGCAACCAGATGCAGGATTTCTTTTCGGACCGCGAAACGGTCTATTTCCACACGCCGGCGGAACTCGCGGAGAAAATCGCCTACTACAATGCGCACGACGACGCCCGTCGCGCCGTCGCCGCGGCGGGACGCGCGAAGTACCATGCGCTGTTCGACGCGCGCCGCGTCGTGAAGTACATGGTCGAGACGGTGCGCGGCGAGGCCTATTCCGAAGCGTATGAATGGGCGCAGGAGGTCGTGCGATGAGCGCGCTGCCCCATCTCGGCATTTCCTCGAACGTCTATCCGCTCGAGGCGGAGGACCTGGCGGCCCTGCCCGACTACGACGGCCCCGAGATTCCCCGCGAGGTTCTGCCGCGGGACGACGTGCTGCTTTACATGCGGCCGGACGGTCCGGACGCGCTGCTGCGCGGACGGAGCCACGTGACATCCGTCCTCGCCGTCGGCGACGTGCACGCCTCCGTGCCCGTGCGCATCGTCTTCAAGCCGTCG
This sequence comes from uncultured bacterium, assembly GCA_902803135.1. Lineage (GTDB taxonomy): Bacteria > Verrucomicrobiota > Kiritimatiellia > RFP12 > UBA1067 > RUG572. Next base: position 4,999 of record CADCPA010000002.1, read on the forward strand.
GTGCCGAAATGGAACCTGCTCGCCGTCCTGGTGCGCATCTTCCGCAACCGCTACCGGTTCGAGGGGACGGGCGTCTATCACATTTCCGCGCAGGCCGTGCGCGACTTGAAGGTCGAACGCGCCATCCGCACGCTCGACAATCCGCAGCCGCGCGCGGGCAAGGACCGCGCGGCCAGCATGCGGCGCCTCGCGGCGAGCCTCCGCACGCGCGGCTATGACGAGAGCAAGCCGATCAACATCCAGATCTGCCGCACGGGCGGACGCACCGACTCCCTGCGCCAGGGCCACCACCGCATCAGCGCGTGCCTCGCGTGCGGCGTCGACCGCATCACGGTGCATTTCTCCGCCGCCGGCGCCCTGCCGCGCGGCCTGGGGGGCAACCGCGAATGAGCGCGCCGGGCGAGCTCCATCTGCTGATTCTCTGGCCGAAGGCGCGCCGCGCCGCGCCGCGCATTCTTGCCGACATCGCGCGGCATGTCGAGATCGTGTGGCAGGGCGAACTGCAGTTTGAAGGCGATCCGAAGCTGGCCTACCGCCGGTTCTACGGTCCGGCCCTGCCGGACGCGCAGCGGAAGCTCGACACGTGCGGGGCGGGGCCGTTCCTCGTCGTCGTCGTGCGCGATCCGTCGCCGCGCTACGGCATTTCGGGCGACAGCGGCCGCAAACCGGCGAATTGCAATCTCACATTGCTGGACATGAAGCTCCGTTATCGCAAATGGACGGGCCGCGGACACCGCGTGCACGGCACGCTGTCGCCCGACGAGTTCGCCCGCGACATCGCGATCCTCACGGGGCACACGGCCGCCGAATGGGAGCAGGGCGTTCCGGCCGGACCCTTTGCGCCCGTGCTGCCGGACGGCTGGACCGCCGAGTCGGCCGTCGCGCCGTTTGCGCACGGTCCGATGCGGCCCGGTCCGCCGCCCGACATCCGCGACGCCCATGTCTTCCTCGAGAACAAGTACATCAACGACCGTTTCCTCGAGGGCACGTGGAAGGGCAGGAGCTGCATCGTCAAGGAATCTTCGAAGGCCGTGTGGTCGATCGGCAACGA
>CADCPA010000003.1 GCA_902803135.1 uncultured bacterium
GCCGTCGTGCAGGCGGCGACGGCGTGTGCGGCGGCGGACCGCGGCTATGCCGAGTCGCGCGCGAAATGGACGCAGCGCAGTCTTTCCGAGGGCGGGGTGAAGGCGGATCTCGTGGGCGACGGCGCGTTGGCGCGCGATCTGGCGGGACGTCGGCTCGTCTATCTTGTCACCTGTCAGACCCCGTCGGCCGCGCAGCTCGCGGCCCTGAATGCGTTCCGCGCACGCGGCGGCATTATTTCCGTTTTACAGTCCTATTCCCCGAAATTGGCGACATTCATGAATGTCGCGGCGACGGGAGCGGGGACGGCCCGAGCGGCGCCCGTGTCGGTCGTCTCGGCGGCGGGCGGCTGGTGGAGCGTGAATTTCTTCTCGTCGGACGAATCGGAAGAGGCGAAGATCCGTCTGCTGCTCGGCATGGCCGACGTCGGCGTACCGGGCGCGCGGTATGTGGCGAAGTGGGACGCAAAGCAGCAGGCGCGCCAGGGCGCGGCCCGCGCGAAGGCGTTGGCGCAGAAGCCGCGTTCCGGCGAAATCCATGCGGTGTGGGACCACACGGGCGAGGGCCTCTACCCTGGCGACTGGCCGCGGACGATGCGGCTGCTGAAGGCCAACGGCGTGACCGACCTCTTCGTGAACGTCGCGGGCGCGGGCTTTGCGCACTATCCCTCGCGCGTGCTGCCGGCGTCGGACGTCTATCGCCAGCGCGGGGACCAGCTGGCGAAGTGTCTGGCGGCGGCACGCGGGACGGGCATCCGCGTCCATGCATGGGTGCTCTGCTTCAATGCGACGCGCGGGTCGCCCGCGCGGCTGACGGACCTCGCCCGGCGCGGCTGGCGGGTGAAGACGGCGTCCGGACAGCTCACGCCCTATCTCGATCCGTCGAATCCCGACGTGCGCTGGCATCTCCTGATGGCGCTTGAGGAACTGGCGGCGAAGTATCCGGTGGCGGGCATCCATCTCGATTTCGTGCGCTGGTATGAAAAGGCGGCGGGCGCGCATCCCGCGCGCCCGGTGGACATGTTCGTCGAATCGACGCGGAAGCGTCTGCACAAGAAGCATCCGACCCTCTGGCTGACGGCGGCCGTGATGCCGATGTACCCGTCGTGCGCGACGTCGGTGGGGCAGGACTGGGAGTCGTGGATTGCGCGGGGCCTCGTCGACTATGTCGTGCCGATGAACTATGTCGAAGACCCCATGCGATACGGGGCGCTCGTCGCCCGCCAGGGACGTACGCCCGCCCAGGCGCGCCACCTTCTTTCCGGCATCGGCGTCACCGCGAACGAAAGCCGTCTCACCGCGCCGCAGGTCATCGACCAGATCAATCTCGCCCGCCGGGCCGGTTTCGCGGGGGTGTCGCTTTTCGACCTCGACCAGACGCTTGCGCAGCAGATCCTGCCGTTGCTCCGTCTGGGCCTTTTCAAGTAATTTTTCCGCCGTATTTTTGCTATAATAGGCGGCATGAACTCGATTCATCAGACTTGCTTGACGCGGCGAAATGCAATCGGAGGGGCATTCGCGGCGGGATTGTGCCTTGGTGCGGACCGTGTGTTCGCGGCCGGGGATACGTTTTCCGACGCTTCCCGGCCTCGGTTGCGTCCGCTTCCGACCGACGGCAAGACGCCGATCCCGCTCCTGGGCGTCGGCTGCGCCGAGAAGTTCCCGCTGCGCACGCGCGCGGGCGGCGGCGGCAAGGAGGCCGACCAGCGGCATGCCGCGGAGATCATCGATTTCGCGCTCAAGCACGGTGTGATCTGGCTCGACACCGGCTACGGCTATCATGGCGGACAGAGCGAACCGTTCCTCGGCCGCACGCTCAAGAAGTATCCGCGCGAGAGCTTCATCCTGTCGACGAAGATGCCGACGTGGATGGTCAAGAAGCCGGAGGACGGCCCGCGGATCTTCGAGGATCAGCTCAAGCGCTGCCAGGTGGACTACTTCGACTTCTACCTGCTCCATTCGGTGAGCAACAAGAGCGACTTCGAGCGCGTCTACGAAAAGATGGGCGTGCTGGACTATCTGATCGAACAGAAGAAGAAGGGACGCATCCGCCACCTCGGCATGTCGTACCACGGCAAGTCGGACTTCCTCGACGAGGTGCTGACGAAGTACGAGGGCCTGTTCGAATGCTGCATGATGCTCCTGAACGCGATGGAGTTCACGTGGAACAAGGACGGTCCGAACCTTCCGAAGGTGGCGGTGAAGCACCACGTCGGCGTGCTGGCGATGGAGCCGCTCGCGGGGGGACGCGCCGCCGGCATGCGCGGCGAAGCGCTGGACATCCTCAAGAAGGTGCATCCGAACGATTCGGCCGGCAGGTGGGGCATCCGCTTCGCCGCGTCGCAGCCGGGCGTCATGACGGTCTTCAGCGGCATGGGCAAGCTCGAATATCTGAAGGAGAACATCGAGACGCTCTCCGAGAACTTCAAGCCGTTGACGGAAGAGGAGACGAAGACCTATCAGGAGGCGATGGCGGTCTTCATGAAGAATCCGTCCATCCCGTGCACGGGCTGCGCGTATTGCGTGCCGTGTCCGTACGGGGTGAAGATTCCGCAGATCTTCGCGTGGTACAATGAATGGGCGCAAGGCGGACGCCTCCCCTCCGACAAGGAAGGGGACAAGAACGATTCGCAGGATCTGCGCCGCCGCTTCCTCGCCTCCTACTACAACAAGTTCAAGGCGCAGGAGCGGGCGGACCGCTGTCTCGCCTGTCGGAAATGCCAGGTGCCGTGTCCGCAATGGACCTTCCGCATCTCGACCGAGATGGCGAAGGTGGCGGACCTCGTGGCGCATGTGGAAGAGGTCTATGTGAAGAAGGGCGGGGTGATTCGATGAAGGCGCTTAAATATCTGCGCGTGCTCGTGGCCGCGTGCCTGTTCGCGCTCGTCACGCTCTTCTTCCTCGGTCTCGGCGGCGGATTTGGACTTCTCGAGAAGATCCAGCTCGTGCCGGCGCTGCTCGGGTGCGCCTTCGTGCCGCTGGCGGCCTGGCTGGCGATTACGCTGCTGTTTGGGCGTCTCTATTGCTCGATGGTGTGTCCGCTCGGCATCCTGCAGGACCTTCTCGCGCGCCTCGCGCGTCCGTTCGGCCGCAAGACGTACGCGCCGCGTCCGGACCGCGCGTCGCTGCGCGGCGCGGTCGTCATCGCGTTCTCGCTGCTCGTCGCCCTCGGCGGCGCGGCGTTGGCCAGCCTGGTCGATCCCTACAGCCTCTTCGGCCGCATCGCCTCCGAGTTGTTCCAGCCCGTGGCGGAGTGGGGCAACAATCTGGCGGCGGACCGCTTTGGCGTCGACGGTCCGCTCGTGTTCTTCAAGCGTGAAATCCTCGTGCGGAGCGCCTCGGGCTTCACCGTGGCGGCTTGCGCGCTGGCGCTCCTCGCGCTGCTCGTCGCGTGGAAGGGCCGCCTCGTGTGCAACACGATCTGTCCCGTGGGCGCGATTCTCGCGGCGCTGTCGGGCAAGACGGCGTTCCGTCTCGCGATCGACCCCGAGAAGTGCGTGAAGTGTGGTCTCTGCTCCGGCGTCTGCAAGGCGCTCTGCCTCGACGGCAGGAACCAGACGATCGACAACGCGCGCTGCGTGCGCTGCTTCAACTGCCTGGGCGCGTGCAAGAAGGGCGCGATTTCGTTTACGCCCGTGCGCGCGGGTCCGCTCGATGCGGACGGCGTGGCGGATCCTCGTCTGCGCCGGCTGGCGACGGGTCTTGCGGGCGTGGCGGCGGCCGGGACCGTGGGCAGCAGCCTCTGCGTGCTCGACAAGCGCGCGCGGCCGGAGGCGACGCTGCCGCCTCCGGGCGCCGATCCGGGGAAGTTCCGCCGCCTCTGCACGGGCTGCGGCCTCTGCGTCGCGAAGTGTCCGCGCAAGGTGCTCACGCCCGCGGGCCTGACGGAGTACGGTCCGCTCGGGTTCATGATGCCGAAGATGGACTTCACCCGCGGCTTCTGCGACCCGAACTGCACGACGTGCGGCGACGTGTGTCCCACGGGCGCGCTCAAGCCGCTCGACCGGGTCGCGAAGCGCGAGGGCAAGGTGAAGATCGGCCTTGCGTCCTTCGACCGTTCGAAGTGTCTCGTGTGCACGGAGAAGGAGAAGATGGAGTGCGGCCTCTGCGCGCGGCGGTGCACGCAGAAGGCGATCGAGCTGAAGGAAGAGGAGATCACGGTCGGCGACGACAGGCGAACGGTCAAGGTGCCGACGCTCGTGGCGGAGAAGTGCACGGGCTGCGGCGCGTGCGAAAACTACTGCCCGAATCACGCGTTTACGGTCAAGCCGCTCGGATGAACGGTCGGCGGGCAGGTCGGGTGGGATCTGAAGGCTGTGAAGCAGGACGAGTTTGAAAAAAGACATTTAAGGAGGCAGGAGATGAAGAAGACGGCTGAGAAGGTGACGGCGGTGATCGAGCTCAAGATTACGCCGGCGAAGGATACGGGATTTGCGAAGATCGCGGAGCGCGTGGCGAAGTTCCCGGAAGTCGACGCGTGCTTTCTGATGAGCGGCGCGTACGACCTGCTGGTGTTCGTGACGGGCAATTCGCTGCAGGACGTGGCGCACTTCGTGTCGGCCGAGCTTTCGACGATCGACGGCGTGCTGTCCACGGCGACGCACTTCATGCTCAAGACCTACAAGGCGAAGGGCCTGCTCGCGGAATTCGGCCGCGACAAGCGCCTGCCGATCGTCTAATCCAACTGGCTTTCTGAGAGCATCGGAAGAGAAGTGAAAAGAAGTTTCATCGCACCGCATGTCGCGGCGCTCCCGAAGAGCGGCATCCGCAAGTTCTTCGACATCGTGGCCCAGCGAAAGGACGTGGTCTCGCTCGGCGTGGGCGAGCCCGACTTCGATACGCCCTGGCACATCTCGCGTGCGGCGGTGGCGGCCCTGGAAGAAGGCGCGACGCACTACACGTCGAATCTCGGCACGCCGGAGCTGCGCCAGTCGATCTCCGCCTATGTGAAGCGGCGGTTCGGCGCGGCATACGACTGGAAGAAGGAGATCCTCGTCACGGTGGGCGTGTCGGAAGCGATCGACTTGGCCATCCGCGCGATCACGTCGCCCGGGGACGAGATCCTCTACCACGAACCGTGCTTTGTCTCCTACGCGCCGGCCATGCGCCTGGCGCACGGCGTGCCGGTGTGCGTGGCGACGCACGTCGAGGATGCGTTCCGTCTCACGGTCGAAGCGCTTGAGGCGAAAGTCACGCCGCGCACGAAGGCGCTGCTGCTGAACTTCCCGTGCAATCCGACGGGCGCGACGCTCACGCGGGCGGACCTCAAGGCGATTGCGAAGTTCGTGCTGAAGCATGACCTGCTGCTGCTGGCGGACGAAGTCTACGGCGAGCTCATCTATCCCGACGCGGGCGGGCGCGCGGTGCCGAAGCCGCTTTCGTTCGCGGGCATCCCCGGGCTGCGCGACAATCTCGTGCTGCTCAACGGCTTCTCGAAGGCCTGGGCGATGACGGGCTATCGTCTCGGCTACGCGTGCGGTCCGAAGGATGTGATCGACACGATGATGAAGATCCACCAGTACGGCATCATGAGCGCGCCGACGCTCGCGCAGCATGCGGGCGTCGAGGCGATGAACCATGGCGATGCCGACGTCGAGCGGATGCGGTGCGAGTACCAACGCCGTCGCGACTTCCTGGTGAAGTCGCTGAACGACATGGGCCTCGAGACCATTCTGCCGAAGGGCGCGTTCTACGTGTTCCCGTGCATCGCGTCGACGGGGCTCACCTCGGAGGCGTTCTGCCTGCGTCTGCTGGAAGAGCATGACGTGGCCTGCGTGCCGGGAACGGCGTTCGGCGCGTGCGGCGAAGGCTTCATCCGCATGAGCTATGCGACGAGCTACGAAAAGATCCAGCTGGCGATGGAACGGCTCGCCGTTTTTGTCAAGAAGCTTCGCGCGGCGAAGCGGGGGACGTAAAGGTTCATGAAGACGAGGCAGTTCTGGTATCCGCTCCCCGAGCGGCTCATTGCGCAGCATCCGTCCGAAAAGCGCGGCGACGACCGCATGATGGTGCTCCACCGCGACACGGGCAGGATCGAGCACAAGCAGGTGGCGGACTTCCCCGACTACATCACGGCGAACGACCTGCTGGTCGTGAACGACACGAAGGTGTTCCCGGCGCGTCTGCTGGGCACGTGGAGCGATTCCCCGGGTGCGGTGGAAGTGCTCATGGTCCATCCCGCGCCGTCGAACGAGGGGCCGGCGGACCCCGCGTCGCTCGTCGGCGGCGAGGGCGAGGTGAGTCTGCTCGAGAAGCTGGAGTGGATCTGTCTGGTCGGTTCGGGGCGTCCGTCGCGTGCAGGCCAGGTGGCGGTGTTCGGACCCAACCGCGAACTCGAAGCGCATTTCCTCGAGAAGGTCGAGGGCGGCATGTGGAAGATCCGTTTCGTCTCGACGCAGCCGCTCGCGGCGCTGCTGGACGCCTTCGGCCATACGCCGGTGCCGCCCTATGTGCGGCGCGAGGGTACGCCGGAAGAGGAGATGGCCGACCGCGACCGCTACCAGACGATCTATGCGAAGCACGTCGGCAGCGTCGCGGCGCCCACGGCGGGCCTTCATTTCACGCCGGAGATCTTCGCGGCGCTCGAGGCGAAGGGCGTCCAGCGCGTCTCGGTGACGCTCCACGTCGGCCCGGGCACGTTCCGTCCGGTCAAGGCGGAGAACATCGAAGACCATGAAATGGACTATGAGGCGTTCACGGTGCCGCCGGAGACGGCCGTGGCGGTCGCTGCGTGCAAGGCGCGCGGCGGGCGCGTGTTCTGCGTCGGCTCGACGAGCGTGCGCACGCTCGAGACCGTCGCCTCGCGCGAACGGGCGGAGACGGATCCCCTCGTCGTCGCGGGCAGCGGCGTGAGCAACATCTTCATCTATCCGCCGTACCGGTTCAAGGTCTGCGACTGCCTGCTGACGAACTTCCATCTGCCGCAGTCCACGCTCCTCATGATGACGAGCGCGCTGGCGGGCCGCGAGCGGATGCTCATCTCGTACGCGCTGGCCGTGAAGGCGAACTACCGCTTCTTCAGCTACGGCGACTGCATGCTCATCGTCTGACGCGCGCCGTGCATATTGATTTCATCCGCGGGATTTTGTATAATCTTCTTTGCTCTTAGTGACGGAAGAAAAACCGACATGGCGAAAATCAAGCTAACGAAAACGGAGCTCAAGGCTCAAACGGATGCGCTGAAGCGCTTCTGCCGTTTTCTGCCGATGCTGCAGTTGAAGAAGCAGCAGCTGCAGGGCGAAATCGCCGGCATTGCCGCGAAGGCGGATGCCGTGGCGGCGCGGGAGCGCGACATGCGCACGAAGCTTGACGCCTGGGTGTCGCTCTTCACGACCGGCGGCGATCTGCTGCGCGGCCTCGTGACGGTGAAGGAGATCCGCCGTTCCACCGCGAACATCGCGGGCGTGGAGATTCCGGTTTTCAACGGCATCGACACCGAGGTGAAGGAAATCGACCTCTGGAAGACGCCGGCGTGGGTAGACGACGCCGTGACGGCGCTGACGGACATTCTGGCGTTGCGGAGCGAACGGCTGATTCTGCAGAAGCAGAAAGAATTGATTACGGAAGAGCTGCGCACGACCTCGCAGCGTGTGAATCTCTTTGAAAAGGTGAAGATTCCCGCGTGCCGCGAGAACATCCGCGTCATCAAGATCGCCATCGGCGACGAGCAGACCGCGGCCGTGACGCGCGGCAAGATCGCGAAGAGCCGCGCTCCGGGCGGCGAGGCGGAGGAGGGCGCGGCATGATCGTTCCGATGAAGCATCTGACGCTCCTCTGCGTGGCGGAAGAGTCCGAGAAGGCGTTGGAGGCCCTGCGCGACCTCGGGTGCGTGCATCTGGATCTTTCGGGGGCGGCCTCGTCTGCCTACGCGGCGGCGAAGGGCGATCTTGACAAGGCCGCCGAGGCGGTGCGCACGGTCGAGAAGGCGAAGAAGGATGCGCCGCTTCCGGCCGGCGCGAATTCCGTGCGGCGTACGGTCGAAGAGGTCGCCGCGCTGGCGGCGGCCCGCGAAGAGGCCGCGTCGGCGGCCGACGAGCTGCGCCGCCAGGTGGCGTTCTACGCGCCCTTCGGCGATTTCGATCCCGAGCTGGCGAAGAGCCTGTTGGACCGCGGCATCGACCTTTCCTCCGTCTGCACGCTGCCGGAACCGCTCCCGAAAGCGCGTCTTTCCAGCCTTCAGGACCAGCTGGCCGTCCAGGAGGCGAAAATCGCCGCGTGCACGGCGGACCTGGCGGGAACCGACGAATCGTGGATCACGGCGAAGTACCCCGAGCTGAAGGACCGCGTGGCCTTCGAGGCGGCGCGCGATGTGCTGGCGACGCAGGGGGCGGTGTCGTGGATTGAAGGCTGGGTCAGCGTCGACTGCGTGCCGCGCCTCCGGGCAAAGGCCGTGACGGAGGCTTGGGGGCTTCTGGTGCGCGATGCGGAGCCGGGCGAGAATCCGCCCACGCTGATCCGTCCGCCCAAGCTGTTCCGTCCCGTGGCGGCGCTCTTCGAAGGTCTCGGCATTGCGCCCGGCTATTCGGAGTCGGACGTCTCGGTGCCGTTCATGTGCTATTTTTCACTCTTCTTCGCGATGCTCGTGGGCGACGGCGCGTATGGCGCCATCTTCCTGGCGGCGACGCTGTGGGGCTGGCATAAGACGAAGCCGAAAGAAGGTACGGGGCATCGTCCGCGCGTGGTGCGCAGCTGGCTCGGCCTCATGACGGTCTTCTCCGCGGCGACGGTGGTCTGGGGCATCCTCTCCAATACGTGGTTCGGCGCGCAGATTCCCTGGTGCAAGAACTGGCCGACGGTGCAGTGGCTGGCGGATCCGAGCTACCAGAACATGATGTTCCTCTGCTTCACGATCGGCGTGTCGCATCTGATGATCGCGCGCATCTGGAGCGGCATCCAGATCCTCAACGACCGCACGTGTCTGGCGCAGTTCGGCTGGGCGGGCATCCTGCTGTTCATGTATCTCGTGACGAACTCGATCGTGGGAATCTTCGCGGGCGTTCCGACCTGGGCGTTCTGGGTGTTCGGCGTGTCGCTCGTGTTGGTCTTCGGCTTCACGCTGAAGGGGAACGAGCTGAAGAGCCGCGGCATCGAGCTGGGCATGCTCCCGCTCAACATCATGAGCGCGCTCGGCGACATCATCAGCTACGTGCGTCTGTTCGCGGTGGGACTCGCCTCCGTGAAGGTGGCGGAAAACTTCAACAGCATGGCCACGGGGCTGCTCTCGTCCGGACATTCGTTCGGACTGAATGCGATCATGGCCGTGGCGATGGTGGCGATTCTCGTCGTGGGCCACGGGCTCAACCTCGCGATGGCGGGGCTGTCGATTCTCGTGCACGCGGTGCGTCTCAACACGCTCGAGTTCTCGAACCACAAGGGCATCTCCTGGGCCGGCTACGCGTTCAGGCCGTTCACCAAACATTGAACACCAGCCGGTCCGCGGTCCCTCCAACCCATTCGCAATTCACCACTCACTATTCACGATAACCTATTACCTATTACCTGTCAGCGGGCAGTTAATTCGAGTCAAAGAAGGAGTACAAACAGATGGATCCGATGATTGTTGCGGGCGCGATTGCGTGCCTGGGTCTGAGCGCGGCGGGTTCCGCGTTCGGTACGGGTTTTGCGGCCTCGGCGGCCGTGGGCGCGTGGAAGAAGTGCTATGCCGCGAACAAGCCGGCACCCTTCATCCTGCTGGGTCTCGTGGGGGCGCCGATTACGCAGACGCTCTACGGCATGATTCTCATGTTCATCATGCTCGGCAAGGACAAGGTGACGGGCGCGGGCCTCGCGTGCGTGCTCCTGGGCGTCTTCGCGGGTCTGGGCATCGGCCTCTCGGCGCTCTTCCAGGGCCGTGCGGCGGCCGCGGCGTGCGATGCGCAGGCCGAGACGGGACAGGGCCTCACGAACTACTTCGGCGCGCTCGGCATCGTCGAAACGGTCGCCATCTTCACGATGGTGTTTACAATCATCGCCCTCGGTTCAATCGGCGCCAAGTAAGAACTTTCCCATGAAGAACAAAATCAAATCCGCGTTCACGCTCGTCGAGATGCTGGTGGTCATTGCGATCATCGGCGTGCTCTCCGCGGTGCTGCTGGGCTATTTCAGCGGCACGTCGGAGAGCGCCAAGGCCGCGAAGTGCATGAACAACATGCGCGCGCTGGCGATGGCGGCGCACAACTACGCGATGCAGAACGACCTCGGCCACTATCCGGCGGCCGGTTCGTTCCTCTGGATGTACTACGCCGGCGACGTGACCTATACCGAGCAGGTCGGCTGGATTGCCCGCAATCCGCGCGGCGAGAAGAAGATCGGTTCGATCATCGCGTTCTCGGAGGACGACAACTTCAAGAACAAGGATGCGAAGAACGGTCTCCGCCAGGCGCTGACGAAGGGTACGCTCTGGGGCCGCCTCAACGGCAGCCGTTCGGTCTACCAGTGTCCGGTGCATGCCGACGCCTGCTATAAGCGGAACCGCCGCTATCCGGGCTGGAGCTATGTGATGAACCAGAAGTTCGGCTGGTCCTACGACGGCATGAATCCGCTCAAGGCCTGGACCGGCTGCGGTCATGGCAGCTTCCGTTCGCCGGACCTCGTGCTGATGTTCGCGGAAATCCAGGGCATCGACGATCCCGAGTTCCGCCTGGTCGCGAACCTCAACGAAAAGGGCGAGAAGGGCGATTCCGTGCTGCAGTACGACGACGAGTTCGTCGGCTTCAACCACAAGCAGAAAGTCGGCCACTATGCGGGCCACGTCGCGTTTGTGGACGGCCATGTCTCGAAGCTGCTCGTGCCCGAGAAGGGCAGCATCGACCTCAAGAAGCTGACGCAGAAGCTGTGCGACAGCGACGGCAAGGGCGGGCACGAACTGTCCTACCGCAGCGGCGCCTACACCGATCTGCAGGATCGCTGATTACAGGCTGGCGGCAAGGACGGACAATCCGAAAACCGCCGCCGTCTCGGCGCGGAGGATGGTGGGGCCGAACGAAGTCGGCACGGCAATCTCCAGCAGCGCCTGAAGCTCGGTCGGCGTGAAATCGCCCTCCGGGCCCACATAGAGCCCCAGACCGTTTGCTGCGGTCTGGGTTTTTCTTTTCGCCTCGGCGACTGCTGCGAGCAGCGGCTTCGGCGGAGGGGTCGTCAGCGCGCCCGCGAACACGGTGCCGCAGGTCCGGACCAGGTCGAGGGAGGCCGCGAAGTCGACCGGCGCGACGATTTCCGGCAACCAGACCGCATCGCTCTGGCGGGCCGCGTCTTCGGCGACGCGGCGCCAGCGCGCGGCCTTCGCTTCGCGTTCATGCGCGGCCAGGCGCACGATGCAGCGCTCGGAGATGACGGGGACGATGCGCGAGACGCCGAGTTCGACGGCCTTCTCGATCGTCCAGTCCCACCGCGAGCCCTTCGTGACGCACGCGAACAGCGTGAGCGGAAGCGCGGTGCGGGGATGCACGGTCGGGGCGCCCGGCGCATCCAGCTGCGCGCCCGCCTGCCAGTGGTAGACCCGCGTCTTCCCCGCCCCGTCGAACAGTTCGATTTCTTCACCCGGACGCGGACGCAGCACCTTCAGGTGGCGGGCCGCGTCTTTGGGGAGAAGGACGGTGTCCTGGGCGAGGAGAGACGGGTCGACGAGCAGACGGTGCATGGATCAGTTCTTCTGCTGGAGCTTGTCCTTGTGCTGGTAGAAGACCTTCGTCTTCGATGCGAAGCTCTGGCCCTCCGGGAAGTTCGAGGGGTCGAGGAGCTTGGCGAGGTCCTGCATCAGCCCGCGCTGTTTGCCGGTGAGACGGGTCGGCACCTCGAAGACGATGCGCGCGTAGAGGTCGCCGGCCGCGCCGCCGCGCAGGTCGGGCACGCCCTTGCCACGCAGGCGGATGCGATGGCCGTTTGGCGTGCCGCCGGAGATCTTGACCTTGGCCAGTCCGTCGGGCGTGGGCACGTCCACTTCGCCGCCGAGGGCGGCGAGCAGCGGGGAGACCGGCACGTCGACATAGAGGTCGAGATCCTCGCGTTCGAAAATTTCGCTGGGACGGACGTTCAGCAGCACGTAGAGGTCGCCCGGCTCGCCGCCGCGGAGACCGCCGGCGCCCTTGCCGCTCAGGCGAAGGCGCGAGCCCGTCACGACGCCGCGCGGAATGCGCAGGGAGATGTTGCGCGGCACGCGCACCTGGCCCGTTCCGCGGCACTTGGAGCACGCTTTCTCGACCACGGTGCCAACGCCGCCGCACTTCGGGCAGGTCTGGCGGATTTGGAAGAAGCCGCTGCCGCCGACGACCTGTCCGTGGCCGTGGCAGGTCGGACACGTCACCCGCTTGGCGCCGTGCGCCGCTCCGGTGCCCTTGCATTCGGGGCACTGGTCGGGAAGCGTGAGGTCCATTGAGCGCTGGCTGCCGAAAATCGCCTCGTCGAAGTCGATGTCGAGCGTCATGGTCATGTCTTCACCGCGCTGGGGGCCCGTCGGATCCGGACGCGAACGGCGTCCACCGCCGAACATGCCGCCGAAGAGTCCCTCGAAGGGGCTGCCGCCGCCGTCGCCGCCGCCGAAGAGCGATTCGAAAATGTCCTGGAAATCGCCGCTATGCGAGAAGTCGCGTCCGAAGTCGAAGCCGCCTGGACCGAAGTTCATGCCCTGGTGGCCGAACTGGTCGTAGCGCTGGCGCTTCTCGGGATTGGAAAGCACCTCGTAGGCTTCAGAGGCTTCCTGGAATTTCTCCTTGGCTTCGGGATTGCCCGGATTGCGGTCCGGATGCCACTTCATCGCGAGCTTGCGGTAGGCGCTCTTGAGCTGGTCGGCGGTGGCGTCCTTCGGAACGCCAAGGACCTCGTAATAATCGCGCTTTTCAGCCATTTTACTCTCCCTTTCCGGCACTCACGACGACCTGGGCCGGACGCAGCAGCTTTCCGTGAAGCAGCCAGCCGCGCTTGACCTCGTTCATGATGCGGCCCTCTTCGACCGTGGGGGAGGGAAGCTGGGCGAGCGCTTCGTGGAAATTGGCGTCGAACGGTTCGCCGAGGGAGTCGAGCGGAGTCGCTCCCTGGTCGGCGAGGGTCTTGAGCAGACCGTCGTAGACGAGCTTCACACCCTGCACAAACGGATCGTCCCCCTTGTCCTTGGCCTTGTCGAGGGCCAGGGCCAGGTTGTCGACCGTCGTGAGCACGCTCTTGATCACGTCGGCCGCGGCGAACTTCACCAGATCTTCGCGGTCGCGGGCCGTGCGCTTGCGGAAATTGTCGAAATCGGCCATCGCGCGCGCATAGCGGTCCTTCCAATCGGGGGCGGCCGACTGCTCGGACTCCGCTGACGGTTCGGACTCCGCCGGCTGCTCGGACTCCGCCGGCTGCTCGGACTCCGCCGGCTGCTCCGCCTCGGCTGCCGTCTCCCCTTCGGCCGTCTCGGTCTGTTCCGGCTTCCCGTCGCCCGGTGCGGCTTCGGCGGCCGCCTCGCCCTGGGGCGTCGGCCCGGTCGTCTCTTCCGCGGCTTCCTTTACCTCATCCGCGTTCGGGGCCGCTTCGGGGGCCGCCGTCTTCCGCTCTTCTTTCTGATCCATTTTCTTCCACCGTTTCATGCTATCAAAAGTCTGTAGGTCATCGAAATCGTGAAATGCAGATTATACCATTTCTCGCAAAAAGGGGCAATGGTGAAACCCGCGGTTTCAACCCAACCGCCCGAAATCGGCCAGTGAAACGCAGGGCAACCTCCGTCGGGGCACGGCCATATTGTTGCATTCCCCTGGAACCTAGCGTGCCTGCGGCTTCGAGGTGTCACACGTGCAGTTGTGGGCGTGGCCCATTTGCACGGGCCGCACCAGGTTGTAGAACATCATCGCAGCCAGAAAGGTGGCCGAGATCCAGTGGACGGCGGAAAGGGCGTGTTCGGAAGATGCGGCGGCGACCGCGGCTGGCAATGCGTTTGGGACGAGGTTGACGGCGATTCCGCACAGGATCGCGCCAGCGACGATCACGGCAACGTACGCCGCGGCGGCCTTGCGTCCGACGAGCGCGGCAACCGTCGTCAGGGACATCGCGTTCATCGCCGGGCCCACCATCAGGAACACGAACGCCGCGCCGGGCGACACGCCTTTCGCGACGAGCGACGCGGCAATCGGGATCGAGGCCGTCGAGCAGACGTACATGGGAAATCCGACCAATGCCATGACCGGCATCGCAATCCAGTCGCTGCCGTGGAACGCGTCCGCGAAGAAGTTGTCGGGAACGAGAACCGTAACAAGCGCGGAGATTGCAAGCCCGACCGCGAGGGGCTTGCCGACTGACCCGAGAAGCCGTCGGTACGCCTGCCAGAAGATGGCCTTGGGTCCGCGCGTCGCGGACGGTGCTTCTTCCGGCGCCGTGGACTCCGCGTCCTCTCCGCCGACCGCGGCGACGACCACGCCGCCTATGATGCCGGTGAGTGCGGCGGCGACAGGGCGCGCAATTGCGAAGACCGGTCCCATCAGGTCGTAGGTCGCGAGGATCGAGTCGATTCCGGTCTGCGGCGTCGACACAAGAAGGGCGGCGGTCGGACCTTTCCCCGCGCCGTTCCTCCTAAGTCCCGCGGCGATCGGCAGCACGCCGCACGAGCAGATGGGCAGCGGTACCCCGATTGCGACGGCGCGGAGGATTCCGCGAAAGCCGGAGCTTCCGCCCATCACGCGGTTCACCCAGTTCTTCGGAATCCACACGGCGATGACACCGGCCATGAGAAAGCCAAACACCAGCCATGGCGCCATCATGGCGAAGACGTGCGCGAAAGCCGCTAATATGTCTTTCATGAACATAGGTCTTTCGTCTAGGCCATCCTGGAGAAGCTTTCGAGCGCTTCGGAGAAGGACTCGATCGTCTCGTCGGCGTTGCCGCTTTCAATGCCCTCGCGGACGCAGTGCCTGAGGTGTCCGTCCAATATGATGAGCGACACCCGGTGCAGGGCGCCGTTTACCGCGTTGAGCTGCGTGAGGATGTCTTCACACGGCGTGTCCGTCTCGAGCATCTTCTGGACGCCGTTCAGCTGTCCGACGATCTTCTTCAGCCGCAGCTGGAGCGCCGTTATGTCTTCTTTGCATCTATTCATGGTCAGTGCCTTCTCATTGTTGTGAAAACGCGCATATTATACCATACCCCCGTAGGGTATGCAAGAGGATGCAGAACTTGCGTTTGCTCTTTCAACCAGCGCCAGCCATGCACAAGGCAAGAGGCAGGTGTTTTTGATATAACATCAAGCAAAAGAAGGCGTGCAACAGGGGCATCAGAAAGGAACAAAGCAATGCAAAACTTCGACTACATGACGCCGACGCGTCTCATCTTCGGCAAGGGTTCCGTCGAAAAGCTCCTCCTCTCCCTGACCCGAACAGGATCGCATAGCGACTTGTTCTGAAGGGTTGCAGGCAAGTCAATCTTACGCTAAGCCCCCGAGAATGAGAACCAATGGCGACACGTCGAACATTCGTGAAGGAGTCGTTGATCGCGGCGGGAATCGTGGACACCCGTTATGACGCATTGGGCGAAAGGAATTCAGACATGGAAGAAAGGAAATCCCAAAGCGGGTTGTGCGCGTTCGTGCCTTTGGGCGCTGGGGCTGGGGGGTGGCAAGATTGTGTGCTATCGGAATTAGCATTTAACTTTTTCACACCACCCTATTGACAGATGCGAGTTAGCTATGGTAAACTTAGCACCGTCTAACTAAATTAGGAGTGGCTAATATGACACTGAACGAACTGGAAATCGGGAAGACGGCAAAGGTCGTCCGTCTGAACGGAGCGGGCGCGGTCAAGCGCCGCATCATGGACATGGGCATAACGAAGGGCACCGTCGTTACCCTCAACAAGCTCGCGCCGCTCGGCGATCCGATCGAGATCACGGTGCGGGGGTACGAGCTTTCGATCCGCAAGGACGAGGCTGCGATCATAGTGGTTGGCGATTAGGAGCCCGGCAGTGGGGGCAAGGTTCTACCGCGGAGACGCAACGACACGGAAGCGTTGAAGGAAGTCTTCGAATTTTTTTGGAAAGGAAGTTAAAGATGGCTAACATTAAGATCGCCCTTGCGGGCAATCCGAACAGCGGCAAGACGACGCTTTTCAACGCGCTGACCGGTTCGAACCAGTACGTCGGAAACTGGCCGGGCGTCACGGTGGAAAAGAAGGAGGGTGTGCTCAAGGGCACGAAGGACGTCGTCATACAGGACCTTCCCGGCATCTACTCGCTCTCGCCGTATTCTCTTGAGGAGAAGGTGTCGCGGAAGTTCCTCGTCGAGGAGAATCCTGATGTGATACTGAACATCGTCGACGGAACGAACATCGAGCGCAACCTGTACCTTTCGACGCAGCTCGCCGAGCTTGGGCTCCCGATGGTCATGGCTGTCAACATGATGGACGTCGTGAAGAAGAATGGCGACAAATTGGATTTCGCAAAGATTGCGAAGGCGCTCAGCTGCGAGGTCGTCGGAATCTCCGCCCTGAAGAACGAGGGCGGACTCGAGGCGGCGCAGAAGGCCGTCGAGTTGGCGAAGGGCGGGGAACGGGGAATGGGGAAGCGGGGGTTGCACAAGATGCCGGAGGTCCCGCATGTCTTTACGGGGTCAGTCGAGCATGCGATTGCCCATATCGAGGAGACGATCCAGGGCAAGGTGCCGCAACGGTCGATCCGCTGGCACGCGATCAAGATCTTCGAGCGCGACCGCGACATCATCAAGGATCTCGGCATCGGCGTCGGCGAGATGAAGCACCTCGAGGAGCACATCCGCGAGTGCGAGAAGGAGTTGGACGACGATGCGGAGTCCATCATCACCAACCAGCGCTACGACTTCATCAAGAACCTGATGGACAAGGCGCTGACCAAGAGCGAGCAGCGGAAGAACAAGGCTTCTCTCTCGGACAAGATCGACAACATCGTCACGAACCGCATCCTTGCGCTCCCGATCTTCATCATCTCACTCTGCGCGATGTGGTGGCTCGCGGTCGCGGAGAAGGGCCCCGGAACGATTCTCACCGACTGGGCGAACGACGGCTTTCTCGGCGATGGTTGGCATCTCCCGTTCACGATGCACGAATGCACGGCCGACGGCAAGTACAAGGGAATGGCGTTCGAGGACGCCCAGGGCGAGTTCGCAAAGGCGGAGGCTACGATCACCGCGTTTGAGGCTGGCGAGAAGACCGCCTTGGTCGAAGACGAGGAGACGGGTGAAACGTCGGAGGAATGGGAGGTGACCGAGGAACTTTACAAAGCCGCAAAGGAAATGGAGGAGCCCGATCCATCGCAGTTCGGCGTGTGGATTCCCGGCATCGGCGCGACGATCGGCGCCGCGCTTGAGAAGCTGAGTGTGAGCGACACGGTCAAGAGCCTTGTTGTCGACGGCGCGTGGGGCGGCGTCGCGACGGTGCTCGGCTTCGTGCCGGTCATCTTCGTCGTGTTCCTCTTCCTCGCCTTCCTCGAGGACTGCGGATACATGGCGCGCGTCGCGTTCATCATGGACAGGTTGTTCCGCAAGTTCGGACTTTCCGGCAAGTCGTTCATCCCGATGATCGTCGGCAAGGGATGCGGAGTTCCGGCGGTGATGGCGGCGCGAACGATAGAGAACAGGCGCGACCAGCGCATGACGGTCATTCTCGCCACGTTCATCCCGTGCGGAGCGAAGACGGTGATCATAGCGATGTTTGCCGCGCTGTTCTTCCGTGACATGTGGTATGTCGCCGCGCTGATGGACGTAATCGGCATAGCGATCATCGTCCTGGGCGGCATCGCGCTCAAGAAGACGCGCATGTTCTCCGGCGAGGCGGCGCCGTTCGTGATGGAACTTCCTGCGTACCACATGCCGACTCTCTCCGGCATCTGGCGCCATACGTGGACGAGGCTGAAGGGCTACATGCTCAAGGCGGGGCTCATAATCTTCCCGGCCTGCGTACTGCTCTGGTTCGTGATGCACTTCGACCTTGGCTTCAACCTGCTGTCGGACGAGCAGATCGACCAGTCGATACTCGCGACTGTCGGCAGATGGATTGCCTGGTTCTTCGCTCCGCTCGGGTTCGGCGCGTGGCAGGGCGCGGCGGCGTCGATTTCCGCTGAAATCGCCAAGGAGCAGGCGACGGCGACGCTGGGGCTCGTCGCGGCGAACATGGATGGCGCCTCTACGGCCGCGCACATCACGAACCTGTTTGCGTCGA
>CADCPA010000004.1 GCA_902803135.1 uncultured bacterium
ACGGCGAAGGCGCTGGGTCCGAACGACCGGATGGTGCCGCTCATCGCCGGGACGAACCCGCTCAACGGCAAACCGGCCGTCGCCGCCTGCACGTACTTGCTCGACGGCGACATGAAGGGGCGCGTGGTGGTGTGCGGCATCCAGAAGGGCGCTGGCGGGTCGGCGTTTCCCGTCTCGGAACACTTGCAGGGCGTGATGTTCGCGCGCGCGTGGGGGATTTCCTTCGCGGAGGGCGTGGAGTCGTTCTTCTGGTACAGCCTGCGGGCGCGCGAGATCGACCGCTACTACAACGAGCACCATTTCGGCATGGTGCACGCGAACCTCGTACCGAAAGACGGATGGCTTGCGAACAAGATGTTCATCATGCAGCGTCCGGCGGGTTCGGCGAACCTCGGCGGCGAGTGGCGCAGGGACGGCATCTTCTTCCCGCAGTGGAGGCGCCCCGACGGAAAGGTCGGCGGCATGATCTGGACGGACCGCGCCGCGCAGGGACTGAACCTTACCTTCGACGCGGATGACGTCGCGTTCCACGACATGTGGGGCAAGCCGGCGTCCGTGGACGGCACGGGCCGCACGCGTCGGGTGCAGGTGACGGGCGAACCGCTCTACTTCACCGGCGGTTGCCTGCTCTCTGCCGTTCCCATTCGGTGTCCGGAAAGATTCTCGCGAATTCCGGCGCGGGCACGATGACATACGGCGGAACTCCTGAAGAGGCGGTTGCGGACATCGTTTCGTCCACGTCTGTTCCCGTTACCATCAGGCGCTCTGGACTCGTTCTCTACGTGAAGTAACTTACAGGCGAGGGAGGTTTTAGATGCGTACCAGCATTCCTGCCGTGATTGCGGTGGCGGTCATGGCGCAGGCCAATGCGGCAATGCCGATTTCCGTGTGCCTTGACGGAGACGACGTGGTGGCCACGGTTCCGGCGGGAACGCTGGACGAGACGTCCGCGCTCTATCTGGTGTGGGACGCCGAGGACAGGGGCATGGATCCTGCCGCCTGGCCGGAGGCGAACCGCGTGCGGCGCGGCGCGGCCGACGTGGAGAAGTCCACGGAGTACAGGTTCAGCCGCGGCGGCATTGCGTCCGGGCAGGTGCTGCGCGTTCTCGCGACGGGCAAGGTGCGCTTGCTTGAGGACGGCGGATACGTGTATCTGGGCAAGGACCAGTACATCGACACGGGCGTCAGGGCCACATCGGTGCACGGCCTCGCCGTCACGTTCCAGTATTCGCCCAACGACTATCAGGCGGCCGAAAAGAACACCTGGGCGTCGCTGATCGGCAGCCTGCCGACCGACGACTTCACCATCGGACGCAAGGCCAACGGCGCCGACGGGCAGTTCTACATGCGCTATCGCGGCGAGTCGCTGAAGGCGGACGGCAAGACGCCTGACCTCATGTTCACGCTCGGCGACCTTTCTGCGCCGCACACCATCGCGCTTGCGAACCGCACGGCCGCGCTTGACGGCAAGACCGTGATGAGCGGACTTGCCGAGGGTTCGATCGGCGCGAACACGGACGCCGGGACGATTCTGCTCGGATGCTCGTGGAACGACGACTGCAACCGCGGCCTTTCGCAGCGCTACTGCCACGCCAAGTGGTATTCCGCGCGCCTTGACGACGCAAACGGCAACGCGCTCGTGAATCTCGTTCCCGCACGAAGAGGCGGCGAGGGCGTGTTGTGGGACACCGTCTCGCGCAGGGTGTTCGCGAACGCGGGAACAGGCGCGCCTGCCTTCTCCGGCAAGGCGCGCGCGGCGTTGGAAGGCACCGAGGCCGTCTGCGCCGCGTCGTGCGCGGTGGTGGTCGGCAACACGGAGTTCGCGGGCAAGGCGCGGTTCACGCTCCTGACCGACCGCATGATCCGCTGCGAATGGAGCGAGGACGGTTCGTTCGAGGATCGTCCGAGCCTCACTTTCGTCAATCGCGTCATGCCGCCGGTGAAGCATACGTTCACGCGAAAGGGCGAAGGCGCGGTAATCGAGACGGACGGGATGAAGGTTGAATGGACTGGCGGGGCGTTCAATGAGAGTAATCTCGTCGTGAGCGTCATCGGGGAGGGCGCGTGTCCTCACGCGCTGAATCGGCGGCTGGGGACAGCCGCCCTCCCGGCGGTTGCGGTGCTTGCGGACGACAAGGAGAACCTGCTCGGCACGATGCGCACCATCGACGCGCGCAGCAGCATCAAGGACCTTCTGCCGCGCATGGAGAGGGGTATTCTTTCGCGTCGAGGCGTGGCCGTTGTGGACGATTCGCAGAAGCCGCTTTTCGTGAAGGGCGGCGACTACTGGAAGGAGTGGGTGGAGGAGCGTCCGAGGCGAGAGATGGGCGCGTACCGCGACCTGACGGTTTTCGCGTACGGGCACGACTACAAGGGTTGCCTCGGCGACTACGTGAAGGTGGCGGGACGCATCCCTCTGCCGCCAAGATGGGCGTTCGGCTACTGGTGGAGCCGCTTCTGGAACGACACAGAGTCCGACTACCGCCAGGTCGTGCGCGAGATGAATTCCGTCGGCATCCCTGTGGACGTATGCGTGATCGAGATGTACTGGCACGAAAACTGGGACATCGGGGACCGTCCAGACATCATCCAGCCGCTCGGCGGACAGTTGTGGGGCTGGGGCGGTTACACGTGGAACCGCCGCTACTTCCCCGACCCGGCGGGGATGTTCCGCTTCCTGCACAGCGAGGGCCTGCACGCGCCGCTCAACATGCACCCCGCGTGCGGCATCCCGGACTGCGAGGAAGTCTATCCGCGCTTCGCCAAGGACTACGGCTGGAAGGGCAAGGGCACAATCCCGTTCCGCGGCGACGAGGAGCGCTGGGCGGAGGTCTATTTCAAGGATATCATCGAGCCGCTGGAGGCGCTGGGGGTGGACTGCTTCTGGCTCGACTGGCAGCAATGGCTGATGGCGAAGGGCAAGCCCACGTTGAGCAACACCTTCTGGCTCAACCACCTTTTCGCCACGCACGACGCGCGGCGCGTTGTGGCGGCGGTTTCATCGAAACCGCCCTACCAGAAACGCCCCATCATCTACCACCGCTGGGGCGGACTCGGCTCGCACCGCTACCAGATCGGCTTCTCCGGCGACGGCGAAAGCTCATGGCGGATGCTCGAAGCGATTCCGTGGTTCACCGCCACCGCCTCGAACGTGGGCTACGGATACTGGGGGCACGACCTCGGCGGACACAACCGTCCCCAGTTCAGCAGGGACGAAAACGGCGAGCTGTTGACGCGCTGGATGCAGTGCGGCGTGTTCACGCCCATCTTCCGCACCCATCCGTCCAAGGACTCCCGGG
>CADCPA010000005.1 GCA_902803135.1 uncultured bacterium
AATGAAAGTACGTAGTTCCGTTCGTCGCATTTGCGAGAACTGCCGCATCATCCGCCGCAAAGGCGTGGTGCGCGTGATCTGCACCAACCCGCGTCACAAGCAGTGCCAGGGCTAAACAATAAGGAAACAACAAACCATGCCGAGATTGATGGGTGTGGATATTCCGGGCAAGAAGCATAGCCGCTATGCTCTCCGGTACATCCACGGAATTGGGCCGAAGCGCGCGGATGACGTGCTGGCGGCGTGCAATGTCGAGCCGTCCAAGAAGGCCGACGATCTGACGCAGGACGAGATCCATGCGATCACCACGTACATTCAGGACCACTACCGGGTCGAAGGCGATCTGCGCCGCGAGGTTTCGCAGAACATCCGCCGTCTGATCTCGATTGGTTCGTATCGCGGTCTCCGCCACAAGCGCGGTCTGCCGGTTCGTGGACAGCGTACGAAGACGAATGCGAAGACGCGCAAGGGCAACCGCAAGGCCGCTTCCGCAGCGATTCGTGGCACTTCCCCCGCGAAGAAGTAATGTGCGAGGAATTTAACCAATGAGCGAAGAAAACATCAAGCAGGAAACCGCTGCCGCTCCGGCCGCTGCGGAGACCGACGCGGCGACTCCCGCCGCCGAAGGCGAAGGTTCCGTGAAGAAGGGTCGTCCGCGCAAGTCGATCCCGGCGGGCATTGCCTTCATCCGTTCGACCTTCAACAACACGCAGGTGTCGATTGCCGACGCCCGCGGGGGCGTGATTGCCTGGAGCTCGGCCGGCAAGGCCGGTTTCAAGGGCAGCCGCAAGTGCACGGCGTTTGCCGCGACGATGGTCGCGCAGGATGCCGCCCGCACGGCGTATGCCAAGGGCATGTCCGAATGTGAAGTCCGCATGCAGGGTGCGGGCGCGGGCCGCGAATCGGCCGTGCGTGCCATCCAGGCCGCGGGCATTCGTGTCACGATGATCACCGATTGCACGCCCGTTCCCCACAACGGCTGCCGTCCCCGCAAGCGTAGGAGAGTTTAATCATGGCACGTTTTACTGGTTCCCGTTCCAAGATCTGCCGTCGCTTCGGCGAAGTGATCTTCGCCAACGCCGGTCTCGGCAAGATTCTCGACCGTCGTCCGAATCGCCCGGGTCAGCATGGCGGCAAGCGCGTGCGCAAGCTTTCCGAATACGGCGAGCAGCTGAAGGAAAAGCAGAAGGCCCGTTACATCTATGGCATGATGGAGAAGCAGTTCCGTCTGTTCTTCGAGCGTGCCAAGGCCATGCAGGGCATCACGGGTGAAAACCTGCTCCGTCTCTGCGAGACGCGTCTTGACAACGTGGTCTTCCGCATGGGTCTTGCGCCGACGCGTGCGGCGGCCCGCCAGCTCGTGACGCATCGTCATGTGACGGTTGACGGCAAGGTCTGCGGCATTCCGTCGTACATCGTGCGTGTCGGTGAAACGATCAGCCTTCGCGAGAAGTCGCTGAAGCTCGTCGCCGTTGAGCAGTGCCTCGCGCACAGCAAGGTGACCGTTTCCTGGCTCACGTTCGACAGCACGACGAAGCAGGGATCTCTCACGAGTCTGCCGACCCGCGAGGAAATCCCCGAGAACATCGACGTTCAGGCGATCGTCGAATTGTACTCGCGTTAATGTCCGTCGCGGGCTTGGCCCGCTTGTCGTTTAATCACTTTCAAAGGAGATTTCAATGCCGATTCGCTTGAGTCGTTTTGAAATGCCGAAGACCGTCCAGAAGATGGACGAGAAGAATGCTCCCGCGAACTATGCCCGTTTCGTCGCCGAGCCGTTTGAAATCGGCTATGCGCGCACGATCGGAAACTCGCTTCGCCGCGTGCTGCTCTCGTCCATCGAGGGATGCGCGATCAGCTCGGTGAAGATTGAGGGCGTGAGTCACGAGTTCTCGACCATCCCGGGTGTCACGGAGGACGTGACGGATATCATCCTTAATCTGAAGCGCGTGCTGCTGAAAACGTTCACGCGCGAGAACACCTCGCTCCACCTGAAGAAGGTCGGGCCGTGCACGGTGGTCGCCGGCGATTTCGCCGAGGAGAACTCCGTGGAGGTTCTCAACCCCGCGCAGGAAATTGCGACCCTCGAAGAGGGCGCGGTTCTTGACATGGAGTGCGAGATCCGCACGGGCCGTGGCTTCTGCCTGGCAGAGGGGAACAAGACGCCGGACCAGGAGATCGGCCGCATTGCGATCGATTCGATCTTCTCGCCCGTCACGCGCGTGAACTTCCTTGTGGAGAACTGCCGCGTGGGTCAGCGTACGGACTACGAGAAGCTCGTTCTCGACGTCTGGACCGACGGCCGCGTCACCCCCGACGATGCGCTGAAGACCGCCGCTGCGGTCCTGCGCCGCCACCTCGACGTGTTCGTCGACTACTCGAACGTGGAAGCGCTTGAGTTCGACGATACGGAGAAGAAGGGAGCCGACGAGCGTGAACGTCTGCGCAAGCTCCTGAACATGTCTGTGAACGAGATCGAACTTTCGGTCCGTGCCGCGAACTGCCTCAACAACGCCAACATCACGTCGGTGGGCGAGCTCGCGCAGAAGACCGAAGCGGACATGCTCAAGTACCGCAACTTCGGCAAGAAGTCCCTGAACGAAATCAAGGACAAGCTGAAGGACCTCGGGCTGTGCCTCGGCTACAAGTTCGACGCCGACCTGCTCGAATCCAAGAAGTAATTGTAAGGAAGTTTTCCCATGCGTCACCAGAGAGTTATGAAGAAGTTCGGGCGTTCGATGGAACACCGCAAGGCCCTCATGAAGAGCCTTGTGACGAACCTGATCCTCGCCGAATCCATCAAGACCACGCTCCCCAAGGCCAAGCAGGCCCGCAAGGATGCGGAGAAGATGATCACGATCGCCCGCAAGGGCCTCGCGGCCGCCGCGAAGAAGCCGGAAGCGCTTCTCGCCGCCCGTCGTCTCGCCTCCTCCCGGCTGCAGCAGCCGAAGGCCGTGCAGAAGCTGTTCGACAAGATCGCTCCTGCGATGGAAGGCCGCAACGGCGGCTACACGCGCATCCTGAAGCTCGGCACCCGCAAGGGCGACGCGGCTCCGATGTGCCTTCTCCAGTGGGTCACCGCGACGGTTGCCGAAGAAGCCCCCACGGCTGAAGAGGCGCCGGCGGCTGAAGCCCCGAAGGCCGAATAAGGCCGTTCGCGCAGCAATGAAAGGGGCGCATCCGTGCGGATGCGCCCTTTTTCCGTTTCGGTCCAACATTCAGGCTGGGATATTTCGCGACTTCAGACGGCATCCTCCTGCTCTTTGTGGCGGACACAGTTTCCAACCGTCGGAGTTCATTCCACCTCAATTCGTCAGCTGCCCGAGATTGCGGAGAAAGACATACATCAAGAACTTGGATTCGTGGAGCGGAAATCGCCAAAGCGATTTTGCCTATTGACATCTGTTCTCATAGGAGATGCGCCCGGCCGTAGTCCCGCCGCATCCCAGCGTTGCGCTTCGCGCCGTCCTTTGCTATAATGGGGCTGTCGATGCGGAGGCTGAAAGGAAAGGAAAACGAGGCATGTCCATATTTGGCAAAAAGTCGCAGGGGGGGGGTAATCTTCTAGGTTATGCCCTCGCCGTGTTCGCGGCGGGCGCGCAGTTCGCGTTCGCGATGCCCACGAAGGACGAAATCA
>CADCPA010000006.1 GCA_902803135.1 uncultured bacterium
CGCGGCGGCGTTGCGGTCCGTCGCGAACGCGCCCGGACAGAGGTTGTTCACCGTGATGCCCTCGCGCGCGACCTGGCGCGCCACGTTGCGCACGAGGTTCTCAAGCGCGGACTTCGTGGCGGCGTAGGCGCACATTTCAGGATGCGGACGCTGTTCCTGCACGCTGCCCACCGAGATCAGGCGCCCCCAGCCCTGCGCCTTCATCTTTGGATAGGCAAGCTGGAACATCCGAAGCGTCGCGTGGAAGTTCACCTCCATCTCGTGGTGCGCCTCGGCCGCATCGAACTCCGACCAGTGGATGTTCTTCTGGATGGAGGCGTTCGCGACGAGGATGTCCGGCAGGGCATCGAGCTCGCGGAGCCGCGCGAACATCGCCTCCACCTCCTCCGGAACACCCAAGTCGCCCGTCACGACGTCGCAGGCGGGGTTGAACGCGCGCACGGCCGCGAGGCTTTCCTCCAGCGGACCGCTCGGCTTCGCGCCGTGCACGATTACGCGCGCGCCGAATTCGGCAAACGCGGCGGCGATCGCGCGCCCAATGCCGCGCGCGCTTCCGGTAACGAACGCCGTCTTGCCGGTCAGATCGAACTTTTCCTTAAACATGTCGTTCCTTTTATGGATGAGGGAAGTGTATTATAGCAGATTTTGGCGTTTCCCGCTTGCGGGCAGACACGAGATTTTCATTTTCCTGGCCCCTTCACAGGTTTTCCTTTTCGGCCTGGCGGACGAGAGCCTCCCATTCCTCGCGGGCCTTCTTTTCTTTGGCGGCCTCGATCTCTGGATGCGCGCCGTACACCCAGAACGGCTTGATTCCAGCCCCCGCACAGGAAAAGACGCGCGGCACCTCCACCACGCCGCCGGGATGTCGCACGATTCTCTTCCCGTCCGTGAAGACGACTCGCGGCGCATGTTTGCGAACGGGTTGAGGTCTCTCGTCAACAGTCGGGACATCAACGACTTCATGCGACATGCCCGTCGATTCCGTGACGTCTTGCGGAGACACTTCCGCCACGTTGGTCGTCTGGACGACAGGCATCTCGGTCCGTGCCACATGTGCGCTTTCTGCGCGCACGACCGTGTTGGACGGCATCTTGCGCCCGGCATCGGACGAATCGCCGTGTGCGACGGCCGGTTTCGCCGCCGACGGGTTCGCAGAAAACTTGCGGTAAAGGGCAAATAAAGCGCCGAACAGGAGCGCGACGACGACAACGACCTTCAACGGCGTCGGAATCTTGATCCCGGACGCCACGCCGACAGTCTCCGACCGAAGCGTTGGCGTTGGCATATACCGATGGCGATTCTGCATCAGTTGGCTTTTCTTTCTCTCGTCGTTCATTCGCAAACAGTATACCATAATCGGGTGCGTGCCGCCATTGACGGAGCGGGGAGGTTCTGCTATCATGTGCGCCATGACTTGGAAGTGGAAATTCGTCATGTCCGTGGCATCCGCTCTGTGGATATTCGCGCCAGCAGCGGGGGAGAGCCTTCCCTTTGCCGGGCTGGACGACCTGCGCGGCCCGTACGAGGGAACCGGCGTGTCCGGCGAGGCTCTTCACGTGCAGCCGCTCGGCATGGCCGGAGGCTGGCCGATCTGCGCCGTCTGGTCGTCGGGCCGTACCTCCCGCTCGCCGTTTCTCGGTTTCGGCTGGAGCGTACCCGCGCTCGAATCGCGCTTCGTGCCGCTTGACGTGAACCGTTGGGCGTTCTACCAGCCTGACGGCTACATGCGCATCTTCGTGCGGGCAAAACAGGAGAAGCAGGGAAACGACACCGTGTTGACCGGTGGCCCCGCATGGACGGCCCTGCTCAAGGGCGACCTCATCCGCGTGACGGCGGATCCGCACGATGGCGGACCGAAGTCGGAGTTCACCTTCCGGCAGGGCAGACTCGTCAGCATGTCCTGCGAGGAGGGTACCTTCAACATCCGCTACTCGGGACGCATGGCCAACGCCATCATCTCGCGCGGTCGTACCCTTCTGGAAGTGGTGCGCGAGTCGTCGCCCGAGACGCGCACCGTGTTCCGCTTCAACGGCGGACGGTCGCAGGCGATCGCCACCTGCCGTCCCGCAACGGCCTTCGGGCTGCAGGACGAATCGTCTGCGGCGACACCATCCCAGGAGAGTTGCCTCGTGAACCTCCAGACGCCCACCGGCACCGTGGCGTTCGCGTATGGCGGCGAGAACGACGAGGCGTTTTTCAAAGCCGGCGACAAGCAGTGGAC
>CADCPA010000007.1 GCA_902803135.1 uncultured bacterium
CGCGGGCACGCTCCTCTCCGCCGGTCTCATCGCGGGCGAAGGCCTCTGCGGCATCCTCCTCGCCGTTCTCGCCCTTGTCTGCGGGAGTTGAGACCGCCGTCGTCGATTTCACGCAAGGTCCGCCGCGTCCGTAAAGTATTCCGTTTCGCGATTTCCGCACGGCGGGGTGTTTGTGGTATAATGTTTCACGGTTTATGAAAGGGTGTTCCCATGTTTGATTCCTTCAGCTGCAAATTTTTCCTCTTCATTCTCGCCGGCTATCTGATCGGCGGCATTCCGTTCGGGTACCTGATCGGCAAGATGCGCGGCGTCGACGTGCGCACCGTGGGGTCGAAGAACATCGGCGCGACGAACGTCTACCGCACCGTCGGCCACAAGTGGGGCTTCCTCGCGTTCTTCTGCGACTTCCTGAAGGGCCTCCTGCCGACAATCGCCGCGCTGGTCATGGTCGGCCAGCATCCCGCGTTCTTCGAGATGCCCGACCAGATCGTGATGGAGCTGCCCGTCGCGGTGGGTCTCGCCTGCGTGATCGGGCACACCCTCACCCCGTACATGAAGTTCAAGGGCGGCAAGGGCGTCGCGACGGCGTTCGGCATGCTCGTCGCCCAGATCCCCTGGCTCGCGCTCATCGCGTTCGCGCTCTTCGTCGTGACGGTGTGGCTCAGCCACTACATCTCGCTCGGCTCCATCCTCGCGTCCGCGTTCCTCGCCGTCGTCATCTGGATTCCGACGCCCCTCGCCGCGCCGACGCTCAGCCTCCGGATCGTCATGTCGCTCCTCGGCATCTTCGTCATCTACAAGCACCGCAGCAATATCGGCCGCCTCGTGAAGGGGTGCGAGAACAAAATCTACTGAACAGTCAAACGACCGGGCAGACGCGAACGCCTGCCCGGTCGTAGGACATGTTCCCCTCCGCAAACATCACGTCATCACCGGATGAGCAGCAGCGTTCCACGATTCGGCACGCGGATCGTTCCCGTGCCGTTGGGAGCCGGATACTCGCCGGGACCCTTCTTCACGCCATCCAGCACATAGTCGCTCGTGGCAACGATGCCGCCGTCGAGATCAAGCCCGGCGCCCGCCGCAATGACGACCTGGCCGACCTTTGCGCACTTCAGGTTCGTGAACGCAAGCGTGCCCGCTTCGACCTCGAACCCGCCGTCCGGCGCGATGTCGCCCGTGAATGCCAGCCGGCCTTCTCCCTTCTTGACCACCCGCGCGCCGGTAACGCCGTCGGCCGTCACGATGGCGTGGGCGATCGTCACGTCGAACCCGGCCGTGTCGAAGACGAGGCCTCCTTCCTGGAGTTCGCACGTGAGCGCGTCCGTTTCGACGATGAAGTTCGGCTGCTCGCGCGTCGCCTTGAGCGTGCCGCCGTTGAAGACGAGCTTCGAGCCGGAGGCAACGTAATCCAGGCGGAACTTCGGCGTAGTCACCGTGCCGCCGTTGAGCGTGACATAGCCCGCATCTACCTTCGCACTGCTGCCGTTGTAGTGGCCGAAGGCAACGCCAAAGTCCGTGTCCTTCATCGTGAGCTCGCCGCCGTTCACCGTCAGATAGCCGGGCCCGCCGTCGCCGGCGTAGAGGTTGTTGGCGTTGATGGTGACGCTGCCGCCGTTGACGATCATCTCGGAACGGCCGTCTTCAGCGATGTTCGCGCCGATGCAGCAGTCGCCCGACGCCGTTACCGTGCCGCCGTCGACCACGAGGGACGCCTGCAACCCCGGATAAGAGTTCCTGGCCCGCTTCGCCTGCCCGCCGACAAGGAACGTCTTGGTCTTCCAGGTTCCGCTCTTCACATGGAGCAGCGCCGTGGCCTGCGTGTTGTTCTGCCCGATGAGCACATCCAGGTCGGACGACGCGACAGACGTGTCAAGCGTGCCGCCGTCCACGATGAGCGTGCCGTTGCAACCAGAACAGGCGCCGGCGGCAATGTGCAGCGATTCCGTCGCCTTGAACGTTCCGTTCGATATGATGACCGTCGAGGTAAGATTGTTCTTTCCTCCTGCGATACGCGGCTTGTAGGCCGTTACGTTGCCGCCGTTTATGACAAGCTTGGCGGTGCCGCCGGTCGTATGCCCCACGTAGAGATAGCCGCTGCACGCGTACGTGCCGCTGTCAATCGTGAGGTTGGCCGTCTTGTGGTCCGCGTTGTAGGCGAGATGCCACTCGCCGGGGATGTAGGAAAAGCCGCAGTAGGGCAGCGTCGCACGCCACACAAGCGGCGTCTCCTCGGACGAGCCGACATAGAGGTAATCTGTCCTCACCGGCTCGATGGCCGAATCGAACACCGTCACGCGGTTTCCATACGCCTTGTTGAAGTAGATGCTGCCGCCGACATAGTCCCAGGCCGGCGCGGAAGCACCCGACGTGCCGCCGCTCGACGTCGACCAGTTGGCCGTGTCGGAAGCCGTCCCCTCGGCCGTCGCGCCCAGCCAGTAGCGGTCGCCCATCGCCGCCGCATCGGCGGAAAGCGTGATCGGCGTCGTAGTCGTGATCGTTTCCATGACCGGCTCGCCCGTGTCCGGGTCCACAACCGGCTCGCCCGTGTCCGGGTCCACGGCCTGCTGCGTCGTCGTCTCAACCAGATTCGTGACGACCGACCCCCTGAGGACGGTGATCTCGCCGTCAAACGGCGCCGAAAGCGTCAAAACACCGGATCCCTTCTTGATGATCGGCCCGATCGGCTTGCCCTCGGCCGCCACAAACGAATGCCCGATGGTGACATCAAACCCGGCTGTGTCGAAAATAAGCCCGCCCTCGTCGATGATGCAGGTGAGTTTGTCGTCCGCGTTGAGGAATCCTGTATTGGCGGCGACGGCTTTGATCGTACCGCCGTTGCAGATGAGCTGACTGCCTTCCTGGAGATAGTTGAGCCGGAACGCGTAGATGTTCAACGTGCCTCCGTTGAGCGTCACGGTGCCGACGTCCTTGCCGTTCTTCGCATGGCCGAACCCGAAGCCGTTAGCGGCCTTGGGCATGGAGAACTTGCCGCCGTTTATCGTCAACGAACCAGGGCCCGACTCGCCCACGTAGAAGGCGTCCGTGCCGGAAACGACCACTTCGCCGTCGTTCAAGACCAGCTCGGCCATCGACCCCTCGCCAACGGCATAGCCGATGCCGGACGGCGTGGCCCCGAGATTGATCGTGCCGCCGTTGACGTAGAGGCGTGTGACGGAATTGGCAACATCGTACTGGGTCTTTTCCGCCTTGCCGCCGAGGAGGAAGCCCCGGGTATTCCACACGCCGCCCGTGTTGACGTAGATTTCCGCCAAGATGTCAGCCACGCCGCCGATAGCGGAGGCCTTGTCTGGTGCCGACGTGTCGAGCGTACCGCCCTCGATGACAACCTTTCCCGTCGTATTCGCGGCATTGCACACCATGAAGCCGTCGACGCTGCCCGTAGAAGTCGTCTGGACCAGACCGCCGGTGATCGTCAGCGTGCCGTTGACGCCCGTCGCCTGGCCGCTGACGCGGAGCGTGTTCGACTTGAACGTCCCGCCGTTCACGGTCATGTCGGCCGTCGCGTAGTTCGAATAGCCGATGCGCGCGGTGCTGTTCACCGTGAACGTGCCGCCGTTCATGACGAACTCGCCCGTCGCGCGTTCCTTGGCCCCGATCCGAAATTCGCCGCTTTGCGTAAACGTGCCGCCGTTGAACGTAAGCCGGCCCGTTCCGTCGGAGACGTACCCGATTCGCGTCAGGTGGAAATTGTACGTGCCGCTGTCGATCTGCAGATGGGACGGCGTCTGGCTGTAGCCGACACGGAACTCTTTCTCCCCAACGACCGTAAGGCCGTACGACGGATCCGTCGCGCTCCAGACGAACGGATTGTCGCTCCCCGTGCTGAAGTTCACAGTGTCATTGACGGAGGCCTCCAGGTCGAACACCGTGAGGCCGTTCAGGAAGTCCAGCCAATACGTTATGCCCTTCCCCTGCTGGGCCATGGTGTCGGAAATCGTCTCCCGGTCGTCGGTTTTCCACCAGTTCGACGGCGTGGAGAAAAGCGCACCCTCCTCGGCGCCCCTCCAATATCGCACGGCATAGGCATCTGTCGCCGCCAGCGCGACGACGCAGACGCAGACAAGGACCACAGACCCTCGCCCCAAAATTCGACTGATCGTTGTTTTCATGTACTTTTTCCTTTCGCGAAACGACACCCAAGGCGGCAAGGCGCACTTTGTACCTCACCACCGCCATAAATATTACCAAAAATAACAAACCCCGCGCAAGTGCTAAAATCGCTCTTGTACGGCCGACGCAGAGGGACGCGCCCTCGAAGTGCTCACCAAGCGCGCGGGGATGTATGACCGCACCTGACGTGCATTCGGCCGGAAATATGATATACTAGCCGCATGAAAAAACAATCGATAGCCTTAACTGTGATCATGTTGGCGTGTTGTTGTACGGCAGGACCCGCGTCGTACGAGGTGGCGGGGCCGGACGCGCCGAAGCCGCACGAGCAGACGGCCATGAAGGAGCTTTCCGACTACCTCGGCAAGCGCGTGGCGGGGTCGCTGCGCGTGGGCGGGAAGGAAGGAATCGTCTTCCGCGTGGGCGACACGGCGCTCGCGCAGCGCGAGGGCCTGCTCTCCACGCAGCTGCCGTCCGAGAAGTGGATCGTGCGCTCCTTCGGCAACGAAGTGCTGCTGAACGGCGGCGGCCCGCGCGGCGCGCTCTTCGCCGTGTACCACTTCCTCGAGGACTGCTGCGGCGTGCGGTGGTGGAGCGAGTTCGAGGAGGACGTGCCG
>CADCPA010000008.1 GCA_902803135.1 uncultured bacterium
CGGAGAAGGACGTGCGCCATCATCGCAAGGCTCAGGAGCGCGGCGTGAAATGGCTCAGAATCTCAACGAATTAAAATCGCACCCTGTCCGGCAAATCCAGTTCGATGGCAATCGCGAATGAACTTTTCGAATGAACACATTCCGGGTTTGTGGTAGAATGCAAACATGAATTGCTTGCCGATTAAGAGTCTGGCCGCAGCTGCGGCGATGATGGGGATGGGATTGACGGGCGCGGAGACGACCGTCTACGCGCCCACGAACGCGCCGCGCGCGGTGCGCTTCGCCCATCCGCCTGCGCAGGACCGCATCCTGCCGATCCACCACGGGCGCCCCCACGACGTCGCGAAGGCCGACGCGGAACTCGACGGACTCCAAGACGAAGGCTTCGGCGGACTCACCTGCAACGTCAACTTCGACAACTATCTGGACGATGCCGCCTCCTGGCAGACGCTGCACCATCTTGTCGACCGCGCCCATGCCAAAGGCATGGCGCTCTGGCTCTACGACGAACAAGGCTATCCCAGCGGCACGGCCGGCGGCAAGACGCTCGTCGGGCATCCCGAATGGCAGGCGCGCGCCTATCTCGTTGCAATCACAAACGTACCCGCCGGCTCCGCCGCCCTTCCGCCCGCGCCGCCCGGCAAACCCGTCGCCACGGTGCGGCGGCGGTCCAAGGACGGCCAAACGGACACCGTCTACGTCGTGACCGACGACTACATTCTCGACGGCACGCACATCTCCGTCTCCGTGACGGACTACAAGCATCCCTACCCCAACCTCCTCCTCGCCGAACCAACGGCGCGTTTCATCGAGCTCACGCACGAGGCCTACCGCCGCAAACTCGGCCCGTCGCTTGCGCATTTCACCTCGACGTTTACGGACGAACCGTCCCTGATGACGTACTGGATGCGTCCGATGCCGTACCTCTGCCTGCCCGTGAGCGACGACCTGCTGGCCGCGTATCTCGCCGCCGGGCACACCCGCGTCGCAGACGACATTCCCGAGCTGGTGCGCGGCAAGCCCGTCGGCGACGTCGCCGCGAAGCGCCACCGGTTCTGGTCCCTCGTCGGCGAACGCGTCGCGCGCAACTACACGGGCCAGATCACCGCATGGGCGGACAAAAACGGCCTCGCGAGCGGGGGACACCTGCTCATGGAGGAGCACCTTCCGGCGCACGTACCGCTCTACGGCGACTTCTTCCGCGTGCTGCGCGGACTCTCCGCTCCCGGCTGCGACATCCTCACGAGCGTGCCTGAAGAGGTGCCGTGGGTGACGCCGCTGCTCGCCGGGAGCGCAGGTGAGCTCAACGGCGCGCGTTGGGTGATGAGCGAGGCGAGCGACTTCAGCCAGAAGTACCGCCCGAAAGGCGATACGCGCCCCCCCTGTCAAGTCACCCCGCGCGAAGTCGTCGGCGCGCTCAACCGCCAGATCTGGGGCGGCGTCAACACCTTCACGAGCTACTACAACTGGCAGACCTTCTCGTCCGACGACAAGCGCGCGATCAACGCGGAAATCGGACGCACCCTCACCCTCGTGCGGGAAGGCCATTCGGCCGCGGACATCGCGCTTCTCTATCCCGCGGACACCCTAATGGTCGGCTGCGAGCCTGCCTTCCACGGCGCGGGCGGCACCGGCGCACACCGCACCGCGGGACTCGTCTTGACCGTCGGCCGTGCGCTCTTCACCGCCAACCGCAGCTTCCTCTTCGTCGACGACGCGACGCTCGCCGCCGCGGAAATCAAGGACGGCTGCCTCGTCTCCGGCACGCTCCGCTGGCGTACGGTCGTGCTGCCGGGCGTCACCACGCTGCCGACGGACGTCGCGCGCAAGCTCACGGCCTTCCAGCTCGCCGGCGGCACGGTGATCGCCGTCGGGGAGATTCCCGTGAATTCGACCCGCTTCTTCCCGGACGCGGAGATCGACCATCTCGCCAGTACCTGGACCTATCTGCCCGAAGAGTACGCGCCGCTGCTGGCAGACCTCCTTGCGGCCCGTCACACGCCGGCGCTGCGGATCGTGCGCGGCTCAATGGACGCGTTGCGCACGAACCATCGCCGCACAAAGGAAGGTGACATCTTCTACGTGTTGAACGACACGCGCGAACCCTGGCGTGGCGCAGTGCGCCTTGCGCAGGAGGTTGCGGCCCGTTGCTGGGACCCACGCACCGGCACCACGACCGACACGGCGCCCGGCGAGATTCCGCTCGACCTGCCGCCCTTCGGCGCCGTCGTGCTCACAACCGACACGCCCGTCGACGACGCCACGGTCGCGAACGGTCCGACCACGCTCGCCCCGCGCCTCGTCCCGCTGAATCAGATGCCCGCTTCGGTCGGTTTCGGCAAAGGCCAGTACGTGCAAGGAGCCGCGACAGCCGTCGCCGACGGCTGGCACGACGTCGACGTCACGCTCACCAAGGGAGCGGTGGACACGTTCGCCTTTCTCGGCTTCACCTACGCGGGACCCGTCTACGCCGCAACCGCGCGCGGCGTCGCGTTTGCCGTGCGCGTGCCGGAGACGACGGACGGCGCAGCGGTGTGCGGCGTCTTTCTGACGACGCGCGACGGACAGCGCTGGTACCAGCGCGGCACGCGGTCGCTCTCCGACGCGGGCGAAGCCGAACTCGTCTTCGCCTTCTCGGCGTTTGCGCCGTTCGGCGAGCGGAAAGGGTCCGCGGCGAAGTTGCGCCCGGAGGACATCGTGCGCGTTGAATTCGGCTTTGGCGGCTATTTCGGCCGTGAAGGCGAACGCGTCCATTTCCACGTGTCGCCGCCGCGCGCGCTCCTCCGGCCGTAGGGGCCACGACGGCCCCTCGACGGCATATTTTACCGAGGTTGCCCCCGATGCTTTGGGCTCCGCCCGAACGCCGACCTCAGAACGGCATGAACACGACGCCGTAGATCGACGCGGGCTGGCCGCCCATCGCCTTGAGGCCGTGCTTGACGACGCTGTTGTAGTACGCCGTATCGCCCGGGCCCAGCACCATCTTCTCGCCGCCGTACGTCAGCTCGACCTGGCCGGCGATGCAGATGATCAGTTCTTCGCCTTCATGCGAGGAAACTTCGTCCACGCCGTCCGCCGAGAACTCGATGCGGAACGGATCCATGTGGCGGTCGGGCTTGCCGAGCGCGAGCGAGTGGGCCGCATAGCCGAGCACGTTCTTGCCTTCGGCCCGCACCTTAGCGGCTTCGACATCCGCCGCGCGCGTGATGATCGGGTCCGGCTTGAACTGGTCGTCCATGAACGTCCCGAGACGCTGGCCGAGCGCGCGCGAAAGCTTCGTCAGCACGCCCAGGGCGGGAAGAACCTCGCCGTCTTCGATCGAGGCGATCAGCGCCACCGAGACGCCGCTCTTCGCCGAGAGCTCGCCGAGCGTCATTTTCAGCTTGTCGCGGTAGATCTTGATCCGCTTGCCGACGTTTGCTTCCTTAGCCATGTTTTTCTTCTTTCCTTCGGATTAAAATAACGAGGCGCGGGCCGAGACCCGCGCCTGGACATTCCGGCGCGGAGCCGGATGTACGACAGATTAGGCCTCGACGGGTACAATCGTCGCGTACTTGCCGGTCTTCTTGGTGACGAACTTCACCTTGCCGTCCTTGAGGGCGAACAGCGTGAAGTCACGACCGCAGCCGACATTGGCGCCGGGGTGGATCTTCGTACCGCGCTGACGGACGATGATCGAACCGGCCTTGAGGAGCTCGCCATCATAAGCCTTCACGCCGAGAAACTTCGGGTTTGAATCGCGGCCGTTACGAGCAGATGCGGAAGTAGCCATTTTCGATGATTCCTTTCTGCTTAGGCGATGGCCTTGACCGTCGCGACCGTGTACTGCTGACGGTGACCGACCGTACGGCGATAGCCTTTACGGCGCTTCGCCTTGAAGTTGATCGTCTTGACGCCCTTCTTGGCGGGAGCGACGATCGTCAACGTGACCTTGGCGCCTTCCACGTAGGGCGCACCGACCTTGAGGGTCGTACCGTCGGAGACGGCGCAGACCGTGTCGAGGACGACTTCTTCGCCCTCGCTGACCGAGAGCTTTTCAATCTCGATCGTGTCGCCGACCTTGGCAAGAACCTGCTTGCCGCCGGTTTCGAGTACAGCGTATGCTTCCATTGTTGATCCTTGTTGTACTTGCTTTTTCCTTGAGAAGCACCGGCCTCTCGAAAAAAGCGGGCGGTATTTTATCAAAACGCGATGGCAAAAGCAAGGGCGAAAAATATAACTTTTCCACCCCAGGTGCAATTGGGTCAACCCAGATTTGCCGCGGTTGAGATTCGGGGCGGCATTTGGTAAAATATCACCAGCAAAAGGAGTGCTAAAATGACGAACCTCATCCTCAAACGTGTTCTCCCCTCCGCGGTCGGGCTGCTGCTTGTCGTGCTTGCCGCGCTGTGGCTCTACGGTTTCATCGGCGTCAAGGCGGGCTGGATCGGTCCGACCGAGGTGCCCGGACTCAACGCCATCTCGCACAGCGGCGCAAATGCCGCGGGCGGTATCGGCGCCGCGGCAAAGGCCAAAGTCGGCCTTTGATTCAGGCACGGCCCCGGCGCGAACAAGTGCATCTGGTGCGGTTCGACGGCGAACGGAGCCGGTTGCATCTATTCGCCGACGCGGCGCCACGAGAAGTGAGGTTTTGGAGAGGATCAAAAGATGAACGGACCTTCGGTAGAGAAAAGGTATGCAGTGGCCAGGATACGCCAGGTGGCGGCGATGCTGTTTGTCTACGCCACGTTCTACGTGTGCCGACTCGCTTTCTCGGCCTCGAAGAAGGGAATGATCGAGCAGGGCGCCTACACGCCGACGGAGATCGGCTACGTCGGCTCGGCGATGCTCTTTGCCTACGCGATCGGCAAGATCGTCAACGGCTTCATCGCCGACCGCGTGAACGTGAAGAAGTACATCATGTTCGGACTCTTCGTCTCGGCGCTCGCCAACCTTCTCGTCGGCTTCCACATCCCTGCGCTGATGCTCGCCGTCGTCTGGTTCGTGAACGGCTTTGCACAGGCGTCGGGCGCACCGTGCTGCGTCGTGGCGCTTTCGCGCTGGTGGCCGAAGAACAAGCGCGGCACGTACTACGGCATCTGGAGCTGCTCAAACAACCTCGGCGAAGTCCTGGCCTACATCGTCTCGGCCGGAATCGTCGTCTGGGTCGGCAAGACGTTCGGCCCCGACTGGGCCTGGAAGAGCTGCTTCTGGGGCGCAACGGCGTTCGGCCTGATCGGCATCACGGCGGCGTTCTTCTTCTTCGGCAATGCGCCCGAGGACGAAGGCCTGCCTCCCGTGCCTGTGGACGCGACCGAGGCCAAGGTCGACACGACGGGCGGACAGAAGATCGCGCTGACGTCGTGGGCCGTGTGGCTCGTGGCGCTGGCTGGCGGTCTTTTCGCCGCGAGCCGCTACGCGATCATCGACTGGGGGATGTTCTTCCTCCAGGTGAAGAAGGGCTACACCGAGGCGGGCGCGGCGACGATCGTCTCCATCAACTCCGTCGTCGGCGCGGTGTCGTCCGCGCTCTCCGGCATCATCTCCGACCGCTTCTTCAAGTCGAGCCGCAAGGAACTAGCCGTTGCCGCGGGCGTCCTGAACGTCATCGCGCTCTCGCTCTTCATGCTGGTGCCGGGCCAGCACGTCTGGATCGACGTCTTGGCGATGGTGTTCTTCGGCTTCGCCGTCGGCATCCTGCTGACGTTCCTCGGCGGACTGATGGCGGTCGACTACGTGCCGAAGTGCGCGGCGGGCGCGGCCCTGGGCATTGCGGGCATGGGCAACTACATCGGCGCCGGCATACAGTCCGTCATCTCCGGCTACCTCATCAACCGTGCCAAGGACGGCACGGCGTCGCTCGTGGGCGTAACCTTCGGCAACGGCTACACGTTGGACTATCTTGCGGTGTTCTGGATCGGAATGGCCACGCTTTCGGTGCTGTGCGTCATTGCCGCAGGGAAAGGACGGAATAACTGACAATGAAAAATATGCAGCCGCAGTCACTTTCACATCTCGCATTCGCGTCCGCAACACGCACGACGCGCCGTCTTGCCGTGTCAATCGCAATTGCAACCGCGCTCGCGGGCGCCGGTCGCTGCGACGAGCCGGGTTTCGCGTCCAGGGCGTGGCGCGGCGAGACGGCCTACGTGCGGCTGCCGGAAGGCGTCGCGAACGGACTTGTCCCGTTTGCAGGACGCGACCTGGACGGCGTAAAGCTCTCGCTCCTCCGCTTCGGGAACGTCGCCTTCGACAAGACCGAGAAAACGACCGAGGTCGTCAAGGACAGGAAGGGCAATGTCGTCAAGGAGAAGAACGGCAAGGACAAGACGCGCAGCTACCAGAAGTTCATCGCCAAGGAGACGGTCCCGGACGTCTGCAAGCCCTGGCAGCCGGGCGACGCCCAGCCGCCCGCGATGGTCAAGGTGTCCGTCGCGGCAAACGCGAAGCCCGGCGCGCGCAAGTTCGGCCCGTTCGAACTCACCGTCGTCGACCGCGTCCTTCCCGAGCCGAAGGACTGGAAGTACTTCCTCGACCTCTGGCAGCACCCGTGGGCGGTCTCGCGCTTCTTCGACGTCGAGCCGTTCTCGAAGGAGCACTACGCGAAGATGGAACCCCTCTGGCGCAATCTCGCGAACTGCGGCTGCAAGGCCCTCACCGTGACGATCCTCGACCTGCCCTGGAACAACCAGTGCTACGACGGCTACCACTCGATGATCGGGCGCACCAAGAACGCCGACGGTTCATGGACCTTCGACTACAAGGTCTTCGACGAGTACGTCGCCTTCGGTCGGAAATGCGGGCTCGGGCCGGACATCGCCTGCTACTCCATGTGTCCGTGGGGCTACAGGATGAGCTGGACGGACGCCGACGGCAAGGCCCAGCGCATCGAGATGCGCCCCGGTACGCCCGAGTTCGCCGACTACTGGGGGCCGTTCCTCGCCGACTTCGCCAAGCACCTCAAGGCGAAGGGCTGGTTCCAGGACGCGTACATCGCGATGGACGAGCGCTCGCCCGACGACGTGCGCAAGATCGCGGACCTCATGCAGTCCACGGCCCCCGGCATGAAGATCGCCATCTGCGGCAAGACCTCGCCCGCCGAGTTCGACGGCATCAAGCTCGACAACTTCTGCATCGGGCTCATCCACCTCAGGAAGAAGCCGGCGTTCCTCGACGATCTCGAGCCGCGCCGCAAGCAGGGCTTCAAGACGACGTACTACGTGTGCGCGTCGGCGATGAAACCGAACACGTTCATGGACAGCCCCCGTGACGAGGGCTACTGGCTCGGCGCCTACCCCGCCATCGTCGGTTTCGACGGCTTCCTGCGCTGGGCGGCGAACTCGTGGCCGAAGAACCCGTATGAGGACGCCTCCTACAGACCGAGGGACTGGCGCGCGGGCGACACGTTCTTCATCTATCCGAACGGCGAGCTTTCCGCGCGCCTCATCGCGCTCAGGAACGGCGTCGTCGCGGCCGAGAAGCTGCGCATCCTCAAGGAGGCCGGCGTGGACGTCTCGAAGGAGGTCGCGGACATCGCGTCCAAGTACGGCTACAAGACCGCGATCTACGGCAAGCTCGACTTCCCGGCCTTCACGCGCGCAATGGAGGCGATGGTCAACCGCTGAAGCCGGTACGGGAAAGGATAGGAAAAATATGCATAACTCAAGATTCACGGCGGTCGCGGCTGGGGCGCTGTGCATGGCGCTGTTGCAGACGAAGTCCTGAGCTGCAGTTGTGCCATCCCCTGTGGATGGATTCTCCAAGGTCTGGTTTGACGAACTTACCCTTGAGGACATGTCATGCGGCTGGGAGAAGCCGAGGAAGAACAAGTCTGTCGAGGGCAATCCGCTCCAGATCGGTTCCAAGACCTTTGAAAGGGGCGTAGGAACCCATTCGAAGTCGGTGGTGGCCTACAGGGTGGACGGAAAGGCCGTCGCGTTCGACGCGGACGTCGGAATTGACGCGGAGGTGCGCGCGGACGGACCCTCAATCGGGAGCGTGAAGTTTATCGTCAAGGCCGACGCACGCGTCGTCGCGGAGACGGAGGTCCTGAGGGACGATATCGAGAGCGTCCATCTACATGCGGACCTTGCCGGCGCGCAGTTCGTGGAGCTGGAGGTGTGCGATGTTGGCGACAGCATTGATAAAGACCACGCCGACTGGGCGAACGCCTACTTCACGATGAAGGACGGGGCGCGTCCCGCGAAGGCTGTCCCCGATCAGCTGGGTATCCTCACGCCTCCGCCGTCCCCCGCGCCGCGCATCAACGGCGCGCGCGTCTTCGGCGTGAGGCCGGGACATCCGATCCTCTGGCGCGTTCCCGTTTCTGGCGAGCGCCCGATGCGCTTTTCGGCGTCGGGCCTTCCCGCCGGCGCGAAGTTCGACGCGAAAACCGGCTACATCTCCGGTGCGGTCGCGGAGCGCGGCGAATACACGATCAGTTTCTCCGCGAGCAACGACAAGGGAACGGCCAAGCGAGAGCTGAAGC
>CADCPA010000009.1 GCA_902803135.1 uncultured bacterium
AAGATCGAGAACCGCCTCCACATCGAGTGCTTCGACATCTACGGCATGACGGAGACGGGCGGCATCGGCACGACGGGCCAGGACTGCAAGTGCCACAACGGCCTGCACGTGTTCGAAGACCAGTACATCACGGAAGTCATCGACCCCGCCACCGGCCGGGTGCTGCCCGACGGCGAATACGGCGAACTCGTCTTCACCTCGCTCCAGCGCGAGGCGATGCCGATCATCCGCTACCGCACGCACGACATCTGCCGCATCCTCACGCGCGAGAAATGCGCGTGCGGACGCACCTCGCTGCGCATCGACCGCATCACGGGCCGTACGGACGACATGCTCATCGTCAAAGGCGTCAACTTCTATCCGCGCCAGGTCGAGCAGGCGCTGATGGAAATCCCCGGCGTCGCGGACGAATTCCAGATCATCCTCACCGAGCACAACGGCATGACGGACGTGACCGTCAACGTCGAGGCCGAGCCCGGCGTGACCGGCCACACGGTCGCGAAGCACCTCAAGGAGCGCCTCGGCTTCCTGCCGAAGGGCGAGGTGTTCCCGATCGGCGCGCTTCCGCGCACCGAAGGCAAGGCCAAGCGCGTCATACACGTTCGATAGCCCGCGCCGTCCGCCGACAACCCCTTCACCTTTTCACGCTTCAACTTGCCCATGGACATCTCGAGACGCAGCTTCGTCGGGTCCTTGTTCGCGGCGGCGGCTTTGCCGTCCGTCGCGCAGGACGAACCCTCCCTCTTCCCTTCGCGCGGACGCTACGAACGGCTCGCGCTCGCGTACCAGCACATCCACATCGGCCTGGAGAAGCCGTTCTCGGTGCTGCACATTTCGGACACCCACCTGACGGCCGCGTATCCGGACGAGAACGCGAAGAAGCAGGAACTGCACGCGAAGCGCTCTCTGACCTTCGGCGGCCGTCAGGAAGAGGCGCTGCGCGACTCGCTCGCGTGGGCGAAGGACCACGTCGACTACGTCGTCCACACGGGCGATCTGATCGACTGGCAGAGCCGTGCGAACTACGATCTCGTGAAGAAGTATCTTGGCCCGCAGGCCGGTTCGCTCGTCGCCTCGCTGGGCAACCACGAATTCTCGCCGGACATGTGGCTCTCGCCTGCGAAGGAGGAGGAGTCGTTCAAGGACCGGAGCCGCAAGGAACTGGCGGAGACCTATCCCTTCGACATCCAGCTGCAGAGCACGGTCGTGAACGGCGTCAACTTCGTCGCGATCGACGACGTGTACGCCACGGTGCCCGCGGTCGTCGTCGCGCGTTTCCAGGCCGAAGTCAAGAAAGGCCTGCCGATCGTCCTTTGCATGCACGTGCCGTTTCACACGCCGGAAATCTGGCGGGCGAGCTGCACGTTCTGGCGCAACCAGAAGTTCAAAGACGCCGCCGTGCCGCCGCCGGCCGGCGACTTGGCGCCCCAGCAGAAGGACCCCGTGACGCGCGACTTCATCGCCTACCTCAAGGGCGAGAAGCTGCTCAAGGGCATCCTCGCGGGCCATTTGCACATCACGGTGCAGGAGCGCTTCTCGCCCACGGCGGTGCAATACGTCGTCGGCGGCAACTTCCTCCACCACGGCCAGCAGGTGTTCTTCACCTGAGGCGGAAGGCTGCGACCGCCCTTAGGCGAAGAGCGATTCGGGGATGAAGCAGGAGGCGAGGACGTGTCCCTTGACCACCGACGAGGAGACGCGGATCGGCCGACCGGTGAACTGCTTGAAGCTTTCGAGCCAATGGCCGGTCAGCTTGACCGTCATCTCGCCCGTTTCGGCCTGGAACGAGTCCACGACCAGTTCGCGCGGCGAGTAGCGGATGCCGGTGCCGAGCGCCTTTGAGACGGCCTCCTTCGCGCACCAGAAGCGCACGGCCGCGCTCGGCGCGTTCGAGGCGTGGAGCGTGAGGTCGCGTTCCTCGTCGGTAAAGACGCCGCACGTGAATTCCTCGGAGAGGTCGCGGTCGCGCATTTCCACGTCGATGCCGACGCGGGCGTTCGAGGCGGCGACGGCGACGACGAACTGCGCCGTATGGGCGATCGAGACGTCGAGCGGCACCGAAAGGCGGTCATGCCAGTTGCCGATGGCGTGGGGCTTGCCGCTGTCGTCGCGCCAGATCTGCACGTCGGCGTCGCACCAGCGGGCCTGTCCCTTGAGGAAGCGGCGGACCGCCTCCTTGGCGACGAGGCGGCCGAACAGCCATTCGGTGCGACGGCTGACCGAGCCGGATTGCCGTTTGAAGTCGTCCACTTCCGTGCGGCTGAGAACGACCTGCGACAGCGTGCGGAGCCAGAGCGCCTCGTTGCGCTCGAAGACGGGGTAGGGCACGTCCGTCACCATGGCGGAGGCGATCTTCGTCTCGGGCGAGCCGAGCAGCTCCGGCGGAATCGGCTGGGAGAGGAAGGTCGTCGCGGGATCGAGCAGCTGCTGGCGGAATTCTTCGGAGACGCGCTCCGTGATTTCCTCGTAGCCGCGCAGGCCGATCATGAGCTTGCCGTTGCCGTCGGAGACGAGGATGTCCGTCACCAGCGACTTCGGCGTCACGCCCGTGTTGCGCAGGTAGCAGGGCAGGTGCATGCCCGGGGCGACCGGCGCGAAGAGCTCGATGCGGCGCACGCGGAACGGGAAGGACAGCGCGCCCGGGAAGCGCGACTCGTGGCTGCGCCAGAGCTGGAAGCCGTCCGCGATGGCGGCGAGCAGCTGCGGGTTGATCGCCCACACCGGAAACTTCGTATGCGGCACGGCGCCTTCGTCGGACGGCACCCCGACCTCGTAGTCGAGGCCGGATTCGCTCCAGCGGTTGGCCGCGCGGATGCCCTGGAGGCTGCGCCCCGAATACAGGCGGTCGGGGTAGATGTCGCTGCTCGACCAGTGGACGTCGCGGGCGCGCGGGAGGTGGGGCGGCACGAAGGCCGGCGCCTCGGCGGCCTGCTGGGCGAAGAGGAGCGTGCCCTCGAAGGCGGACCAGGTCCACTGTCCGTTCGGCGTGTCCTCGCGCATGCTCACATGTACGGCGATGAACGCCGGATTGGCGCTGGCCGTGCGTTCGGCACGGATGAAGAGGCGGAGGCTGTCTTCGTCGAAGGCGACGGGGCGGCGGCTCTGGAGGTTTTCCACGGCGGCCACGCGGCGGTTGGGTACGAGCGCCTGGGCGACTTCGGCCATGATTTCGGCCGCGACGACGGGATGGAGCAGCACGAGGCCGTGGAGCTTCCTGTCGTCGAAGGAAATGCGTTCG
Organism: uncultured bacterium; assembly: GCA_902803135.1. Classification (GTDB taxonomy): domain Bacteria; phylum Verrucomicrobiota; class Kiritimatiellia; order RFP12; family UBA1067; genus RUG572. The sequence continues at coordinate 3,239 of CADCPA010000009.1, forward strand.
GCCGCGCCGATGGCGAAGTCCGCCAGGAACGGGGCGTCCGTAAATGTAAACGTCTTCACGACCTCGCGGATGCCGGGCTGGAGGTCGACCACTTCCGCATCGGCGACGAGCGGACTCGTCGTACCGTAGACGAACTGCTGCTGCTTCTTCCAGGCGCGGGCGGTGGCGACGGCGCGGCGCTCGGAGGCCTTCTTGCGCGCCCCGGGCGTGGCGTCGGAGGAACTGACCATGACGCCGCCGAAGGAGGCGTCCGTCACCAGCAGGGAGAGGCGGGGCAGGTCGTGCGAGAGGCGGAGCTCCGTTTCGGACCGCACCTCGACGGCGAGGGGCGCATCGAAGTCGAGCAGCCGCGGCCGCCGGTGGGCGTGGAGGGCGGAGGGCTCGACGGAGTAGCCGAGGGCGGCCAGATGGCCGACCGTATGCTGAAGCTGGAGGACGCCCGCGCGGTGGACGGTGTCCGTGGCGAGCGCGGCATGTTCCTCGCCGCGGAGGATGTCGTCGACGACGCCGACCATGGCGCCGCGCGGCCCCACCTCGAGGAAGACGCGGAAGCCGTCTGCATGCATGCGGCGGATGGTCTCGTCGAAGCGCACGGAGGCGACCCACTGGTCGGCGGTTTCATCGCGGACCTTGCGGGATTTCGGCGGCAGGGGATTGGCGCTGCAGCAGGAGTAGACGGGAATCGCCGACGGCCGGTCCACCCAGTGGCTGGCCAGCTTGTGGAAATGCGGGAGGATCTTCTTGCACCACGTCGTGTTGAACGGACGGTCGACGGCGAGGCGTTTGCCATGGACGCCGGCGGCGGAAAGCGCCTTGCAGATGTCGTCGGCCGTCTCCGGGGCGAGCGCCAGCGTCACCTGCTTTTCCGAGAGGACGAAGGCCCGCTGCACCTGGTCGGGCGAATAGTCCTTGAGGACGTCTTCGATGAGCCCGGCGCGGGGCGCGTAGGCGGCGTAGAACACGCACTTGGGAAGGCCCTGGTGGGAGACGGCGTTGTTGACGACCTTGTAGAGTTCGCGGAGGAAGTCGAGCCGGCGCTTGCGGTCGAACTTCTTGCCGAAGACGCCGCCGGCCGCAAGGGCGTTCAGCTCGCCGCCGGCAAAGCCCGTGGCGCCCTCGGGGCGGATTTCGAGCAGGTCGAGGATGCGCGCCATGGCGGCGTTGGCCGTGTAGGTGGAGACGATCGTCTCGGCGTAGGCGCCGGCGGTGAAGACGTCGGCATCGTGCCGATAGTAGGAAGCCGGGGGAAAGATGAAGTCCGACGGCACGAACTTGCCCGAACCGGCGAGGGCGGCCTCGAGCTCGTCGAAGGGGAGGCGGCAGTCGCGGAAGCGCACGGCGAGGTCGCGGAGCATGTCCGGATAGAACGATCCCGCGCCCGGGAAGACGAATGCCAGCTTGCCGAGGCCCTCGCCGAGGAGATGTTGGCGGAAATAGTAGGTGCCGCTCCGGTCGCGGATGCGGGCCGTGCCGCCGCGGATGCGTCCGGCCGCCGAAACAAGGCGGGCGCGGAGTTCGGCCGAGGTGCGGGCGACGAGGGCGAGGACGGTCGTGTGGCTGGATGGAAACGCCTTCGCGCACGTGTAGGCGACGTCGCGGAGCGAAACGCCGGGCACCTGGTCGAGAAAGCGCACAAGACGGTCCGCCGCATCTGCCAACGCCGTGTCGTCGGCGGCTCCGAGAAGAACGAGCTCGCTGCCGAAGGACTCGCTGAGGTCTGCGTTCATTTCCGGTCCTCCGTGGTGGGCTCCTCTTCCAGAACGATGGCGGCGCGGCGTCCGCACAGGTCGTTGACGAGCACGGCGGCGCGACGCGGCGATTTCGGATCGCCGGTGATCCAGGGGCGGGCTTCGTTGAGCAGGTAGACGGACGAGCTGAGGTTGGCCAGCGCGTCGAGCGGCCGTTCCGCGGGAATCTGCGGCGGCAGCACCTTGCGGCGCAGCGCGAGGGCCGTCTTCAGGATCGACGCGGCGGCCGCGGCGCGGAGGCAGTGGCCGATGTTGCCCTTGACCGAACCGATGCCCACGAGCGGATCGCCGACGTGGTGTTCGCCCCAGAGCGCCTGGACGCCGGCGATCTGCTCGGCGTCGAGTTCGGGAATGCCGCAGCCGTCGCCTTCGATGAGCTGGATCGACTTGATGGGGGCGTCGGCCCGTTCGGCGGCCGTGCGGAGGAGCACTTCGGTGCTTTGCGCGCCGCAGGCGACGGCGCGCACGAGCGCATAGACGCGATCATGGGCCTTGAGGGCGTCCGCTTCCCGCTTGAGGACGAAGAAGGCGCCGCCCTCGCCGGGAATCGTCCCCGTGCCGTCGCGGTTGAAGGGGGCGAGTTCGGATCCCGTGGAAAAGGGAATTTCGCCGGAAATGCCCTGAAGAAGGGGTCGGCTGAGCGGCGAGGAAAGGGCGCCGGCGAGGGAAAGGTCGGCCCGGCCGCTGCGCAGGTCGTCGATGGCGGCGCGGAGCGAGGCGATGCCGCTGAGCGAGCCGGCGTCGAGGGTGGTGGCGCCGCCGGTGAAGGAGCATTCCTTGGCGATCCAGCCGGCGATGCGGTGGCCGAGGCCGGCGAGGAAGCTCGTTTCGTCCGGTGCGGGGAGGGAGTCGACGAGGGCGCTGCGCACGACGCCGAGCGCTTCTTCGGGTGCCGAACGGAAGAAGCGGCGGATGATGTCCATCGTCTGGTCGATGAAGAGCGTATGCTGGAGCCAGTTCATCGTCGAGGCGCCGAAGGGCGGCGCATAGCCGAGGCGCACCGTGCCGCGCACCGAGTCGGCCGCATGGGGATGCAGGCCCGCGTCGACAAGGGCGTCGAAGGCGAGCTGCACGGCGAAATAGAGGTCCTGGTTCTCGCCCGCGTTGATCTGGCGGGGGAACGTAATGTCGCGGGGCACGCAGGCGTAGAGGTCGCCGAGCTGGCCGCCGTGGGTCGGATAGGGACGGTTGAAGAGGTTTTTGCCGCCGGGGGGCAGGGCGATGCCGGGGTCCAGGGCGGTGATGCCGCTTTCGCGGTGCATCACGAGGCGCCAGAACGCACCCGGATCGGGGGCTTGGGCGAATCGGCAGGAGACGCCGACGATGGCGATTGAACATTTCTCCATGGGAGAGCTTCCGGACATGTGGTTTAGCGGAGGGCCTCGTAGGGTTCGCCGTCGTCGGTGAAGGTCAGCTCGAGCGGCTGCATCTCGATGCCGGTCTGCCGCGGGATGTATTTGACTTTGACGAGTTGTTGGGGTTTGCCGCCGGCGTCGCGGGCGACGATGCGTTCGTCGGCGCGGGTGAATTCGCCGATGAGCTGTCCGCGGCGGGTGCGGCGGAAGCCGGTGCAGCGTCCGTCCTCCGCATAGGTGTAGGTGTCGGTCCAGTCGCGCGGCAGGGCGAGGTGGGGGTCGCAGTAGACCATGCCCGGGTTGGTGTAGTCGATTGCCTCGATCTTGCCGTCGGCGCGGTAGGTGCGCGTTTCCAGCGCGACGGGCTTGAAGGAAATGATCGACGGGGCGCCGAATTCGGTGTCCTTCGATTTCGCGAAGCAGGCGACGTCGAGGCGATTGGTCAGACCGCGGCGGTCGATGGTGATCTGGGCGTAGCCGCTTTCGGGGCGGTCGAGCGACTCGCCGAGGGGCGGTTCGATCTTGACGCGCTTCGGGTCGCCGTGGACGACGCGCCACGTGAAGACGGCGGTCGGGTCCGCTTCGGGGAAGGGCCGGGCGCGGAACAGGTACGTCTGCTCGCCGGCCGTGCCGCGCAAGATGATCGAAACCGCCGATTTTGCGGCGAACAGCACTTCGGGAAGCAGGTCCGGATAGTCACGACCGGGCTGCGGGAACTTGATCGGGAAGAGCTTGGAGTTGATCATGTCGAGGCAGACGGCGGGCGGGACCTGTTCCGGTTGGAGGATATGTGCCTTCTGGACGAGGCGGATGCGGTCGAGGTCGTCCGACTTGAAGGCGGTGGGGTGCGCCTTGGGGGAGGTCAGGTAGTCCTCCTCGTTTGAAATTCCCTTCTGTGCGCGGCGGAGCAGCCACTGGATGGTCGGACCCATCAGATGGCGGCGGAGGATGGCTTCCTTGGTGACCTTCGGGAAGGAGGCGGAGGCCGCGAGGGCGGCCTGCAGGAACGGCTTGTCGCTCCACGAGGCGCCGACGGAGAGGAACTGGAAGGGGGCGTTGGCGGGGAAGACGTCGCCGATGTCGGGCTTGCCGAAGTCGTTGCAGGCGGGGAAGAACCAGACCTGGTTGTTGTAGTAGGCCTGGTCCATGCGCTGGACGAGGCCGGCCTCCGTGAAGGTGTGGCGTCCGAGGGAGCGCCAGTAGGGCCCCTTGGTGTAGGCGCGCGAGCAGTTCGCGAAGACGGCGCCGGGGAAGAGCGTGTTTGCGTGGCAGATGTCCGCATTCTCGACTTGGGAGTCCTTGGTGAAGGCGAGGCCGGTCAGGTGCGGGAAGTCGCCAAGGGAGATGGCGGAGTGATTGCGGTCGCGGTTGAGGTAGATGTCGCCTGTGTTACCGGCGGCCGAGCCGTCCGCCAGCCAGCCGGCGACCTGGACGGCGAGAGGCGACTTGGGCGTGGACTTCAAGAAGTTCGTGGCGAGCGCGGTCAGCGGCGTCTTCGGCGGCTTGAGGTCGACGAGGGCGACGAAGAGGCCTGTTTCGAAGCTGAAGACGAGGTTCGTCTCGGACAGCGTGGACGTCGCGCCCATGGGGACGGTCTTGGCAACGGCTTTCGGCCGTCCGGGCACGGGCTGTCCCGTCAGGGCGCGGGCCTTTTCGACCAGCTCGGCGAAGCGGGGGAGGTCCTTGAGCTGGGCGAAGTCCTTGTCTTGGGCAATCGCATCCGCATTGCGAAACCCGAAGGAAATGGCGGTTTCAAGCTCGTCCAGCGCGACTTCGGGATTTCCCTGGTGGGCGAGGGCACAGGCGAGGTTGTAGTGCCAGGTCGGATCGCCGGGGAGCGTCTTGATGCCGGCGCGGCAGACGCTCTCCATGGCCTTGACGTCGCCGCGGCGCAACGCGCCGACGAGTTCCTGGCGCAGCTGGCTGTGGGTGGGCCAGAGGCGTGGCAGCGCCCATGAGGAAACGGGTTGCTCGCCGCCGTCGGCGAAAACGGCGAGCGCGGCGAAAAGGAGAATGAACGCGCAATTCTTCATGGCTGTATTTTATCACATTTCAAGGCGTCGAGTGCGCGAATTTGTGATATAATTTACATTCCTCTTTTAAAGCAAGGTTGAATCAAGATGATGGACAAACGCTACGATGCAAAGGCCGCCGAGGCCAAATGGTATCCGATTTGGGAGAAGAACGGTTCGTTCCATGAAGAACCGGGACGGGGTTCGCCGTATTCGGTCGTCATTCCGCCGCCGAACGTCACGGGCATCCTCCACATGGGCCATGCCCTGAACCAGACGATCCAGGACGTGCTCGTGCGCTGGCGCCGCATGAGTGGCTTCAACACGCTGTGGCTGCCGGGCACGGACCATGCGGGCATCGCCACGCAGAGCGTCGTCGAGAAGGCGCTCGACAAGGAAGGGCTGCGCCGCCAGGACCTCGGGCGCGAGAAGTTCCTCGAGCGCGTGTGGGAGTGGAAGAGGCAGTATGGCGGCACGATCGTGCACCAGCAGCGCATGCTCGGCAACTCGACGGACTGGCAGCGCGAGCGCTTCACGTTCGACGAGG
>CADCPA010000010.1 GCA_902803135.1 uncultured bacterium
CGCTCGTCGTACAGGCCCTGATCGGCTGCTGCCGCAAGCCCGACCGCGCCTGGCTCTACCACCTCCCGGTCTGCTGGATCACCGCCGTCGTCTACGGTCTCGGCACGATCTCCAAACTCCTCGGCCGCAAGCAAGCTCCGATCGACCGCACCAACTGGCAGAAGAAGTAAGTCCGCGCCCCTACTCCACAGTCACCGACACCCCGCCAGCCCCTTTCACAGCCGCGGTGCCATACCCAACGCCGTTCACCATCACGCCCGTCACGTTCACGGTCGTCGCCTTGAGCTTGCCGCCATTGTCGGCATAGGCCTTGAACGAGCCCTTGAACGAACCGTCCTTCGCCTTGTACGTGAGCTTGAGGCCCGACGGGTTCGCCCCGGCCTTGGAGTCGTCGAGGACGCCGCCCTTCATCGCGAACTTCCCGGCCTTCGCGCCGCCCGCGACGACCCACCTCGTGCCGCTCTGCGACACCGCGACGCCGTCGGGCAGGTAGTCCGTCAGGGTCTTTCCGACCTGCGCCCACAAAGGAGCCGCCTTCGGGATGCGGAACTTCGCATTCGCCGCAAGCGTCCCCGGCTTGCCGACAAGGACGCCGGACCCGAGGCCCTCGACCGCGACTTCGTTTCCGTCGCGCGACAGCCAGGTCGCAAAACCGAGGTTCGCCTTGGGCGCGACAACCGGCACGCAGCACCACTCCGAGCCGACCAGGAACGCGGCGTTGACCGAGACCTTCGTCTTGCCGTCGGCAAGCGTCCCCTTCACCTTCGCCTTGCCCTTCGCCGCGATCGCGACGTTGACGCTGCCGCCGTCCCAGACGATGTTGACGGATCCCAGCCACTTGTCGAGAATCGCGTTCGCGGCGGCCTGCTCCGCCTTGTCCTTCGACACGAAGAAGTTCCGCGCGCCATCGATGTAGTATGCGCCGTACCTTCCAGACAGGCCCTCCACGCCGAGCGTGACGGCACACGCCTCGCCGCCGACAAGGGAGATCGTCGTCGGCTCGCTGGACGCGATGAAGGCCTTGCCGCTGTCCGCGGCCTTGAGCGTGATCTTTCGTCCGTCCATGCCAACAACAGACGCCTTGACCGCCGCAAGGCCGGTCTTCTTGTTGGACTTCCCGACCTTCACCTGGATCGTGCCCTTCATGTTCCCCCTCGCGTCGTACAGGTAGCCGTTGTACTCGCTCGCGGCCGCCGTCGGTACTGCGTCGACGACGGATGCATAGAGGCAATACGTCTCCTTTGCGACAAAATACGCATAGAGGGTGACCGGCTGGTCCGGCACAATGGATGCCTCCGTGACGCGAGTTCCCGTGCCGTTCTTGCCCGTGTACCATCCGACAAAGGTCTGCCCAAGTTGCGGCGTCGGCGGGGGAGGAAGATTGCTGCCCCATGTCCTCCCGACAATGACAGTTATGTTGTACGTGTTGTTGTTGATGACATACGTCACCGGCATGGGACTGCCAGGAGGATAACCTCCGCTGGCCCAGTGCGCATAGTACGTGACGTTGGCATGCACCTTGGTAGACGCGGATATCTGCGTTCCGCCGCTCGCCGCAGTGAACCAGCCGACAAGACGATACCCGCTCCGCGTCGCCGTTGGCAGCGTTCCGACGGCGCTGCCGCTTTCCACCTGGCGCGTCGTGCCGCCCGAACCGCCGTTCGCATTGAACGTGACGGTGTAGAACGTCGTACCCGTCGGAATGACCGTGAAGGTGATTGTCTTCGTATTGTTGCCTTCGCTGGTCTCCACCACATTCTTGTCGGCATCAAGTGTACAAGTGAACGTATAGGTGCCGGCCGCAAGTCCCTGAAGCGCATCGACCTTCGTGCCGTAGACACCCTCGCATGTGCCCGAATAGATTCCCGATATGTTGTGGTACAAACCAATCTTTGACACCCCGTTGTCGCCTGTCAGGCTGAAACGGTTCACGAAGGATGTCCGCAATGTCTGTGCATCCGCCTCGTAGCAGGCGTAGTAGAAGTAAATCGGATCGCCAACCTTGAACGTCGTCTGCATCTCGTTCGCATAGGAAGAGGAGCTGACGAACATCGTATCCTTCCAAGACATGTCGAGCGGCTTCCAGAAAATGATGTCGTAGCTTTGCCACTTGGCCATGCACGTCATGTTGGCCGTTACAGGCGTTGTCGCGGTGATCCGCGTATTTCCGACATACCAGCCGAGGAATGTGCGTCCGCTCCATGTCGCTTCCGGCAGCTCGCCGACCGCGTTGCCCTCGTAGACCGTGCGCGATACGGGAGCCGTGCCGGGCGCGCCATTCAGATTGAATGCAACCGTAAACTTCGGTACGCCCACGACCGTGAACGCGATGGAGGTCGTGTTGTTGGAATAGTCCGTCTCTTTCAGGCGGTTGCCGGCGTTGAGCTGGAGCGTCAGCGTATAGTTGCCCGGCGCAAGGTTCTGGAGCGCATCAGGCACGGCGTTCGTCTTCCACCAGTGAGTCCATGTCGCGTGTGCCTCATCACTCATGGCAAGGTCAAATGTGGCGGTTTTCGCGCCGCTCAGTGTGAAACGGTTCGTCACGTTGAACGCCTCGCCGCGCCAGTATTCGTCAAAGGCATAGGAAAGGAATACTGTGTCACCTTCACGAATCTGCGAAACCGATGCTGGGACGGTTTTTCCCGTAACATAGCGGTTCGTTGTAACCATGACCGGAGCCGGCCATGCGTAGTCACGATTGCTGATCCTATCCGTCCGCGTGTACGGGTAGAAATCGTACGGGTTTCCTGCGTTTGCCGACGGCGGTCCGTATTTGATGTGTGCGCCTCCCCACATACCGCTTTCAGGAAGCCCTCCGACTTCGGCAACGCCCGTCCAGCCAGTAGAACCAGCGGCGGCGTATGCCATCACCACATCCTTGTCGAATTTGAACGGCATGTAACCCGGCGCGGGAGTTATCGTCGCGCCCTGGAAGTCAACATAATGAAGAGCCTTGCAGTTGCCGAACGCATAGCGCCCGATAGAATTGACATTCCCCTTCACGACCACCGTCTTGAGCGACGAACAGCCGAAGAAAGCATGATTGCCAATATCCGTGATGTTCGCCGGCAGCACGAGATCTGTCAGCGCGGAGCAGTTGAGGAACGCGACGTTGCCAATCGTCTTGATGTTCGCGCCCCAGTTGATCGTCTTCAGAGACGTGCAGTTGTAGAAA
>CADCPA010000011.1 GCA_902803135.1 uncultured bacterium
GCCGCCGCGCATCGCCGGGCCCGGACGTCCACCGCCCGGACCGCCCGGGCCGCCGCGGGGAGCCGCAAAAACCGTTGCCGCGAGCGCCAGGCTCGCAATCACAACCAAAAATGTCTTCTTGTTGTTCATGTCATACCTCCTTCGTTGCTTACAATGTGTCTGGTCGGCCGAGAAACCGAATCTGACAGTCCCGATCCGTTTTTTTTTTTACATCGGATAGTCGAGCGCTTCCGGAATCATCACCGTGGTGAGGCACTTGGCCGCACGGTCCTTCGCCAGACGCGTGCCGGCGAGAGCCTCGTCGAGCGCCAGGCGGAGCGCCGCATAGGCCGCCTTGTCCTCGGCCGTCGCCGCGCCGAAGCCGAACACGATGCCGCTGCAGATCTTGCCGGCATCGCCCGCAACGTCCGCCACGACCGTGCCGAGCAGGTCGTTGAACGTGTTGAGGTAGCTTTCGAGCTCCGGCCCGACCACGGGGTGGTCCTTGCCGTTCTGGGCGAGGAACTTGATATCCGCATGGAAACACTTCGCCGCCATGAGACCCGCAAGGGCGTCCGCCAGCGGGAACACGACGCCATGGCGCTGCGAGGCGCCCAGCTTCTTGCCGTTCGGATCCTTCGCCGTCTTCGCGAAGTTCTGGGTCCAGGACCACAGGCGGAGCGCCGCGGCGAGCGCGTTGGCACCGTTGTCGGCCGCGCACGGGCACGCTTCGAGCTCCTTGGCCCACGCCTCGAGCTGCGCGAGGAAGACCGGACTCGACATCGTCTCGCCGATCTGGCGGCGCTGCACGGCCTCCGGCCCCTCATACGTCGCGTCGAGCTGCATGTCGGTCCACTTGTAGAAGAGGAAGCCGGGACAGTCTTCGGTGATGCCGTAGCCGCCCATCAGCGTCACGGCCTGGCGCATCACGTCCGCACCGTGGCCCGTGTTCCAGAGCTTGCAGCTCGGGCAGAGGATGTTGCAAATCGCGAGGAGGTAGACGTAGCGCACGGTCACGTCTTCGTCTTCAAGCGGATCCTTGCCTTCGTTCAGGAGCTGGACGGCCTTCTCGACCGGCGCCTTCATGTTCTTGAGCATCTCGCGGCCCTTGCCGAGCTTGGCCTTGGCCTCGTCCTGGATGAGCTCGAGCGCATCGTAGCGGCGGGAGATGTCGAAACCGAGCGAGCTGGCCGCTTCGGCGGTCGCCCACACGTCGGCGAGACGTTCCGTGACGTCTTCCTTCATCTGCAGCCCCTGCTGGTAGCGCGGCGAGGACTCCTCGACGCCCACGGCGCCGCGGAAGCGCGTACGCTGGTAGCGGATGACCGGCTCGATGGCGGACATGAGCGAACCCGCGCCCATCACGCCCACGCCCACGCGCGTCTTCGAGAAGACCTGCGCGATGATCTCGCTGTGCGTGAGCTTCGGCACGACCTTTCCATCGACGATGTCGTAGCCGCCGACGATGCGGGAGGCCGGCACGACGACGTCGATTACGGGGTCGCCCGTGTTCGAGAGCTGGTGCACGCACTTGAGCGTCTGCGCGCCGCGGTCGAACTTGCCCGGATCCGTCGCTTCGACGATGATCATGCAGGAGCCCTTGATGCGGTCGTCGCCCGAGTTGGCGGCAACGGTCACATAGTCGGCGATCGCGATGTTGGTGATGAAGCGGCCGCGCTTCTCAACGCGGATCATCGGCTCCTCGCCGTCCTTCCACTCGGCGCTCGAGACGCGTCCGCACAGCACGCCCGTATCCACGCCCACGTAGGGCAGCGGTTCGGTGAGCGCGAAGGAGCCGCGCCACGTCTTGCCGCTTTCGTTGCCCGGCGCGCAGAGCGTCATGTAGCGCTTCTTCTGCTCGGGCGTGCCGAGTTCGGCGATCGGACCCATCGCGAGGTCGTTCACGAACGAGCTCGTGGCCGCACCGTTGTCCACCCAGCTCATCTCATAGGAGAGGAGCGAGAGCGCGAGGTTTTTCGGTCCTTCGAAGAGACCGCCGCAATCCATGTTCAGCGCGGCCTGCGTGACGCCGCTCGCGTCGAAGGCGTCGAACATCGACTGCTTCTCCGCCGTCCAGTCGTGCGACTTGCGCTGGCCATCCGCCACGAGCTTCGCGACAAGACCGCGGGCCACGCTGCGCGCGCCGGCAACGGCCATCTGGATGTCATATCGTTCGGCGAACCGCCACATGATCTGGCGCACTTCGTCGCCCGGCAGCATCTTCATCGTGGGTCTCTCGTTGGATTCCATTGTTCTTTCCTTTTCTGTTGGCAAACTTCTTCGTCAACCGCGTCAGGCGCACGGCCGCTTCGCCGCCTCAACCTTCAACTCTCAACTCACAACTCACAACTCTCAACTCACATCCGTGACCTGCGCGCCCTTGAACATGCCCATGAAGGCGTTGAGCTTGGGGTCGTCCATGATTTTACGCTGCTCCTCCGGCGTGAGCACATGCTTGGGCGTCTCCTTCGGCGCGGGGGAGGCGGCCTGCGGCGGCGTGGGCGCCGCCGCCACGCACGGAGGGGCCGCCGCAGGGGCGGCGAGGCGCGGCGAAGCTGCCGCGGGGGCATCGACGGGACCGCGCAGGTTGCGCACGGCGCGCATGAGCTCCTCGATGCTCGCCACGGTGGCGATGCGCGAGGCGCGGATGAGCGTCATCTCGATGAGCGTGCGCACGCTCAGCACATAGCGCAGCTTGTCCTCCATCGTCGCAAGCTGGTCCGCCACGCGGAAGATGCGCGACGCATCGCAGAGCTTCGCCTGCTCGGCGAGCGTCTTGATCTGGTCGGGCGTTGCCTCAAGGCCGGCGGCGTTGGCGCCAAGGGTCTGGTAGACGAGGAGGTTGCGGAAATGCTGAAGCAGTTCGCCGGAGAGGCGGCGCATGTTCTTGCCCGCCGAGTCGAACATCTCGACTGAACGGAGGATCGTTGCGGCGTCGCCCTTCAGAATCGCGCCGGCGAGGTCTTCGAGAGCCGCGCGCGAAACGAGGCCGAACACGCCCAGAGCATCTTCTTCCGTGACCTTGTCGCCCTTGAACGCGATGAGCTGGTCGAGCGACGAGAGCGCGTCGCGCATGCCGCCTTCGGCGCCGCGGGCGATGGCGAGGAGCGCATCCTCTTCCGCCGCGATGCCTTCCTGCTCGCAGATGTAGCGCAGGCGCGCGGCGATCTGGTGCGTCTGGATGCGGCGCAGGTCAAAACGCTGGCAGCGCGAGATGATCGTGGCGAGCAGCTTGTCGCCTTCGGTCGTCGCGAAGATGAACTTCACGTAGGGCGGCGGTTCCTCGAGCGTCTTGAGGAGCGCGTTCCACGCCGCGGGCGTGAGCATGTGGCATTCGTCGACGATGAAGACCTTGTACTTGGACGCCACAGGCTTGAACTGCACCGCGTCGATGATCGGCTTGACGTCCTCGACCTTGTTGTGGCTCGCCGCGTCGAGCTCAGTCACGTCGATGGAGCGTCCGGCCGCGATCTGCTTGCAATTCTCGCACGCGCCGCAGGGCTCGACGCCCTGCGGATTCGTACAGTTGAGCGCCTTGGCGAGAATGCGCGAGGTCGTGGTCTTGCCGATGCCGCGCGGGCCGATGAACAGGTAGGCATTGGCGATGCGTCCGCTTTCGATGGCGTTGCGGAGCGTGCGCACGACATGCTCCTGCCCCACCATGTCGCCGAAGTTCATGGGGCGGTACTTAAGCGGCAGCGCAATGTGCTGTTTTTCCCGGTCTGACATGGCTCGCTGGATTCTCCAAAAGTCCGAACGGACGCTTAACGCCAGTTCTTCTCCTTGATGATCTGCTCGATCTTCTTGCCGAGCGGGCAGTCCTTCGCCTTGCCGTTGCGCCAGAGGACGTCGTAGTTGTGGCGGAGGTCCTTGATCGTGCCCTTGCGCTCGTCGAGTTCCCGGGGCTTGAGCGCCTCGAGCTTGGCGAGGTAGCCGCCGCAGATCTTGGATGCGACGTCCATGAACGGCTTTTCGTCGCAGTACGAGAGGACCTCGAGGATCTCCTTCACCTGCTGCGAGCCGACCTTGTTCCGGTCGATCTTGGCGAGGAGCTTCTTCGCCGTCTCGCGGCGGAGGTTCATGACATCCCGCTCGTTGGCGAGGAACGTGCCGTGTGTCGTGTTCGCATAACGGCACGGGAGCTCACGCACCCACACGTTCCTGAAGTGCACGGGGTTGCCGTGGTCCTGGAACTGGATTGAGCCCTTCGTCGCGCGCGGCTTCTCCTGGCGCGTCCGGCGGCAGTGCCACGTCGGTCCTTCGAGTTCCCAGTGGTCCTGCACGAGAACGCCGTTCAGGAAGACCGTGAGGGAGCCCGGGTGCTTGCACTCGTTGCCTTCGAACACCGGCTGATGGAAGATGATGTCGTAGACCTGCCATTCGCCCGGCTTGCGCGTCGGATTCACGAGCGGCGGGTTCTGACCGTACACGGCGCCAGCCTGGCCGTCGGCGTAGTTCGGGTTCTTCATGTCCGCCGGATTGGTCTCATAGCTGTCGAGCACCTGAATCTCGTACATGCCGCCGAGCACGAACACGCCGGAGTTGCCGCGGCCCTGACCGTAGCCTTCGACCTTGATCGGTGCCTGCCACTCGACGTGAAGCTGCACGTCGCCGAATTCCTGGCGCGAACAGATGTTGCCGGCGTGGTTGACGGACTCGAGCGTGCCGTTCACGAACTTCCACTTCGTCCGTTCGCCCTTGCCGTCGACCCAGTTCTTCTTGAAGGACTCTTCCGTGCCGTCGAAAAGGACAATCGCGTCGCTCGGCGGCTGGCCGAGCTGGGCGCCGGGCGTCACCTTCACGGGATTGGGACGGTTCGTGTCATGCACGGCCCACGCATGTTTGGCCGTGGGGATGTCGCCGTAGAGGCCGGCGAAGAGGGACGCGGAAAGGCCCGCGACCGCGGAGGCAAGAATCAGCTTCTTCATTTTATTTTCCTTTTCTTGGTGAATTTCAGATTTCAGTTGTCCGAGTCCGGCTGTCTACTTGACGAGGATGGTCAGGCGGCGGGTCTTGTAGAGACCCGCGTTCTGGGCGAACGTCCAGTCGGCGTGCTCTTCCGTGCCGTTGCCGATGCCGATGTCCGACGCGCCGTCATCCGTGAAGTGGTTGTAGGCGAGAACCGTCGTGGCGTCCTTCCAGTTGTGGATCTGGAGGCAGCCGTAGCCGGTTTCATGGCTGAGGTCGGGGTCGTCGTTGAAGTCGTAGAGCTGCGGATCGCCGCCGATGCCCGGCAGCTTCGCGCCCTGTCCGTAGTTCGCCTTGAAGAACTCGATCGAACCGCCGTCGTCGTTCGTGACCTCCTTCACCGACTTGCGGTTGGCGCGCACGGTGAGATTGGCGACCTTCTGCTGGAACATCACGCCGCTCGTCATCGGCAGACCGAGCTTCGCGGCGTCCGTCGTGAAGGCGTCCATCGCGGCCATCGCCCAGTCGACCGTACCGTCGCGACGCTCGAGTTCGAGTACGTAGGCGACGCGGGAGAACGCGCCGGCCTGAGCCGTCTTGTCGAGCGAGTAGCCCGCGAAACGGCCCACCGGCAGATCGGCCGCGAGCACGGGGCGGAAGCCCGCGAGTTCGGGAATCTTCAGCGCGGCGCCGAGCTTCACCGGCTCGCCGCGACGGTCTTCGCCGGGCGTGCGGGCGTCGACTTCGAACGGACCGACCGGCAGGCCGGAATCGAACGAGTAGAGCGTGCCGACCCAGGGCTTGGACGCGAGGTAGCGCAGGCGGCGGGGCGTCGTGACGCCTTCCGCGGCGACGACAAGGTCCGTGCCCTTCAGCGTGAACGCGCTGTCGCCGTTCAGGAGGCGGGCGGGCTTGAACTTGCCGTCCGGCCCCGCAATCTCGAAGCCCTTCGCCGGCGAGTAGTCCATGTTGTACGCATACCACGTCGTGACGTCGTTGAACGTCAACACGAACTTGTCGCCGTCGATGCGCCAGCTCTTGAGCGTCGGCGAGTTGTCGATGATGTTGTCGAAACCGTAGTCGCGCTTGAGGGCGTGGAGGGCGAGGCGGCGGGCGACGGACTCCTTGTCGTTCGGATGGATGTCGTGGTTGTTGCCGACGTCGCACACCACGGCCATGCCCGCATTCTTCTCCTCGGCGTCAAATTTCGCCTGGTTGAGCTGGAGGTTGAACCAGCTGCAGGAGAACGGCGCGAGCTCGACGAAGTAGAGCTTGTAGTCCGGATTCTCGAACGACTTCACCCAGCCGTCGTAGAGCGCGTGCATCTTGTCGCAGTAGCGCGCGGCTTCGCCGTTGTTATGGCAGCCCTGATACCAGATGAAGCCCTTGTTCGTGTAGGGCGCCCAGGCGGCAACCATGCCGTTCCAGAGGGCGGACGGCTGCTGGTTCGGACCGCTCACCACGCCGCGGCGCAGACTGTTGTTCCACTTGTCGGTCGTGGGGAAATCCGCCACGTCCTTCAGCTCGGGATGGTTGTCGTAGCCGCAGCGCGGGGTCCAGGCGTCGATGTTCGTGCCGCCCCAGCTGGAGTCGACGATGCCCACCGGCACGTCGAGCGCGTTGTAGAGCTCGAGCGCGTAGTAGAACGCCGTCGCGGAGAGGTTGTTGTGGAAGTTCTTCTTGAAGGACTCGGGCGAGTAGTCGAACCAGACGGCCTTGTAGTCGTACTTCGGCTGGGCGGCCCACACGCGTTTGTTCTTCGCCCAGCGGATGTACGGACGACGCGTCATCGCGGTCATCACGCCGCCCTGGCCGTCGCGGTAGCGCGTGTTCGGCCCCCAGATCGGGCATTCCATGTTGCTCTGGCCGCTTGCGAACCACACTTCGCCGACGAGCACGTTCTTGAACGTCTCCTCGTTGGCCGCACCCTTGATCGTGATCGTGCGGCTCTCCTTCGAGGCGGGCATCGGATCGAGATTCACGCGCCAGGCGCCCTTCGCGTCCGCCGTCGCGGTCTTCGCCTGCCCCGCGAACGTCACGGTGACCTTCTCGCCCGCATCGGCCGTGCCCCACACCGCAACGGGGAGGTTGCGCTGGAAGACCATGTTGTCCGCGAACGGCGTCGCCGAGGCGACCTTCGCCTCGGCCGAACCGACGGCCGCGATCGCGAAAGCCGTCAAAATCATGAACTTCTTCATTTTTGTCCCTTTCGAACGTCGAACATGAAACATCAAACATCAAACCCGCTTGAAGATTATACCAAAAATCGTTCCCGTGCGCACTTAGAAGAACCACTTCGCGCAGGCGAGCAGGCCCTGCTTCCACGGCACGCGGTGCGACACGCCGGTCCGGCCCGCGAACTCCGGCAGATGCGCCACATACCAGTCGTAGTTGCGCACGAGGGCGTCCTTGTTGGAGTACTTCGGCTGGAAGCCCAGCAGACGCTCGGCGCGCTCGATGGAGACAAAGCTGTCCGTCGAGGCCGTCTCGTAGACCCACGGGTAGAGCGGCGAGAGGTGGAGCTTCTCGAGAATGCGCAGGATGAGGACAAGCGGCTTCACGGGCATGCCGCGGATCTTCTTGCCGTGGCCGGCGCGGTCGAGCACGGCCTGGTAGTCTTCCTTCATCGTCGTGAATTCCTTCGCGCCGATGTTGAATTCCGTATTCACCTTCGATTCGTCCAGCGTCAACGTCGCCCAGATGGCCTCGCAGAGGTCGGCGACGTCCATCAGCTGGTAGCGGTTGTTGCCGCTGCCGATCATCGGGAAGCCGTGGCCCGTGTAGGCCCAGTCGTAGAAGAGCGCGAAGACGCCGAGGCGTTCGGGGCCGATGAAGCTCTTCGGACGGATCACCGGCACGCACTGCCCCTCCGCGCGCGCGGCGCGGCAGATGCCTTCGGCCTCGATTTTCGCGTGGCCGTAGGGTCCGACGCCGATCAGCTCGTCGTCCTCATAGATCGGGTGGCGCTTGGGCACGCCGTAGACGGCGGTGGAGGAGATCTGCACCATGCGCGGCACGTTGAACGTACGGCACGCGGCGAGCACGTTGCGCACGCCGTCCACTTCCGTCGTGCGGATGTCTTCCGGCGAATAAAGCGGCAGGGCCGCAGCCGTGTTCACCACGGCGTCGCACCCCTTCACGCAGGCCTCGACGGCCTTCAGGTCGCGCACGTCGCCCTTGGTGAACTCGAGCCAGGGCTCGGACTTCTCGGGATAGTCGAAGTCGGCGATGTCGAGGACGCGGATCTTCTCCACGCCCTTCTCGCGCAGGACGCGGATCAGGTTGATGCCCAGAAAGCCGCTTCCGCCTGTGACCAAAACCGTCTTCATTTCGGAATTCCCTCCTCTTCGGCGATCTTCGCCGTCAATGCCTGCACCACGGCGCGCGACAGGATGAACACCGCATCCGCGCCGCCAACCGTCGCGTAGCGTCCGCCACCGGCCGCCACGCCGCCCAAAAGGAGATTCTGCCGCACCGCGTCGGCCTGCTCGAAGTCGACGGCGATCGTGAGAAACGGCTGGTCGAGTCCGCAGCGGCGGAAATCGTCCGGCGTCGCCGCCACCGTCTCGACGCCCACGGCGTCCACGCGCGTGAGGGTCGTCAGCAGCTTCTTGACCGCGTCGACGGACACCGTCGCCGGACGGCCCGCCTCGAGGTTCCAACGCGACCGGTCCGCCGACGGAACGACCGTCATCGCCTCGCCTTCGCGCGGCGTGAGCGCCAGGCGTCGCACGGACGACGGATCGAGCGAGAGGAGCGTCTTCGAGCGCAGATCGGCGAAGGAGCCGCATTCCGCGAAGAAGGCGGCCGGCACCACGACGCCTGGCAGCACGCCGGCGGTCGTCGCCACGGAGACGCGCACCGCGCCCTTCTCCGGCGCCGCGTCGGGCACGTCGTCGCGCTTCATGCGCAGCACGCGGTCGACCATGGCCGCGGCCGCGGCCGGATCGGCCGGCGCCACGACCGGCGACGAGAGGCGCCAGACCTTGTGCGCATCCTGCGACAGCAGATACACGAGCGAGCCGAGCGTGAAGGACACGGAGACAAGGCGCTCGTTCTCGGCGATCGGGAACACGCGCGTATCGCGGAACGACGCGCCGCCCGCGCGGCAGAGATCGGCCAGCGCCGCATCCACCGCGACGACCGCCGACCCGTTGCGCACCAGCGCATAGACGAGATTGGTGCCCTTGCGTTCGCCGAAGACGATCTGTTCGGCCGCCCCGGCCGCCGAACGCACCGTGACCGCGAAACCGGCGTCGGCCGAAAGTCCGTAGGGCACGAGCGCCGAGGGCGTGATTGCCGCGCCGCCGGAAGCCGAGGGGTTTGCGGCCGAGGGCAGCACGAAATCGGCGATGCGCGCGCTCGCGAGCGCCTGCACGAGCGTCTCGACGGCGGCCGCATCGGCGGGCGCCTCGACCGGCGCCGCGAGCTTCCAGCCGCCCGAACCGCGCACGAGCTTGACGAACGGGGAGCCGGGCGTGCGAAGATCGATGCCGGCGAACTCATGCGCGCCGCAGGCGACGAGCGTGCGGCGGCGGAAACCGTCCGCATCCGCCGGCACCGCGTCGTACGCGGCGTACGCGATGGTGAAGACGTTGTGGAGTCCCGCGGTGCGCGCGTACACTTCCTTGCCGGAGGCCGTGGGCGCGCCGAACATGACACGGGCTTCCGCGGTACGGGTGCGCAGCGTCACCATGGCGCGCGCCATGCCGGAGAGTCCGAAGTCCGCATAGTCCTCATGCAGCTCCGCGAGCTCCTGATCGGTGCGCATGTCGCCGAGCGGGAACAGCGTCACCGCGTCGATGAGCCGCCGCACGACCGCTTCGTCCGCCGGCGCCGCGAACGGCGCCACGAGCCGCCAGGCGCCGTCGTCGTCGCGCGCCAGCGCCACGAGGTTCGTGCCGCCGTGCACGACGTCGAGGCTTTCGACATCCGCCAGCGCAAAGGTGCAGAGCGAATTCCGGGTCGTCTCGGTGGCGACGACGCGCGCCCGCCAGGAGAGGAAGTAGAGCGCGGCGGACAGGGCGGCGATGCCCAGGAAAAACAGGAAGATGAAGTGACGGTTGCTCATATCAGACGGCCCTTCCGATAGGCTGCCAGGAGGCCGAGGAACAGCACCGCGAACGGCAGCGCCGCCACGGCGCCTACGGCCGTGCGCACCCACCCCGCCCGGTCCATGCCCGTCTCGACGGCATTGCCGGGCGTGCGCGGCGCCGTGAGGGCGTCGAGGCCCGCGAGCCACGCGAGAGAATTGAGGAAGACGTCGCGGTTCGCGTTCGCGCGCTGCACGAGCGCGCCGTTCGACACGAAGGCCGCGTCGCCGACGACGACCACGCGGGTGGGCCGCAACGCGACGTCGCGCGAGACGCCGCCGCCGCGTTCGAGGGCGACGGCGAGCGCGAGCGGACCGCCCGGCTCCGTCGACGCGTCGCGCGTCCAGGGACGCACCGCGGGCTCGCTTTCGCCCCAGGCCGCCGCGTCGGAGCGGACGAGCTCGGTGAACGTCGTGCCTTCCGCCTGGGCGGCGGCCGTCGCCGCGAGGGGAACGGCCGCCTCGAAGACGACCGTGCTGCCGGCGAGCGGACGTGTAATCGCGTGCTCGGCGAAGTCGCGCGCGACGACGTCGGTTCCCGAGAGGGTGCGCGGCGAAATCACCGTGTAGGGCATCACCTTCACGCCGAGGTCGGCGAGGAGTGCGCCGACACCCGCATTCGGCGTGGGCGCAGCCAGCACGAAGAGCCGCCCACCGCTCCGCAGCCACCCTTCCAGGCGCGTCGACTCGGTGCGGGAGAACGGTTCCCGCGCCCCGGCGACGACGAGCGCCGCGCAATCGGCCGGCACGGTGATGGCCTGCGTCAGGTCGAGCTTTTCAAGCGTGTAGCCGTCGCGGCGCAGATCGCGTGCGATGTCGCTGAGACCGGAGACGGGATCGTAGGAGTCGAAGGAAGCCTCGCCGTGCCCGGTCGTCCAGTACACCACCTCGCGCGACGCGGGCAGCGCCAGACGCAGCAACGCCGACGCGCAGGCCGCCTCGCCGGCGAAGAGCGCGTCCGACCCCACGGTCAGCGTCTGGTTCGTCGAGACGGACAGAAAATCGCCCAACGGCAGCATGATGCGGCGGTTGCCGCGGCGGAAGACGAGCGAACCCTCCTCCGCGCCCGTCCGCACCAAGTCGACGGACTGGGCATATTCCCACCGCGGATCGACGTAGTCGACCTTCAAGTGGGCGCCGCCCTCGCGCTGCGCCGTGGCTTCGAGTCCGCGCAGCAGGCGGGACACGGCGCGGAACGACGGCGCGCGGCGGGAGAGGAAGCACGTCACGCTCACGTCGCCCTGCGCGTCCGCGAGGATCTGCCGCGTACGGGCCGACATGCGCACCTCGGCCGCGCGGACCGGCAGTTCGAACGAGAAGTCGAGGCGGAGCGCAAAGGCGACCACGAGACAGGTGAAAACGAACGCCAGCGCCGTCACGAACAGCGTCGAGCTGCGCAGACCGCGCGCCGCGCGGCCGCGCATGCGCACCCCGGCGACGGCCTTCGTCGCGGCGAAGACCGCAAAGCAGGTCAGCGCGACATAGAAGACGATGGCGGCGAAGGAGACGAGTCCGGTCGCAAAGTCGATGATGTGCGCCTCGAACGGGATGGACGCATAATGCGCACGCAGAACCGGCGCCCAGGCCGTCGCCGCGGCGAAGAGCGCGTGCGGCAGCGCCAGCATCAGCAGCAGGGAGGCGAAGGCCGCGGAGGCGGCATGGCGGAAACACGCGCTCGCCAGCAGACCGGTCGCGCACCAGAGCATCCCCTGCAGCGCCAGCGCCAGGGCCGCGGGCAGAAAAACCGCGAACGACAGCGTGTCGCGCAGCGCCGGGGCGAAGAACGGCAGGACGAACAGAGGCACGAGCAGATAGAGCGCGATCGCCAGCACGACCATCGCGAAGGCGCCCAGCAGCTTGCCCACGACGATGTCGCGCTCGCGGACCGGCGCCGTGAGCAGCAAGTCGAGGCGTCCGCTCGCGCGTTCGTCGGCCAGCAGGCGCATCGTCAGCAATGCCGCGAGCGCGGGCAGAAACGGCGCCGCCGCCACCGCCCAGAGCGCGGCGACCGGCATCGTGCCGCCCTCGCCGCGGAACAGCGCGCGCACGAAGAAGCCGCCCGCCAGCGCGAGAAAGCCCGCCAGCGCCACAGCCGTCGACGGCGAGGGCGCGAGACGCCCGAACGTGCGGGCGAAGACCACGCGCAGCGTCCGCGTCATGCCGCACCGCCTTCCGTGCGCGGCGCCAGGCCGAGCAGGTTCTTCACGCCGAACGCCGTCTTGGCGCCGAGGATGTGGCCGCTCTGCAGCACGTAGAACTTCGTCGCCCAGGACGCCAACTCGTCGATTTCATGGCCGCTCACGATGATGGCGGCGAAGGAAGAGATGGCCGCGAGGATGCGGCCGAACGAAAAGCGCGTCGCCGGATCGAGTCCGGCCAGGAGGTCGTCCAGCAGCAGGAAGCGCGGGCGCAGCAGCAGCGCGTCGGCAAGCGCCACGCGTTTGCGCAGACCGAAGGACAGCGTGCCGATGTAGGTGTCGGCGTGGTCTTCGAGTCCGCACAGGTTCATCGCCTCGAGCACGCGGTGGCGGATCTTCTTCGACATCTCGCCGCGCAAGGTGGCGCGGTAGCGAAGGTAGCGCTTGACCGTCAGATCGGGGTCGGCCGGAGCCGATTCGGGCAGATAGCCCATGATGCGGCGGAAGCGCAGAGGCTGTGCAAAGGTGTCCACACCATCGGCCAGCACGGTGCCGGACGAGGGACAGCAGAGCCCTGCCAAAATCTTGAGCAACGTCGTCTTGCCCACCCCGTTTGCCCCGGCCAGAACGGCCGTCTCGCCGGGCGCCACCGAGAAGGACACATCTTCGAGGAGGTTCGCCGCTCCCCAGGAAAACGCGATGTTCCGCACCTCCAGCATTTGAAAATCCTCAGTGTCCGCCGCAGGAACCGCCGTGGCAATGGCAACCGCCGCAGCCGCCGCCCTGCGCGCCACCGCACCCGCCGCCGTGGCCGCCGCACGTGGCACCGCCCATCGCAACGAGCGTACCCGCGATCAGCTGCGCGATGGCGACGTCCGCCGAACCGGAAACGCCCGCGAGGGGAATGATGCCCGCCGCGACCAGCGCGCCGAAGGCTCCGGGGCCGATGTCGCCGCACACGACGACATTCACTCCCTGCTGGAGCAGCCACAGCGCCAGATCCTCATGGCCGACGTCGCCCGCCTCCTTCTCTTCGGACGAGACGACCTGGTCGTCCGCAATCGTGTAAAGCTTGAACCGGGTGCAACGTCCGAAATGAGGGAAGACCTCCCCATTCGAGAACGGTATGGCGATATTGGCATTCATGAGGAATATAGTATAGCATAAAACCGAAGTCCGCTCTAGTGCGAGTTGCGGGTTTCAACGTCCGACGCGCCCGACTCCCAACGCTCAACCGTCAGCTCAAAACAAAAAAGAGCTTGCCCGTCGAATCGGCACGGGCAAGCTCTTCGAGCACGTTCCGCGGAACGCGAATTACTTCTTCGCCGCCTTCTTGGCGGGGGCCTTCTTCGCAGGCGCAGCTGCCTTCTTCACCGGCGCCGCGGCCTTTTTCGCGGGAGCGGCCTTCTTGGCGGGGGCGGCGGCCTTCTTGGCGCAGCAGCACTTCTTGGCCGGCGCGGGCTTCTCCGCGGCCTTCTTGGCGCAGCAGCACTTCTTCGCGGGTGCAGCAGCCTTCTTCACGGGAACCTTTTTAGCAGGGGCCTTCTTTGTAGCCATTTGTCTGTCCTTTCCTTTATGACGGGCGGCGCGCCGTTTGGGACGCAACTACCACGCGTCTGCACATATCATACACCCTTTTTTGCGGTTTGAAAACAGAAAAGTGCGTACGCAGAAAGAAAAGTCGCGTCGGGAGGCTTTGGGGCTCACTTTTTGCCCATGCCGAAGAGGCGCAGGGCGGCGCGGAAGTCCGCGGGAAGCGGCGCGTGCGCTTTGAGTTCCGACCCCTTCTCCATCGGATTCGGCAGCGAAAGCGAGGCGGCATGCAGCATCTGGCGCGGCACCGTCATGAGACGGGGGTCGCGCGCGCTCTTGAGGCCGAACGTGCGGTCGCCGACGATCGGGAAGCGAATGCCCGAAAGGTGGCGGCGAATCTGGTTTGTACGGCCCGTCTCGATGCGCACGCGGAGGAAGGAGGCGTCGGGGCCCACGGCTTCGCGGGCGACGTGCGACACGGCCGGCTGGTCGTCCAGCGGCACGTCGATCTTCTGATGGGCGAACGGGAACCGGCCGGCCACGATGGCGCAATAGCTCTTCTGGACGCGACGCGTCTTGAACACTTCGACCGCCGCGAGATAGGCGGCGTAGGTCTTGGCGAACAGGAGGCAGCCCGTCGTGTCGCGGTCGAGACGATGCACGGCCTGAAGGGTCGGCTCGTCGAGCTGCACGCGGAGAATCGCCTCGACGGACTTCGGATCCTCGTTCGACAGAATGCCCGCCGGCTTGTCCGCGACGACATAGTCGTTCGTCTGCACGAGCACGCGCACGTGCTTGCGCTCTTCCGGCACGAGGACGGTCTTCGTGCTGCCGGCCTGGCGGCGGGCGGCGGCGGCGACGGCCTTGGGAATTTCAATCGAATCGCCCGTTTTCAGCAGATGGTGCGCAATCCACGTGCAACGGCGGTTCACCCACACGCTGCGGCCGTCGATCACCGCCTTCGCGGCACGGCGGGAAAGCCCCAGACGTGCCGCGAGGAAATCCTGAAGGGTTTTGCCCGCATCCGGACGGTTGACGACCAGCGTTTCGACATTCGCGGCGAACTTCGGCGCCCGCGGTCCCAAACTACGATTGCCTCTCATCTCCTACACCCGAATGACCGAACCGACGACACCGACCGTCTTCTTGCCCTGACGATCCGGCGCCAGCTGCACCTCGACGTCCTTCGCCGCCGTGCCGTCCTCCTCGGCCGTGATGCGGATGCTGGTCGTTTCGCCGGCCAGCGCCTGCTTGAACAGCGCAGCAAGCGGTTCATCTTCAAAATACTCGGCAAAGAAGGCCTTGCAAGCCTCTTCTTCCGTTTCAAGGCCGAACATCTGCAAAAACGCCGGATTGGCCGCCGTGAAACGCCCGTCCGCCGTGCAGGCGAACAGGGCGGCCTGCGAAACCTCGTAGGCGTTGCCCCGCGTGCGGAAGGCGGCGATCTGGCGGCGGCGGCGCTCGGTGTTGCGAATGGTGAACACGAGGTCGCCGGGGTTGAGCAGATCGATCAGGCTCACCGTCACTTCGGCGGCAAACGTCGTACCATCCTTGCGGAGGCAGTTCGCGTCGAGCATCATGTGGCGCGCCTGCTCGAGGCCCGCGCGGATGCGCTGCACCATCTCGGGCGTCACGCCCGGCACAAAGCGCCCGACCGGCTCGTCACGCACCTCGTCGGTCTGCTCGTAGAGGAAATACTCCTTGGCGCGCGGATTGAGTTCAATCAAGTGCCCGTTGGGATCGGTGATCAGCACCGCATCGTACATGCCCGCCAGCAACTGGCGGAACAACGACCGGTGATCTTTCATCGTGATGGTGGTGGGCATGCGCGTCAATCCTCTCTTCCTTTCAGAAGTGCTTATTATCTCAAAAAATGCGGGCTTTCGCAAGTCACTTCTTCACTTCTTCACGCCGTTATACCATTCTCGCTGAAATTGTGCTATAATATCGCCTGTCAGAAGACGTTGCGCCTTTCACCTAGCCTTCTGACAACGAAACGGAAAGAAGGTGCCACATGAACCTTACCCTCAATGCCCAGATGATCGCCCTCCTCGCCGGCCTCGGCCTCGTGGGGGCCGGGTGCGTCGATCCCGCCTATTCGAGCTACTACACATCGGACTACGGCACGACGACCTACGGTACGACGACTGTCGCCCCCGCCACGGTCGTGCCCGCCGGCACCGTCGTCGCGCCGGCCTATGTCGATCAGCCCGTCATCATTGAACGTACGGACTACATCGGTCCGGGTTCTGTCGGCCCCGCCTACTACGGCGATCCCCGCTACGGCTACGGGCCCGGCATTCCGCCGCCCGGCGGCGGCCGCCGCCATTCGTCGGCGCGCCGGACGCCGACCCCGTCGGGACATCGCGCGGGGACAGGCCCTTCGGGACACGGTTCGACGGGACGCCCGGCCGTGATCAAGAACCCGAAGCCGGCCTCGGGCAAGCCAAGCGCCGCCAAACCGACGCCGCCGAAGAGCGGCTACCAGGCGACGACGGCTCGTCCCGCAATCGCCAAGCCCGCCACCCAGCCGGGTCTGGCGGCGCGCCCCGCCTCGGCACCGAAGCCGACCTCGGCCAAGCCCTCGACCGGATCGAAACCCTCGTCGGGTTCGCGGTCTTCAGGATCCAAACCCGGCGCCGCGCCGAAGCCGGACTCCGGCTCAAGCGGCAAGCCGGCGGTGCGGGCGACGCGTCCGTCTGGCGGCGCCGGACTCAAACGCCGCTAAGCCGCACAAGTTGAGAGTTGCCACCCTGAACAGGTTATGATATTCTTTTGCCCCATGAAAAAGACTTCTTTTGCACGATTCCTCTGCTTTGCCGGCGTTCTCACGACGGGCCTGCTCCCGGCTGCCACACTTGACGGCCTCGCGGCCAAGGTGAACGACGACGTCATCACCGTCGATGAAATCGCCGGCGAGATGCGCCGTACCGGCGCCCTGAAGCCCGGCATGGACTTCGGCCTCGCCTACAGCAACGCCGTCCAGACCGCAATCGACCGCCGCCTTATCCTGCGCCTGGCCGTGGAACGCAAGCTCCAGATGCAGGAATGGATCGTGGACAATCGTGTGCGCGAAATCGTCAAGGACAACTTCGACGGCGACTTGAACAAGCTCAACCTGTCGCTCGCGCAGTCCCGCGTCTCGGAAATCGACTGGCGCAACCAGATCCGCGACGAGATGATCATTCAGGCGATGCGCTTCCAGCTCGTCGAGAAGACCGTCGAGGCGACTCCCGCCGCGATGCAGGCGGAATACAAGAACCATCCGGAACGCTACAACACGCAGGCCAGCACGTCCGTCAGCGTCATCCTGCTGCGTCCCCCGGCCGACGACCAGGCCCCGACCGTCGAAAAGCGCGCCGAGGAGATCCTCGCCCGCCTCAGGAAGGGCGAGCCCTTCGCCGATCTCGCCAAGTCCTTTTCGGCCGACTCCCATGCGAAAGACGGCGGACTCTGGAAGAACGTCAAGCCCGAGGAGGCGTTCCGCCCCGAAATCGCCGCGGCGATCGACAAGCTCGTCGTCGGCGAAACCTCGCCGCTCCTCAACCTCGACGGCTGGGGCTTCATCGTGAAGAAGATCGGCCAGACGAAGGAGCGGAAGCGCTCGTTCGCGGAAGCCTACGAGGAAATCGAAGCCAACGTGAAGAAGGATCTCGCCGCTGCCAAGTACAAGGAATGGATCGACCGCCTCCGCGCCGAAGCGTTCATCAAGATCTATCCGCCGCCATCCGAAAAGTGATTCCTCAATGAATCTCACGAGTCCCCGCCAAGTCAAAGAATGGTGCCTTGCCAACGGATTCCATCCGAATAAGGTCCTCGGCCAGAACTTCCTCATCGACAAGAACGCCCTCGACGCGATCATCGACGCGGCGGGCCTTCCGCCCGGCGCGCCGACGCGCGTGCTGGCAATCGGACCCGGACGCGGCGTCCTCACCGAAGGTCTGCTGCAGCGCGGCTGCCGGGTCACGGCGATCGAAAAGGACCCCGTGCTGGCGGACCGCCTGGCCGGATCGCTCGGCTCGCCGGCGAACCTCACGGTGAACAAGGGCGACGCGCTCGACTTCATCGCGGGAGGCGCCTGCGACGACTATCCCTTCCTCGTCTCGAATCTACCCTACCAGGCCGGTACGCGCATTCTGCTTGAACTCGTGCAGCGCCTCTCGCCGGCCGTGATGGTGGTGTTGGTGCAGACCGAGGTGGCGGACCGTCTCGTCGCCGGCCCCGGTTCGAAGACGCGCGGCCTCGCCGGCGTCTGGGCCCAGCTGGATTACGACGTCAAGGCCGTGCGCAAGGTCGCCGCCAGCTGCTTCTGGCCGCGCCCGGAAATCGGCTCCACGGTCGTCAGGCTTGTGCGCCACCACCGCAACGACAATCTGTCCGCGGCCGCGCGCGACGCGTTCCACCGCTACACGAAGCTCGCCTTCGAACATCGCCGCAAACAGCTCGGCGCCACGTTCAAAAACAGCGAGCTGCCCGAGGCGGCGTTCGAACTCCCCATCGCCCGCACGGGCAAGAAGGAGTCCATCCCGCTCGCCAGAACCCGCGCGGAGGATCTCTCCAACGCGGACTGGCTGGCGTTCGTGTCAGCCGTGACGGCGCCAGCCGAAAACGGTTGACCCCGACCCCGACATCCTGACGCCTTCGCAGCCCTCGGCCGTCAACTTGGCGAGGGCTGCCTTGATTTCGGGATGCAGTCGGCACGCGGCCGGCTGCAGGTCGTTCGCCCCGAGACCGCGGTCCGTCTCACGGAATTCCCGGAAGA
Source organism: uncultured bacterium (assembly GCA_902803135.1). GTDB lineage: Bacteria > Verrucomicrobiota > Kiritimatiellia > RFP12 > UBA1067 > RUG572. The sequence continues at coordinate 18,413 of CADCPA010000011.1, forward strand.
CGGCGGGCGTGGAAACGAAGACCGGCGGCGTGTACACGACGAGGCGCGACAGGTCGGGAATCGGATAACCCGCCAGGGCGGATTCAGCCAGCGGCGTCACCCGCTCGCCCCGCCCTTCCATGAGGACGGGTCCGCCCAGCGTCAGCGCAGGCACGTCGCTGCCGACCTCGGCCGCGAGCTCGCAGAGCCGCGCCTTCGGCAGATTCAGCGCCCACAGCTCGTTCAGGCCGTTCAGCACGGCCGAGGCGTCGGACGAACCGCCGCCCATGCCCGCACCTGCGGGAATGCGCTTCGTGATCGTCATGTGCGCGCCCTTCGTGCACCCCGTCGCCGCCTGAAGCACGCGCGCGGCCTTCCACGCGAGGTTCTTCTCGGGAGGAAGGTCAGCCAGCGCGGCGAGCGTGGCGGGGGACAGCCCCTCCGGCGCAAAGGAAACCGCCAGATCGTCCGCCGCGACGAGCTCGATGTCATCGTGCAGCGGGATGGGCAGAACAATGCTCCGAAGGTCGTGATAGCCGTCAGGCCTCACGCCGAGCACGTCGAGCGTGAGGTTGACTTTCGCATGCGCCTCGACCTTCACAGAATCTCGCACGCGGGAAGTTCGCCGACCAGCGGGCGGGCATAGTCGAGAAAGGCCTTCGTCACGTCGTGGCCGTTCGCGGCGATGTAGGCGTCGGGCAGGCTGCGCGTGTACTTGGCGGCGTTGGCGACGGGCTGCGGCTCGAACGCGACGGCGTACTTCTTGCCGGGCTTGCGCACGATGGCGATCGTGCCCTTCGTCAGCTGGCCCGCGAGGGCGGCCTTCACGGCGGCGGCGCCGGCGGTGCGCGCTTCCTTCTGGTCGACCTTCGAAGCGACGCCGGGGAAGGAACGCTGCAGGTAGCCGAACGTATCGGCACGCACGCGCTTCACGCCCGCCTTCTCCTTCACGACGCGCGAGAGGTAGTCGCCGAGCGCGCCCGTGCCGCTCATCTGCACGTTGCCGTGGCTGTCCTTCTCGCCGCCGGCGAACTTCGCGCCGATGGACGCGCCCGTCTCGTCTTTGATGCCTTCGGAGACGGCGATCACGCAGCGGCCGAACTTCTTCATCGTCGCCTGGACGTCCGCCACGAACGTCTCTTCGCTGAACGGACGTTCCGGGAAATAGAGGAGGTGCGGACCGTCGTCCCGATGCGCGCGCGCCAGCGCCGCACCGGCCGTGAGGAAGCCCGCGTCGCGGCCCATGATCACGTCGATCTTCACGCCGCCGAGCGCACGGTTGTCGAGATCGTCGCCCTTGAGCGCGCTCGCAACGAAACGCACGGCCGAGGCGAAGCCCGGCGTGTGGTCGCAGCTGCGCAAGTCGTTGTCGATCGTCTTCGGAATGTGGTAGCACACGAGCGGATAGCCGTCCTTCTCCGCCTCCTCCGCGACGATGCGCGCGGCATCGGCCGAGTCGTTGCCGCCGATGTAGAAGAAGTAGCCGACCTTGAGACGCTTGAATTCCTCGAAGATCTTGCGGCAGTCCTCCGCCGTCGGCTTCAGACGGCAGGATCCGAGCGCGGAACTCGGCGTGGCGGCAATGGCGAGGAGCTTCTTTCCGTCGACCTTGCGGAGGTCCACATAGTCGCGGCCGAGAATGCCGGCGATGCCGTGGCGCGCGCCGAGGATCTTGCCGATCTTCGTGCCGACTTTCTTCGCACGGGCCGCGAGCACCGCGCCCACGAGGGACTGGTTGATGACCATGGACGGACCGCCCGACTGGGCGATGACCATATTCGTGAAAGCCTGCTTCTTCATATCTTCTGCTGTACGATCCTGTTGTTTTAACGGAAAATGAGGGCGAACGGCGGCGGCGGCGCGGGAGGGAGCTGCAGCGAGATGCGTGCGCTCTGCGCGCTGCCGTTGACCGCGGAGACGCCGAACGTGGTGGAAGCGCGCGAACTGCGCGCGCAGACGGCCGCGTTCGTGGCCACGAAGGCGCACACGGCGCCGTTGGTCCATACGAGATAGCCCGAGACGCGCGAAACTTCAGGCCACGTGAGGATGGCGCTCATCGCAGCGCTCGTATCGGCGTTCAGCGACGCGGGAGCGGACGGCACATTGTCGAACCCCGTGAATTCGATCTCGGACGCGTTGCCGTTGCCGCTCTCGGCATACCAGCGCACGTAGCGCCAGGTGTTCGTGTAGGCGGGCGTGATCGTGGTCCAGGCGTTCTGCGGCGGGGAGGACGTGATCTTCGCCACGGTCGAGCGGGACGAGAAGTCCGCCACGCTCGAAACGTGGAACCGGCTATCTTTCATGCGGTCGGACCATTTCACGCGCGGCCAGTAGCGGATCTTCGAAATGACGCGCCAGTTGGCCACGCCGAGGTCCAACCCGCCCCAGGCCGGATTGCCCGGCGCGTCGAAGAACGTCGATGTGTCGCCGTCGAAAAGATTCTCCTTCGCGTCGCCCTGATCGTGCCACGACCCCTCCGTGCCGATGATCTCCCCCTCGAAAATATGCGCGAAGCCGCTCGCCCACGCCCGCTGCGGCTGCGTGACGGAAGTGAGCCCCTGCGCCGACGTGGAGACGACGCGGTACCAGTTGGTCTGCGAAACGCCCACCGCGGAGCCGTCGCGCCACGTCGTCGCGCCCTTCCCCAGACGGGCTGCCACCGCATAGGGCCCGGCGCGTTTCGAAGCGCGCTCCACGGTGTACGAAACGGCGTATGGAGACGCCTCCCAATAGACGAGCGGAGAAGCGGCGATGCGCGTTGCGTTCATGTACGCCAAGACCGGAGGAACCGGCAGCTCAATCTCGTCCTCGCGCATGACGGCGACGACCAGCGTCGTCTCGTCGCTCTCCTGAGCGTCGTCCGAGGTCCAGCCCACGCGGAAGGAATAGGATCCCGCACGCGTCTTGGCGGGAACCTGCCAGGTGAATTGCCCGGTCTGCGAAATGCGCGCCGCAGCGACGGGACTTTCAATTAGGCTGTAGGCGCCTGCAAGCGCAGTATTCGTGACGGCGCACGATAGCGCCACGCTCGCGCCGGCGAGCACCTGCGTGGCGACGCCGTCCGGTAGCCACGCGCCCGTCGCGCCCGGCCCTCTGTTCGGCGCGCCGGGCGTCGCCACCGCCTGCACGGCCCACGCATTCGTCACGCCGTTCGGCCAGCAGCCCTCGCTCACGTTCAGCGTCTGCGGGCCAAAGTCGACGTGTGCCAGAAGCTCAGTGCGTTCCGCGTTCCAGAGGTTCACCTCGTCGCCCTTCTTGGCGAGGCCAAATGGAACGGTGAGCACGCCGTTTTCATCGACACCTGCGAGAAGCGCGTCGTCGGCGCGAACGAGAAGGCACGCGCCCGGCGCAAGGACGACGCCCAGCGGAATCTCCGTCATGTGCTTCGCGTTGTCGTCGCAGAGCCAGCAGCCGCCCAGATCGGCCTCCTCCGCGCCGGCGTTGTAGATTTCAAACCAATCGGGCGTGTCGGCGTCGGCCATGACCTCGTTGACAACGAGGTTCACCGGAGAGGCGGGCGTGAAGAACGCCGTCGCCTGGAGTGCGCTCTTCACCGAAAGGGATATCGAGGGCGTGCGACGGGGCTCCGAACCGTCGTCCAGAACCCATGCGACGAAGCGCCAGCCCGTTTCGGGCGTCGCCGTGAGCGTGACAGGCACGTTCTCGAAGTAGTTTCCCGTAAAGGGCAGGGAGATGCGCCCCTCGCCGGATCCGGAGGAGAGCGTGTTGACCTTGACGCGGCCGAAACCGTTCGTCGCCACCGTGAGCGCGTAGGATGCGCCGACGCCGAAATAGCTGTTCAGGTTCTGGCGCACGTTGGCCTCGCGGCTCTGGAGGAACGCGCGGATGGTGGAGATCTCGCCCTCCCAGTTCGAGACGGATATCTGGCGCGACCAGCGCGAGACGTGGCGCGCCATCTCGCCGCGCACGCGCGCGGCCGCCGCGTCGAGGAGGGCCGTCGTGCGCGCCGGCGCAAGGGCGGTGTTCAGCAGATCGGAATAGCGCGTCGCGAGGCGTTTTACGAATTCGGGATTGTCGCTCAGGATTTTGAAGAACGGGTGGTTCCTTGCCTGGCTCACCATGTCGGTCGAGGCGGAGCTGTTGAGCCCGAGGCCGTGGTCGGTGTCGAACGCGACGAAGCGCCAGCGTCCGTCATGCGGCACGGCGGCCGTGGGCGAATAGGCCACGCGCTCGCGCCAGAAGCCCTGGTTGTTGTTGGGCCAGTCGGTGTTGCCCACGAACATGTTGACGATGCTGTAGTCGATCATGTTGTCGATGTCGATGCGCGTCTGCACGTATGCCCAGGCCGACTCGTCGGTCTTGAGATCGTGCGCGTTGAGGTAGTCCACCAGCTCGAGATACGCCTCGTCGTCACCCTCCTGCACCTCGTAGCCCCTCGAAGCCGCCATCTTGACGTAGTCGAGGTTCTCCGGATCCGCGCCGTACCAGCCCTCGAAGTAGTGCTTCGAGTAGTGGTGGCGGAAGTTCATGATGCCCCAGTAGGCGCCGTTCACATAGACGACCGTCGGCTCGTAGCCCTGCGTGCCGCACGAGACCCATCCTCTGAAGAGGGACTGTCCGAAGGCGTCGCGCAGGCCCGACTTGTACCAGTCGTTGCCGCTGTTGCGCAGCAGGAAGCGCTTGAATTCAGTCTGGTCTTCGTCGCCGAAGAGCCGGTACTTGACCTTCTTCTTGCCGTATTCGTCGCGCGCGTAGAATCCCATCGTCTTCTGCGCGCACGACCGCGACCAGTTGCCGTGCATGCGCACGCCGAGCGTCTGCGCGACCACCTCCTCACGGTTCGTCTCGAAGAGTTCGAACATGACGGGGCGCTCCCACGCCTCGCCGTGCTGGAAATAGTTCGCGTTCGGCATGCCCACGGAATGCCCGTTCCAGCCGAGGGTGTTGTACACGTCGCCTGGCACCATGAGGCCGGTCGCGTCGGAGAAAAAGTTGGCCTCGTCCGTCTGCAACGAGACGACGCGCAGCGTGTGGCCGGTCACCGTCGAGCCGATCAACCACGTGCCGCACACCTCGTTCGTGCACGCGACGCCGTTCTTGAACGCCCGCGCGCGAAGCACGTTCACGTCCGGCTGGTCGCTCTTGGGCGCCGCCCACCCGTACTGCGTGTGCGACCACATCTCCGGCGGATTCGTGGGGATGAGCGCGAGGCGGTTCGTGCGGCTCGACACGTCGCCGAAGACGAGCGGACGCGTATAGCGGAAGCAGTTCTCCGTGGCGACGCCAGACGGCGTGGAACCGTCGAGCGTGTAGAAGATCTCCGCGCCGTCGACGGGATAGTCGAGCGCCACCGTCACGTTCGTCAGGCTGAAACCCGGCGGCGTCGAGAGGCTCGGCGCGGCCGGCCCGTCGATGCGGCCCTCCGGCAGCAGGAAGGACATCTCCGAGACATTGCAGAAGCCCTGCGACGGGCTCACGTAGCGCACGTAGCGGTAGAAGCCCGCAACAGCATCGTCGAACGCGACCTCCGTGATGTCGCCCTCAGGAGGACGCTCGGTGATCGTGAAAAGCGTGCGCGCGTCCATGAAATCTGGCGAGTTGGCGCCCTCGAAGCGTCCGCCCACCATGCGCGCGGCGTTGTTGGAGCGCGGCACGTACCTCACGCCGACGATCATCTGGGGCCGGCCGAGGTCGAGCCCCGTCCAGGTGGCGCCGCCCGAGGGCGCGTCGAAGAACGTCGCCGGGTCGCCGTCGAATGCCTTGTCGCCCGTGTTGCCGCTGTTGTCCCACGAGCCTTCCGTGCCGATCCACGTGCCCACGGCCTCGACGCGCGAGGTGATCGAGAACGTCGTCCATACGCCCTTGCCGTTCGCATTGACGCCGCGCACGCGGTAGTCGCCGCCGGCGGACGAGTTGGCCGAGGAAATCCACGTGCAGGTTTCGTTGCCCTTCGACGGCGCGGCGATGGCGATGGTCGCGTAGGCGTCCTTCGCGCTTTCGCGCCGCTGGATGCGATAGACCTGCGGAACGTCCGCGTCGGAGACGAGGCGAAAGCCTGCATGCTGGTTCAGAAACCACGTGGCGTCGATCGGGGGCGCGGCGGGCACGGCCTCGCCGCTCTGGGCAAGGCCCCAGAATTCGACTTCGCCGGCATTGCCGCAGTAGAGGCCGATGATGCGCAGATAGGTGTAGGGGCCGTACACGTTGTCGAGGGTGACGTTCACCCACGTCGTGCCGTCCCACCCGGATGGAGGAGAGACGACGTGGAACGTCTCCGCGTCGGAGAAGTCCGCCGCGTTCGCGCCCTGGAAGAGACAGCCGGCCATGCGCGAGGCGGTGGAGCTGCTGCGGCCCACGTAGCTCACGCGCGTCACGAGGCTGGAGGTCGTGAGGGCGATGCCCGCCCATGCGCTGCCGATCTGGTTGGCGGAGGACGGCGGATCGAAGAAGGTTCCCGTATTGCCATCGAAGACGCACTCCTTGACGTCGCCATTGTCGTTCCAGGAACCCTCGGTTCCGAGTACGACGAGCTGCCCCGACGCGTCGGTGACGGCGGACTTGTTCAGGCAGACATTTCCCTCCCATGCAGAGACGGCGGAGAAAACCGCACAGCAGACCGCAAGGGCCATAACCCGAAAGTGTCTAGTAATAGCCATGTGAATTGTATTATCTCATATTTCAGACCATCTGTGAAATGAAATTTGTGATATAATCTGCCTATGGACAATGGGAATTTTGGTGACAGGCCGACCGGCCTCCTCGGCCGGCTGGAGAAACGTGCGAAGATCCTGCGCACGATCCGCGACTTTTTCGACGCCCGCGATTTTCTCGAAGTGACGACACCCGTGCGCATCGCCGCCCCCGCGCCCGAGCCGCACATCGACTGCCCGCCCTGCGGCAGGCAGTTCCTCCGCGCCTCGCCGGAACTGCAGATGAAGAAGCTGCTGGCAGCCGGCTGTTCGAAGATCTACCAGATCGGACCCTGCTTCCGCGAGGGGGAATGCGGGGCGCGCCACAATCCTGAATTCACGATGATCGAATGGTACCGTACCAACGCGGACTACCGCACCATCCTCGCCGACACGCAGGACATGCTCGCCGCCCTCCTGCCGCACCGGGGGACAGTCCCCACGACCACGGTCACGGTCGAGGAGATGTATGTCAAACATGCGGGGTGGAATCCGTTCACGGACTGGGACCGGGACCGCTTCGACTACGACATGGCCACGAAGATCGAGCCGCACCTTCCCGCCGGTTTCGTCTTCCTCATGGACTACCCGCCCGCCGCCGCCTCGCTCTCAAAGCTGCGCGGCAACGTGGCGGAACGCTGGGAGCTCTATTGCAACGGACTCGAACTCGGCAACTGCTTCTCCGAACTCTGCGACGGCGCCGAACAGCGCATGCGCTTCTGCGCCGCCCGCGAGGAACGCCGCCTTCTCGGCGAGAGCGACTACCCGATCGACGACGAGTTTCTCGACCTGCTGCCGCTCGTCAAGTCCGCCGCCGGCGTCGCCATCGGCATCGACCGCCTCGTGATGCTCCTCTGCGGCGAAACCGACATCCATGCCGTCCTCATGGGTGAATGAACGAATGAGAATCAGAAACGGGGAATCTTTTCGCGTGAATCCGCCATGCCGCCGAGGCGGTTGCGGAGTTTCCACACGTCGTCATGCTCTTCTCGAAGGAAACGGAGCCGGCGTTCGTCGCGCCGGTTGCAGGCGGCGTCGACCAGGTTCGCCATGTGTACGATCTCCTGCGCCCAGACGTTCGGATACGCGCCGCCTGCATAGGCCGCCGCCGTGTGGCGGCAGCCTTCGGCGATGGAGGAGATTTCGGCCAAGATGGGCTCCGTGAGGCCGGGATGGCGGGAATAGCCGTGGTCGTTGGCCAGGATGCGGAAAAACTCGGAAGCATTCGCACGCAACGCGCCGCCGCGCAGATAAAGCGTACCGAGGCGCAGCAGCGTGCCGCCGAGCGGAACGCCCATGATGCCGTTGAGGGCGGATTCAAGATCCATCTTCGCCGCCGCCACGCCTTCGTAGGCGAGCGCGCCCCCGTAGACCAGGCCCGGGAGGGAGGCCGCGAGCGGCTGCCAGTGTCCGCCATCGCCCCAATCCGTCACCATGAAGCCCTTGGCGCCGCAGAGGCGGCCGGCCTTCTCGGCGGCGATCATGTTCTCGCGCATGTTCTCGACGCGGCCGGCGAGGGAGTTCCAGGCGCTCGTGCCGGGGCAAACGTAGAAGTCGAGCCCGGCGGCTTTGAACTTCGCCGCCTCGTCCATGAACGGGTGGTTGCCCTCGTAGCCCCAGTCGAGGGCGATGAGGTCCTTCGGCAGTTCCGGCACGAGCTCGGGATGCTTGAGGATGACATCGCCCCAGAACATCGGGCGCTTGCCGTGCTTGCGTGCGAGATCGGCGACCTTTTTCAGAAATTCCAGGTAGACGCGGCCTTCGCCTTGGGCGGCGACGGCGGCCGCGCTGCGCCCGCGGCCGAGCAGGTCGAATGTCTCGTCGCAGCCGATGTTGAAGAGCTTCGACTCAAAGTTCGGCAGGAGCTCGCCATAGAGTCCGTCGAGAAACTCCAGCGTCTTCGGATCGGTCGGACACAGCGTCGTCGGATCCTTCTTGAAGCCGCCCCACGGCAGCGGCGCCCCGCCCTGGGGAAGTTCGGCGAGGCCGTTGTAGTCGGGCCGCGTCAGCCAGCGCTCGAGGTGCCCAAACGAATTCTGGTTCGGCACGAGCTCGATGCCGTTCATCGCGCAGTAGGCGTCGAGGGAGCGGATCTCGCCCGGCGTGAGCGGCGACGCGTTCTCCCACACGGCCTTGTGCTGCGAATAGGCGAAGGTGTGTTCCGTGTAGAGCTGGAGCTGGTTGTAGTTGAACTTCGCGAGCAAGTCGACGAGCAGTTTCAGCGTGCCCATGGTCGGGACCTTGTCCCGGCTGATGTCGAGCAGATAGGCGCGAACGGCGAACATGGCTAGCGCGTCTCCTTTTTCGCGGGTTCCGTCGCGGCCTTGGTCTTGGCGGAGGAGGCCCGCTCGCGGCTGTAGAACGCCGCGGCCTCTTCGGGACGCTTTTTCTCCTCCATCAGCACGCCGAGGTTGTGGAACGCCGTCTCGCATCCTTCCAGTGCCGCGCGGCGCAGCAGCGACTCGACGTAGTCCGCCATGTAGGAGCCGCGGTTCGCCTCGCGCATGTGGATGGCGACGGCGAGGTTGTTCACGGCCGTCGCCGAAGTGAGAATGCGTTTCACGAGCGTGACGCGGTTCGCATCGGGGAAGCTGTCGAAGCCGACGATCGGCCAGTCCTTCTTGCCGTCCCACATCACGAACTGGTAGTCGCGCGGATGGCCTTCCGTGCCGAGGTCGTTTGTCAGCACGAGAAAGAGCGCGGGGGTGATCTTCCAGGCGGTAATCCAGCCGCCGGCCTTCATCGAGCCGCCGCCGACCACGCCCTTCTTCGTAAAGATCGCAAACTTGGTCCAGAAATCGGGATCGAGGTCCACGCGGTAGCCACCGAGCAGACGGATCGTCTCGGCGTCGCAGCGGTCGAAGGTCGTGTCCAGCTGCAGCACGCCCCATTCGGCGATGACGCGGTTGACGTAGGCCAGCGCGTTGTTGCTCGCGAGACGGGCGTTCTCCTCCTTGATGTCGCGCTTGAGGCGGTAGGAGCCGTCGGGGGAGAGGACGAGCACCTTCTCGAGGAGACCTTCCACGCGGGCGACGTCGAACGTCCAGTCCGCATCGGCCACCTTCTCGTCCGCCGCATACCACATGCGCTTGAACGGCGCGCGCGAACCGTCGCGCGCGTCGAGCAGACGCGACACGAGCGAACGCGGGAACGGCTGCGGCGCCGATTCCGCCATCGCCGCGGCCGCCAGCAGACCCGTGAGGAAGAGAAGACGCGCTCGCTTCATGACGCCTCGGCCTCCGGTCACATGATTACACCTTCTTCAGTTCGGCGACTTCGGCCTTGAGCGCCTTGAGTTCGGCGCGCGTCTTCTGAATGAGCTTCGGGGCGAGCGCGACGGCGGCCATATCCTTCATGGACGTGGCGGGCGTGCCGATGACGTACTTGATCGAGCCGTCGAGGCTCTGCGGCACGCCGGCCTGCGGCCCCACCTGCACGCCGTCGGCGATCTTGATGTGTCCGGAAATGCCGGCCTGCGCCCAGATGAGACAGCCCGAGCCGATCTGCGTGGATCCCGCAACACCGGCCTGGGCGATGATGCCCGAGTAGCCCGCGACCTTCACGTTGTGGCCGATCTGCACGAGGTTGTCGATCTTCGTCATCGGCCCGATATAGGTGCGGCCGATGCGGGCGCGGTCGATTGTCGTATTGGAGCCGATCTCCACGCCGTCGCCGAGCTCGACGATGCCGAGCTGCGGAATCTTCTCGATCTTCGGCAGACCGTTCTCGAACGTCGTGTTGTAGCCGTAGCCGTCGCCGCCCAGACGCACGCCGCAATGGAGGATCACGCCCTTGCCGAGCTTGGTGCCCTCGCGGAGCGTAACCTGCGGGTAGATGTGGGAGCCGGCGCCGACCTCGCAGTATTCGCCGATGAAGACCTGCGCTTCGATCACGGCGCCGTCGCCGACGACCGCGTTCTTTTCAACGATCGTATAGGGGCCGATATGGACGTTCACACCGAGCTTCACGCTCGGATCGACGATCGCCGTCGGGTGCACGCCCGGTGCGCGCACAGGCGCGGGCGGGGCGAAGAGCGCGGCGGCCTTCATGCAGGCGTGGTTGGGGTCTTCGACGCGGATGATCGCGCACGGCGCGCCCAGCGTCCAGTCCGGCGGCAGCAGCACACAGGAAGCCTTCGTCTCGGCGACGAGCTTCACATGCTTCGGATCCTTGCAGAAGCTGAGGTCTCCCGCGCGGGCTTCTTCAAGTCCGCCGCAGGCGAAAAGCTCCACATCGGTCCCCTCAAGGACACCGCCCAGTTGTACTGCCAGTTCAGATGCTTTCACGTGTATCTCCGTTGCTAGGTGTATCGTGCCGCATTAGTATATCAAAAGTGCCATTTCCCCGCACGCGAAAGCGCTTCGAGATTTCAAATTTCCGATTTCGGGCCCGTTCCTGTCCCCGAATAAGCAAACAAAGGGGTCGCGACATCTGCCGCGACCCCTTTGTGCGTTCTTCGCAGAACGGGTCGAATTAGAACTCGAAGCCCTTGCGGATGAACGGCTTGATGAACGCGTTGGCAGCTTCGTTGTCGAACTTCTGCTTCTTCGTGCACCACTTGAGCTCCGTCTTCGGGAGGCGCTGGGCGACCGTACCGACGAGGATCGCCTCCATCATCGGGATGGAGTAGTCGACGTCGGAGTAGCAGCGGCTCTTCGTCTCGTCGAACATCGCGCTCGTGCCGTTGATGGCCGTGAGGAATTCGATGTAGTGGCCATCGGCCGTGAGCGAGGCGGCGCCGTCGCTCTTGTCCATGCCGCCGGCAGCGGCCACGCCCTTGCAACGCGGAATCCACTGCTTGATCTTCTTGCACTCCGGATGATCGTGCGTGTTGACAACCTTCTCCTCACCCGTGAGGGCGATGAAGGCGTCCTGGCCGTAGTCGTTCGTGGAACAGAGGATGCCCTTCGTACCGATGATGAGGCAGCCCGTGTCCGGCACCTTGCCGTCCTTGGCGATCACCTGCGGCATGAGCTTGGCATCCGGCTTCTCCTGACCGTCGTACCAGAAGAGCGTGACTTCCGGCAGCTTGACGCCCGGACGGACCTTCGACTCGCGCTCGGCGTACGTCAGCTTGACGATGGACTTGAGCGGGTAGGCGATCTTGTTCTCGGACTCGATCATCGTGCAGATGGCCTTCGTGACGGCGCCGAGCTCGAGGCCGCGGAACGGAAGGTTCATCGTGTGGCACGCCATGTCGCCGAAGGCACCGGCGCCGAAGTCGAAGAAACCACGCCACGTGAACGGCGCGTAGACGTGCTTGCCGAGCTTCCAGGGGTCATAGACGTCCGTGCCGTCCGGATACATGTCGAGGAACGGACGCTCCTTCGCCGCACCCAACCAGATGTCCCAGTTGAAGCCTTCGGGAATCTTGTCGCCGTCCTTGCGGCTGGTGACGTACTTTTCGACGTTGAGACCCTGCGGCCACACGGGACGGTTCGTCCACACATGGACTTCCTTGACGTCGCCGAGGATGCCGCTCTGGAGGATTTCGACGTTGCGGCGGAAGCCGTCGCCGCCCGAACCCTGGTTGCCCATCTGGGTCACGACGCGGTTGGCCTTGGCGGCCTTGTAGAACTGCTGCGCTTCGTCGAGCGTGCGGACGAGCGGCTTCTGCACGTACACGTGGATGCCCTTCTTCATCGCGGCGACCGCGATCGGCGCATGCATGTGGTCGGACGTGGAGACCGTCATCGCCTCGATGCCGAGCTTGTCGGCGTCGGCGAGCATCTGGCGATAGTCGTGGTAGAACGGAACCTTGAGCGGATCGAAGAAGTCGGCCGGGAGCTTGCCCTTCTTCTTTTCGCCTTCGATCGAATCGTGCGCGCGCTGGACCGTGTTCTTATCGGCGTCGAAGAACGCGACGACTTCGGCGAGGCCGCTTTTGACCATCGGCATCCAGTCGGAGAAACCCTTGCCCATCACGCCCGCGACGGCGAGCCTGATCTTGTGGTCGGCCATGCCGGCGCGACGCGGACCCTTCGCCGAGCAGCAACCCGCAAGCGCGAAGCTCGCAGCGGCACTGCCGATGAACTCTCTTCTCTTCAGATTGAACTGCATCTCTCTGTTCCTTTTTTTTGTTTGTTGCGCAAAGCGCAAAAATGATTTCACGTAAATGATACCATTTTCTGCGAAGGCGCGCAAATGGTATTTGAAAGCGTTCGGGCCGCATCCCTGCGGATGCGGCCCGAACGTCCTTGGTCTGCTGGAATCGGCGGACCGTCTTACATGCCCATGCCGTCCATGCCGGGCTGGCCATGGCCGCCGCAACCGCATTCCTTCTTCTCGGGAATGTCGGTCACCATGCAGTCGGTCGTCAGCAGCAGGCCCGCAATGGAGGCCGCGTTCTGGAGAGCGGTGCGCACGACCTTGGCCGGGTCCACGACGCCGCACTTCATCAGGTCGGCGTACTCGCCCGTGCGGACGTTGTAGCCGTCGGACCCCTTCGCCTTCTTCACGTTGGCGATCACGAGGGCCGCTTCCTGACCCGCGTTGTCCACGAGCTTGCGGAGCGGAGCTTCGATGGCGCGCGCGATGATCGACGCACCGACCTTCTCGTCGCCGGCGAGCTCGAGGGCCTCGATGACCTTCTGGCAACGGAGATAGGCGACGCCGCCGCCGGGCACGATGCCCTCTTCGACGGCCGCGCGCGTGGCGTGCAGCGCGTCGTCGACGCGGTCCTTCTTCTCCTTCATCGCCGCTTCCGTGGCCGCGCCGCCCTTGATGATCGCCACGCCGCCGGCGAGCTTGGCGAGACGTTCCTGGAGCTTCTCGCGGTCGTAGTCGCTCGTCGTCTCTTCGATCTGCTTCTTGATGAGCGCGACGCGGGCGGAGATGTCAGCCGACTTGCCCTTGCCCTTGACGATCGTCGTGTTGTCCTTGTCGACCGTGACCTTCGCGGCGCTGCCGAGCATGTCGAGCGTGACGTTCTCGAGCTTGATGCCGATGTCTTCGCTGATCAGTTTGCCGCCCGTGAGAATCGCGAGGTCCTCGAGGATCGCCTTGCGGCGGTCGCCGAAGCCCGGCGCCTTGACCGCGCACACCTGGAAGGAGCCGCGGAGCTTGTTCACGACGAGCGTCGCGAGCGCTTCACCTTCGACGTCCTCGGCGACGATCATCAACGGCTTGCCCGTCTTGGCGACGGACTGGAGCAGCGGGAGCATGTCCTGGAGGTTGGAGATCTTCTTCTCGAAGAGGAGGATGTAGGGATTCTCGAGGACGCACTCCATCTCTTCCGGATCCGTCACGAAGTACGGGGAGAGGTAGCCCTTGTCGAACTGCATGCCTTCGACGACGTCGAGCGTGGTCTCGAGGGTCTTGGCCTCTTCAACCGTAATCGTGCCGTCCTTGCCGACCTTGTCCATCGCCTCGGAGATGATCGTGCCGATCCCCTCTTCGCCGTTCGCGGAAAGCGTGGCGACCTGGGCGATTTCTTCGGCGCTCTTCACCTTCTTGGCGAGCTTGGCGATCGCGTCCACGACGGCGGCCGTGGCCTTGTCGATGCCGCGCTTGAGGGCCATCGGATTCGCACCGGCCGTGATGTTCTTCAGGCCTTCGCGGTAGACAGCTTCGGCGAGGAGCGTGGCCGTCGTCGTACCGTCGCCCGCGACGTCGTTCGTCTTCGAGGCGACTTCGCGCACCATCTGCGCACCCATGTTCTCGAAGGGATCCTGGAGCTCGATCTCCTTGGCGACCGTCACGCCGTCCTTGGTGATCTGCGGGGAGCCGAACTTCTTGTCGAGGATCACGTTGCGGCCGGACGGACCGAGCGTGCTCGTAACCGCGGCGGAGAGCTTCTCGACGCCCGCGAGGATTTTCTGACGCGCATCCGCGTCGAACTTGATCTGCTTAGCCATGATGACAATTCCTTTCGCTTACTTCTCGAACACGCCCAGCAGGTCTTCTTCGCGGATGAGCTGGAGCTTCTTGTCGCCGATCTTGACTTCCGTGCCGCCGTACTTCGGCAGGAGCACCTCGTCGCCGACCTTGACGTCGAACGCGAGTTCCTTGTGGTCCTTGTCGTACTTCTTGCCGAGGGCCTTCACCGTGCCCTTGATCGGCTTTTCCTTCGCGGCGTCGGGAATGTAGATTCCGCCGACCATCTGTTCCTTTTCTTCGACCGGTTCAACGAGCACACGGTCACCGAGGGGTCTAATGTTCATCTTCTTTTTTCTCCTTTTCAGAAACTTCAGAGGATTGTTAGTGCAAATTCTCGCCTCAGAATCTCGCCTCAGAATCAGTTCATCGTGTAGTCGGCGTCGACGGCGTCGTCGTTGGCCTTCTTGCCCGCGTCGCCCTGGGGCGGCGGCGTGCCCGCGCCCGGCTGCGCGCCCTGTGCATTGGCGCCGGCATTCGCGTACATCGCCTGGGCGATCGGCTCCATCGCCTTCATGAGCGCCTCTTCCTTGGCCTTGATGGTCGCGGTGTCGGCGCCCTTCAGCGCGTCCTGCAGCTCCTTGAGCGCGGTTTCGACGGGCGCCTTCTTGTCGGCAGGAACCTTGTCGCCGTTCTCCCTGAGCGTCTTCTCGACCTGGAACGCCAGCGACTCGGCCTTGTTGCGCGTCTCGACTTCCTCATGGCGCTTCGCGTCTTCCGCGGCGTGCATTTCGGCGTCCTTGCGCATCCTCTCGATTTCGTCCTTCGAGAGACCGCCCGCGGCCGTGATCGTGATGTTCTGCTCCTTGCCCGTGCCCATGTCCTTCGCCGACACCTTCAGGATGCCGTTCGCGTCGATGTCGAACGTGACTTCGATCTGCGGCACGCCGCGCGGGGCCGGCGGAATGCCGTCAAGGTTGAAGTTGCCGAGCGATTTGTTGTCGCGCGCCATCTTGCGGTCGCCCTGGAAGATCGAAATCGTCACCGCCGGCTGGTTGTCCGCCGCCGTCGAGAACACCTGGCTCTTCTTCGCCGGAATCGTCGTGTTGCGCTCGATCAGAGGCGTCAGCACGCCGCCGAGCGTCTCGATGCCGAGCGTGAGCGGCGTCACGTCGAGGAGGAGCACGTCCTTCACGTCGCCCTTGAGGATGCCGCCCTGGATGGCCGCGCCCATCGCGACGACTTCATCCGGGTTCACGCCCTTGTGGGGCTCCTTCGAAAAGAGCTTCTTGGCCTGGTCCTGGATGCGCGGCATGCGCGTCTGGCCGCCCACGAGCACCACTTCGTCGACGCTCGTGAGATCCGCGTCGCGGAGGCAGTTCTGGCACGGCACCGTCGTGCGCTCGACGAGCGCGTCGGTGAGCTGCTCGAGCTTCGCCTTCGAGAGGGAGGCCGTGAGGTGCTTCGGACCCGTCGCGTCCGCCGTGATGAACGGCAGCGAGATGTCGTAGGTCATCGCGCTCGAGAGCGCGCACTTCGCCTTCTCGGCCTCTTCCTTCAGCCGCTGCAGCGCCATCATGTCCTTCGAGAGGTCGATGCCGTTCTCGCGCTGGAAGTCGTCCATCATCCACTTCATGACCGCCTGGTCGAGGTCGTCGCCGCCCAGGTGCGTATCGCCGTTCGTCGCCTTCACTTCGAAGACGCCGTCGCCGATGTCGAGAATCGAAATATCGAACGTGCCGCCGCCGAAGTCGTACACGGCGATCTTCTCGTTCGTCTTCTTGTCGAGGCCGTACGCGAGCGACGCGGCCGTCGGCTCGTTGACGATGCGCTTGACGTCGAGACCGGCGATGCGGCCGGCGTCCTTCGTCGCCTGGCGCTGCGAGTCGTTGAAGTAGGCCGGCACCGTGATGACCGCTTCCGTGATCTTCTCGCCGAGGAACGCTTCCGCGTCTTCCTTGAGCTTGCGGAGGATCATGGCCGAGATTTCCTGCGGGCTGTACTGGCGGTCGCCGACCTTCACGGCCGCGTCGCCATTCGCCGCACGCACCACTTCATACGGAACCATCTTGATTTCATCGGCCATTTCGTCATAGCGACGGCCCATGAAACGCTTGATCGAATAGATCGTGGACTTCGGATTCGTCACTGCCTGGCGCTTCGCCGCCTGGCCCACGAGCGTCTCGCCCGTCTTCGTGAACGCCACGATCGACGGCGTCGTACGCGCGCCTTCCTTATTCGGAATCACGGTCGCCTGACCGCCTTCCATCACGGCCATGCAACTATTCGTCGTGCCGAGGTCGATACCCAGAACTTTTGCCATAATCTTGACTCTTTCTTTCTTCGTTGCTAAAGTGCCGTTGCCGCCGTACAAACCACGACGACGCCTCAGTATTAGCAACCACCATGCCAAGATTTGAATACTTGAAATTTCGAATGTTCACCACATGGATTTCAGAGATATATTTTCGCATTTGGATCCTGTGTCACATAATGGCACAATCGACGGACGGAATGTGGCACAGATTGACGGATGGCACACGGTCCTGCACGGGACCGCGGAGCCCGGTCCGCAACCG
The DNA here is from genome assembly GCA_902803135.1 of uncultured bacterium. Taxonomy (GTDB): domain Bacteria; phylum Verrucomicrobiota; class Kiritimatiellia; order RFP12; family UBA1067; genus RUG572. The sequence goes on from CADCPA010000011.1 coordinate 35,436, forward strand.
CTCAACGGGCCTTGAGCAGCACCTTCATCCTGCCGAACTTCAGCTCCAGGTCGAGACGGACCGGCAGGCGGAACTCCCCGTCGGCCAGGAAGAAGCGCGCGGCGGGCTGACGCGCGCCGACAGGCCCGGCCAGCAAACAGAATACCAGACAGGACACCTTCTCGCCCTTCACCGTCTTGACCTTCTCCCGGCCGTCGAACCTGAGTTCAGCCGCCGCGACGCCCTTCTCCGTCAGCACGGAGACGGGGAAGACGGCCCCAGTCTCCACCTTTGAAAACTCGACCGACTGCACGGCCTGGTAGGCCGCCAGGGCGTTGAACGCGGGTCTTGGACTCGTGAATTCGCGCCGGACCGGTTGTTCGCCGCGCTTCGTACGGGTGGATGTGATCTGGCACGTCCCCGTCGGCGAATAGGCGAACGCAAGCGATTCCGTCACGACCTCCGCCCCCGACTCGATGGCCGTGGCCGAGCACAGCGTGCGGCCGTCGGACAGAATCAGCGCCTCCGACCGGACGTTCAGATGGCGCATGCGCTCGACGAACGGCGTCGCCTTGATCGTCTGCCGAAAATGGGTCAACGCCTTCCCGGCGATGTTCGTCGGCGCGAGCGCCACCTCGATGTCGGCGGCATGAAAAGACAGCAGCAGCTTTTCGAAGGACGCCTCGTAGACGTACTGCCGCGCGGCCACGGGTGCGGCCTTCGGCGCTTCGACCGCCCCGCTCAACGCGGCCGCCAGCACGAACACGGCGAGGAACACGCGCTTCACGGCTTCTTCCCCGGCACCGTCGGCGCACGCGTCATCACTTCGCCTCCTCGACGACGGACGTCTCCGCCGCGGCGTCGTTCTCGTATTCGCCGCGCAGCGCCTTCTCGGGCGAGTCGATTTCGCTCGGCAGCAGCTTCTTGCCGTATTCGTCCGCACGCAACGGACGAATCCGCACCGCAATCGGATCGGCGGCGCAGCCCGCTTCGCAGGCGCCGCAGCCGCGGCACTTGTCCTCGACGATGACGGGGCAGCTCACGCCGTTGCGGATCTCGATTCTGACGGCCTTGTACGGACAGTACTCGTCGCACACGGCACAGTCCGAACGCCCCGCGTCGCCCTTCGGCAGTTCCGAGGACTTCCAGGCGATGCACTTCGTGCGGTCGATGACCGCCACGCCGATCGGCGTCGCGTGCTTCTGGAGCACGGTCAGGGGCTTGAGCGCACCCGTCGGGCACACCTGCGAGCACTTTACGCAATCATGGAAGCAGTAGGAGTCCATATCCGGATCGCCGCACGTGCTGCGGAGATGGATGACCGGAGAGAACAGCCCGTCGACGCCCGTTTCGCCGAAATCGGGATGGATCAGCTTGTAGGTGCAGGCGGTCATGCAGTTGCCGCACCGCGCGCAGAGGGCGTTGAAACGCGTGAGGTCCGCGCCCGGAGGACGAATGCCGCCCGCGGCATTCGCGCCGACGGCCTTCTTGACAATCCCGCTCGCCACCGCGACCGGAACCGCCGCGAGGAGCGTACGGCGCGAGACGACGCCGGAAAGGACTTTGGGCGCGTCCTGCTTCTTCCCGCCCTTCGGGCCGTGGAAACGCTTCGCCCAGCTCATGATGGCCTCCTGGAGGCCGCCGAGGGGACACAGCCGATGGCACCAGATGTTCGGCGCGATCAGGCTGAGCAGGAGAATGGAGACGAAACCGACCGCCGTCGCACCCGACGCCCAGGCGAGCGGCAGACGCCACGCGGCGAAAAACCCGTTGAAAATGCAGAGCGGGTCGAGCCAGATCGCGAGCGGATAGCCGAACGCGGCCGAAACGACGATCAACAGCGCCATCGCCTTGTTGATCGAAGGCACGCGGCGCAGCAGCCCCTTGCCCCAGGGGTTCAGCTTGCCCGTCAGTTCCGCGACAAAGCCCATCGGGCACATCCGCCAGCAGAAGTAGCGTCCCTTGAAGAAGGACAGCACCAGCAGCGGGACGCCCAGCAGCAGACTCCAGCCCACCCATTCGCGCGCGGCAAGCGCGCCGAAGAGGTTCAGGAGCGGACTGAGCCGCGGCAGAATGGCCTTTTCCGTTTCGGGCACCCAGGCGCCGATGGGAAGATAGTCCATCCACGGGAAGGCGGCCAGCGCCGCCAGCACGAGAAGGACAACACGAAGACCATTCCGCCGCAACCAGTTCATCACGGCATCCTCGCCTTAGACCTCGACACGCACGATCTCGAGTTTGTCGAGTTCGGCGCAGCCCACGCCGAGCTCCTGCGCGAGCTTGATGTGGGGGATGTCGGTCGGCTTCTTGACGCCCTTGATCTTGCCCACGAAGAGCGACGCCGCATAGGCGTCGGCCGCCACGGGATCCGTCGAGAAGATGATCTCGTGCGGGTGGTCGAGCTTGCCCGGCCCGCGCGGACCGCGCTCGAGCAGGATGCGCGTCGCGTCGACGATGACAAGCGACGGCTTCAGATACGTGCTGAAGTCGGCGATGCACTGGTGGAGGCCGTCGCGATGCCAGCCCTGACGCGAGCTGTTGTTGATCGCCCCCATCCAGTTCTTCATCGAGATCGTGACCGTCGCGCCGCTGTGGTGCTTGGCGACCGGCATGTTGATCAGGCAGTCCGCCTCGACGAGGTCGCGCGTGACGCGCGCCTTCTTGCAGACCTTGCCTTTCGGCACTTCGACTTCCATGTAGTCGCCGCCCTTCGGGCGGTAGATCTTCGCCTTCGTGCCCTTCAGAGCTTCGAGGATGCCGCTCGCCGGGAACGTCTCGCGCTCGCTTTCGCACGTGTTCTCCGGAATGACGATCTGCTTCGCCTTGGCCTTCTCGGCGGCGAGCACGACTTCGCGCACGATGTCGGGATGCGTATTGCCGCCTTCTTCGGGCTTGGACTTCCACGCGAGGTTCGGCTTGAGCGCGACCTTGCTGCCTTCCTTGATGAACTTGCCCCAGCCGCCCATCTTCTCGATGCCGGCGGCAATCATCTTCGGAATGTCGGTGCCCTTGACGACCACGACCTTCGACTTGGTCTCGGCAGCTTCGGCCACGGACGGCACGGCTGCTGCGAGCGCGCCGGCCGCAACGGCCGTGGCGCCCGTTTTGATGAAACTGCGACGCTGAATAGTCTTCATGTGAATCAACTCCTTGCGGAATGGGAATGCGAGAGGGATGCCCTTAGTATATCATAAAACGGCTTGCGGAATCAATTTGACTACGCATGCCGCGCATGTACGCTGCCGTCGTTGGGCACGGACTGGATGGCGATGAGCAGATCGTGGCTTTCGCCGGGGGCGAGCGTGTAGGCGACGTCGCGCGGCGTCGAGCACGGCTCCACGCACACGAACTTGCGCCACCCCTCCACGCCGAACGAGGCGACGTCCTGCGCCGACTCTTCGCCGGGATTCCACACGACGAGACGGCGGTTGCCGCGCGAGACGATTGCGATAGCGCGGTCGAGCGCGTGGTCCATCAGCACGTACTCGTACTTCGTCACGTCGTAGATCTTGCTGCCGCCGACGCGCACGTCGTAGCCGCCCGTCCACACGCGCCCGAGCTTCTCCGGCTCGTTCGTGTCCGTGAACGTGCAGCCGTCCACGCCCAGCACTTCCGCACGGTCGCGCTCGCGCACGAGGAAATAGGGATGGAACCCTTCCGTCACGTCGAACGCGTCCTTGCCCGTGTTCGTCGCCCGCAGCGAGAGCGTCAGCTTCATCGAAATCGAGATCTTCAGCTCGAGTTCGAAGTCGTGCGGCCAGATTGCCCGCGTCGACGCGTCGCTCGCATAGCCGAGCGTCAGTTCGGACACGTCCTCCGAATACTCGCTCGACTTCACCTGCCAGCGGCCGTAGCGCGCGAGGCCGTGCATCGGCGCGCCTTCGGGCCCGTTGCCGGCAAACCACGGCCAGCACACGGGAATGCCGCCGTGGATTTCCGTGCCCGCGCGCTTCGCATCATAGGGATGCGGCATGTACAGCACCGGCAGGTTGCCCGTGGGACGATACGAGATCGTCTGGGCGCCGAACAGCGAAATCTCGGCGCTTCCGTACTGATTTGCCAGCACGGCGATCGGCGCGTCGTGCTGCGACGGGCGGAACACGATGCGGCCCGGCGCCCCGTAGAGGCGGTTCAGGTCGTCGCACGCGTCGTTGCGCGGAGCCGCCTTCACTTCGCCGCCTCCGCCGGAGCCGCCGCAGGCGCGGCGGCAGGAGCTGGGGCCGAATCGACCGGCGCCGCCGCCGGCTTCGGCGAGCACAGCGACTTGCAGCAGGAGAGCGGGCAGATGCCGAGCTTCCAGCACACGCCCGCGGCAGCCGCCGCGAGGAGCAGGAGCACGAGCACGATCTTCAGCACGCCGTGCGAGGCATAGGGGTCGCGCGCCACGGCCGCGCCCATCGGCATCGCCGCCGGACGCGTGAACGTGCGGGCAAGCCCCAGCGAGAACGAGAGCGGACGGTTCACCGCCCAGCCGCACGCGTTGAGGATCGCGCCCAGATCGCGCGCCCGGAGCTTGAACCACGCGAGAATCACGCTCGGCAGCGAGACAAGCAGGATGATTGCCACGACGCCCGCAAGCACCTTCCAGATCGGCAGGCCCGCCACGAGGCCCACGAGGCCCGCGCACGCCGCGCCCGCCATGCCCACGCCCACGCCCAGCGCCGCCACGCTGGAGGCAAGCGCCGCGCCGTTCGGCGCCGCCGGCGCCGCCGGAGCCGGAGCCGCCGCGGCCGCCGTCACGGACGTACCGACCTTCGCCACCGCCGCGTCCTGCTTGGACGACAGGAACTTCTTGCACTGCTCGGAAATCGTGCCGGCGATCTTCGCCCACGGCGCCCAGAAGGCTTCCTTCAGCGAGACCTGGGCCTCGACGACCTTCGAGACGACCGCATCCCAGTCCTTGCCGTCGCAATCGTAGAAGAGCCCGTTGCGGCCCGCATACAGCGCCGTCGTCGAACCCGCCGTGATGACCGCGCAGATTTCCCGCGCCTCGCCCGTCGCCTTGCGCGCGAGCTTCACGTAGAGGAGACAGCACTTGCTCTTCTCCGCCAGCGCCGCATGCGCCGCTTCGTCCGCGACCGTGAAGCAGAGCAGGCACTCGCGGCCGTCGATGACGAGACGGCCCGTGTGGAACGCGCTTTCGCGGGACGGATCGTAGAGGTTCGCCTGGTTGACGTAGTTGCAGAGCCAATCCGTCAGATTCCGGGCATAGCGCAGCGCACGCTCGCAGTCGACGAGGCGGGCGTATTCGTCCGCCAGCGCGAGATCCATCTTCAGGAGATCGTTCACCTTCGCCTGCACCTTGCCGTCCTTCACGAGCGCCGCGAGGGCCGCCTCGCCGACGGACTCGACCGCCGCGCCGGCCTTCGCCGCGAGCCACGCGCCATACGGCGCCAGCTTCGCCTTGATCGCGCCCCACTCGTCGCGCGTGACCTCCGTGACGTCGGACGCCCCCAGCACCGGCGCGGCGGCGACCGTCGCGAACGTGCGGAACTTCTCGAGCCAAAGCGGATTGACGCCCGCCGTCAGCGGCAGGCTCGGCGTGGGATCTTCCGCCACGAGCGGCAGGTCTTCCGGCGGCGTGAAATACGCGTCGACCGTCTCCTGCACGGCAGTGAACGCCGCGTAGGCCGCGGCCGTCTTGTCGCCGAGCACGGCCGCCTTCTGGCCGTCGGCCACCCAGGCAAGATAGGCCTTGGCGTCCGCGAAGAACGCATCCGCCTTCGCCTGGTCGACGCCGTCGAGACCGCTGCGGTCCGCCACAGCGCCCTCGGCGGCGATGATCGTCGCAAGGGCGTCGGAAATCGCCGCCTCGGAAGTCGACTTCGGCGTCACAACGCCATCGCCGTTGAACGGCTGGCCGTTGAAAATGTCCGTCGTGCCCGTCGCGTCGGCCAGGGTGATCGACGTCGCCTCGGCGCGGCCCGCGCGCGAGAGGATGCTCTTGAACGACGCGAGCAGGGCCTTGCCTTCGTCCGTCGTGTCGTCGACGTCCGCGAGCGCGATTTCATCCTTGCGCGCGAAAAGGAAGTCGAGGTTCTTGAAGCGCGCCTTCATCCAGGCGACCGCCGCGCGCACTTCCGGCACGCGGATGCGTCCGTCGCCGTCCGCATCCAGCAGCTTCAAAGTTGCCGGATCGAAACGGAGCCCTTCCGTGGAGGCCGAGACGACCGTCCAGAGCTTTTCGTCGAGTTCGTCGAGCGCGGCGAGGTCGGCGCCGGTTTCGAGCTTCACCTGCACGCAACGCGCAGACTTGAAGAATTTCCATTTATACATGACGTCTTCTTTCTTATTAAGGGTTGCAACTGAAATGGGGAGGATGTGCGTATTATACCATAAAACGCTTCGCAGGAACATGCGGAGTTGCCTTGGACAAACCGCCGTCCCTGCGAAACGCTCGTTGCGAGACCTCTTACTGGAGGATGATGGCCAGCCCGCTCGGCTTGGCGTTCAGCAGCACGAGATTGCCGTCGCGCACCGTCGCCTTGAAGGCGTTCGCGTAGCCGTTGACCGGCACATCCGCCGTCACCGCGATCTTCTCGGCGTCTGTCGCCGGGAAGTCGCCCGCGGGGGCGAGCACGTAGGTCGCGCAGACCGGCCTCTGGTCGAAGGCGACCTCGATCGCCTTGAGGCCGCCGAAGAGCGCCGCGCCTGTCGTGTCGAAGGAGGTCTTCCGCTCAAGCGCCTTCGTCCGGCCGCTGCCCGCCACGCGCCAACAGCTCTGCGCGCCCTTGAACGCGAAATCTCCGGCCAGCGCGCCCGAACCCGCCAGCGTGCCGGTGATCGGCATCGCCTGCGTGCCGACGGACGTCAGCGTCGCGCCCGCGCCCACCGTCGTCGTGCCCGCGAGCTGCGTGCCCTCGATGATCTGGATGTCGCCCAGCGTCGCCGCAAGGGTCACGTTGTCTTCGTTCCACTGCTTCTCCTCGCCGCCCGGCACGGTGAAGCTCAGGCCGTTGCCGTTGTTCGCCGCGCTCGGACCCCAGCCGCCCGAGCCGTCTTGCAGGCGCACTTCCCAGCGGTGCCAGCCCGCGTCCAGCGTCTTCTTGCCCGTGGCCGTGACGTTCCAGGCCGTCGTGTTGACCACGCGGTCGCCGTCGATGTCCAGCAGCTTGTTGTCGTCGTAGCCCATCTTGAAGTTCCACTCGCCGACCTGGTCGGTACCGACCTTGAACCAGCCCTGCAGGCGGTTGACCTTGCTGGAGCACCAGGGCTTCCAGTCGTCCGCATCGGGCAATTTCTCGTGCTTGTGGAGGATTTCCACGGAGCGGACCGGCTTGATGTGCGCCCAGTCTTCCGTCGTATCCCAGTTCGCATTGCCGTTCTCCCAGCTCCAAATGGCCGCGTTGGGCGCGGGACGCATCTGCAGGAATTCCGGCGAGAACTTCGTGTAGTTGGCCGAGTCCGTCGACGTCGACTCGCCGACCAGGTAGCCGATGGAGAGGCCGTCCTTCCATGTCGCCTGGCCCGGTCCCATGCCGCCGTTGCCGTCATAGACCGCGATCGTGAAGGCGTGCCAGCCGGCCGTCAGCGTAACCGTGTTCGCCTGCGCGTTCTGCCAGCCCGTCGTCTTGAACACCTGCGCGCCGTCCACATGGAAGGCGATGTTGTCGTCATAGTTGCCCGCGAAGGTCCAGGGGCCCGCCTTGTCCGCCTCGACGTAGAATTCGCCGCGCATCGCGTAGCCCGTGTTGTCGGCGCGCGGATTCGAGCCGAAATGACGATGGATGAAGTCCCAGGCCGCCGCCGACGCATACGGATAGGACCACACGGTCGCCGCCGTGTTGTCGATGTTGTTGCCGCCGACCGTGAACGCCCAGTACTCGTCGCCGTAGTTCGCGACACGCGCCCTCGTGCCGTCGGCGAGCTCGAGGCCGCCGCCGAAGTAGCCGGCGTTGGTGAGGTCGTTCGTACCCGTGTTCTCGACCGTGAACTTGCCAAGGAGCGCACCCTGCATGCGATCGTCCGCGCGCGCGCCTTGGAAGTTCGCGTGGCCCTTGAGCGTCACCGCGCTCGTACCGGAGAGGCCCGTGTTCCAGTTGACGAGGCTGCCGCCGAGATCGAACGTGACTTCGCGGTCCTTTTCGTCGTGGCCGAAGAAGGCGATGATGCCCTGGTTCATGCCCCAGGCCGCCGTGCTCACGAGCTCGCCGGCGGCGAAGTCGTAGCGCTGCACGCCCGGCACGCAGTTGCCCGTGAGGCCGGCCGCACCGAGCTCGAGGCGGCCGCCGTCCAGCTTGAAGAACTGCTTGCCTTCGCCCGCCCCGACGCCGTTGCCGTACGCGAAGTTCGACCGCGTGTAGAGGCCCGCCGCCTTGAAAACGCCGCCCGCCTGCACGAACATCTTCGCCCGCGGCGCATCCCACGGGTTGCCAACCGTCAGCGCCGCGGCGTCGAGTTCGCCGGCCACGACGATTTCGTGTTCGGAGGTGCGAGGCGGCGTGCCCGACCAGTGGCCGTTGCGGAGGATTCCAGTCACCGTCACCTTGGCGCCCGGCTCGACGACGAGACAGCCGCGGGACGGGCCCGAACCGTTGTCGCCGACCATGAGTTCATTTACCTCCAAGTTCGACCCCTCCTTGAGGAAGAGCTTGCCCGCGCGGCCTTTATCCACGCCGATGGAGAGACGCCCGGCTTCCGAGCCCCTGATCTGCATCTTCGCCACGTATTCGGCCGTGTTCGTCGGACCGTACACGAAGATCCGGCCACCCGTCGATTCAACGTTCACCACCGCCGGCGAGTCGGAGACGATATTCGCCAGCTGCGGCAGGACGTCGATGTTGCCGGCCGTCTTCTTCACGTTGACCGTATCGAAGTTCGCCATGGTGTTGCCTTCGTTCTGGTTGCCGTAGACCGAGAACGCGAGCGAACCGTCCGTCATGTCGAGCGCGTTGAGCGTCGTGCCCGAGCCGCTGCCTTCCACGTTGAACGTGCCGCCCGTCATCTTGAGCGTGAAGTCGTCGCTCAGACGGCTGCGCACGCGGATTAAACCTGCGGCGGACTCGAAGACGCCGCCGTTCTGCACGCCGCCGTCAATGTCGAGCGTGCCGCCGCCGCGCGTTCTGACCGTCGCGCCTTCGGCGATCACGAGCGGTCCCTTCAGGTACGACGTCGAGCTTTCACCGCCCAGTTCCGCGGTGCCGGCGTCGACGAACACCGTCACGCCCGGATCGGTCTTGCTGTTCCAGTAGCTGAGATAGCCGCCGTTCTCGACGTGGATGCCGTGCGGAATCACTTCCGTGCCGTTCTGGGACTCCTTGCGCATCCAGCCGCCGCTCTTCACGTCGATGCGGCCGATGTTGATCGTCGCGCCGTTGATGCCCGTGACGTTGCTGTTCGCAATATTGAGCACGGCGTTTTCGTCGCCCGTGATTGACGTCGTCGTGCAGTCCGGATCGTGGTTCGTATTGCGCACATCGACGCGGTTCGTGCCGGCGATCGTGCCGGAGCCCTCGACGACGATCTGGCCGAGAATGCCCGACGTGGAATCACGCGGGCCGCTCAGAATCGTGCCGCCGTCCTTGAGCGTGATGAGCTTGCGGTGCGAGATGCGGTTGCGCACGTCCGTCGTCGTCTCGGAAATGTAGTTGAGGTCGAGCACGCCCGTGCCGCCGACCGTCAGCGTGCCGTTCGTCGTGCCGAGCGCGTAGCCGCCCGCGTTGTCGCCGATCTTGAGCGTGCCGCCGTTGACCGTGACGTCCTGTCCGCCGAGGTTCGGACCGTCCAGCGTCACCGTGCCCGTCATGTCGATCGTAATCGGCGCCTTGCCGTCCAACGCGCCCGAGCCCGTGAACACATAGTCGCGCGCCCCCGTAATGGAGAGCGGCCCCGGACGATACAACTCGTCGATCACGATGTCGCCCGCGACCGTCTCGTTGCCGTCGAGGCGCGTTTCAAGACCGGCGATGAAGCCGCTCGCCGAACCGTCGTCCAGCAGCCAGTTGAGGCTCGTCGTGTTCCACTGAAGGTCGGCCGCGTCCGTCGGACGCCACGTGAGCGCGCTCTCAAGCGACGACCCGGCGGCCGTCATCATCAGTGTGCCGTCCGTCAGCGTCAGCGAGGCGGAACCGCCGGCCGGCGGCAGGGCCGTCGTCGCGAACGACGCCAGGGAGGTCATCCCTGCGACCAGGCTGTAGGTGCCCGGATCGTTTGCGCGCGCATCCGCCACGAGCGGGATGTCCGAACCCGATGCAGTCACGCCGCCCCGCACCGTGAGAAGCGTCTGCCCCGCCACCGGCACCAGCGTCAGCGATCCGCCGTCGGCAAACGAGAGCGTCGCGTCCATCACCGCCGGGGCCGCCACCTTGAGCGCGCCCGCGACCGTGATCGGATAGGAAACGGCAGCCGGCAGCAGCGCCGGACCCGTCCCCGTCAGCGTCACCGAACCGCCCGTCGTGATCGCCGGCAGCGTGGCCTCGGCCGTCGACTCGACGGTGAGCGCCGCGCCTTCGCCGCATGTGATCGGATAGGTTGGATTCGCCGCGAAAATCACCTTGTTCGCACCGGCGGACGACAGGTTGATTCCACCCGTGAAGGTCGGGTTCGGCCCCACCACGACCGCCGCGGTCGTGCACGTGCCGGCCGTATTGCCCTCTTCCGCCGTCGCCGGAATCTGATTGAGCACCGCCCCGCCGCGCAGACCGCCGGCGAAGACGACCGTGGCGCCCTCATGCGAAGCGAGATTGATCGTCTGCCCGCTGTTGCGCAGTTTCACGAACGGCTCGATCGTACTCGTGCCCTGGATGGTCATGCGGCCGCCGTCCGCGAAGAAGTCGAAACCGCCTTCGCCATCGCCCACGCCCAGCACCTGCGCCCCGTCATAGAGGTAGAGGCGGTTGTTCGCGCCGAAGCTCTGGCGGTAGGCGCCGCAGTTGAACGTGCCCCAGATGTGCAGCGTGTCGCTGCCACCATAGTTGAGCGCGTCCGTGCGGTTGATGTCGACGCGCGCGCCCGAACGGATGTAGAAATCGCCCCGGATTGCCTGTGCGCCGAAGTTGAACCACGCCTCGCCGGCCGTGACGTCCAGTTTGCCGCCCGCGTCGACGGCCGTGTTGCCGGAGACCTTCAGCTTGCCGGTCGTCTTTACGACGCCGCCATTCTGGACCGTCAGGGTGCCCGCCCATTCGGTCTCGGCATCCGCCGCAGCCTCGAGGATGACCGTTTCGCCCGAGGCGACGGTCAGTGCGCCGCCCCACCCTTCACCGCCGGCCGAATAAGTCGTATCCGCAAAGGCGGACGACGCAAGCGCCAACGCACTGCCGACAAAACAACCAATTACCATTCTCTTTTTCATTTAAGGGCCCTCCCGTGTTAAGATAGTTTACATTATAGCAGAATATCCGTCGCTTGTGTCACATGAAAGAAACAAATATCACTTTTTCGTCACCGCGCCGCCGCAACGGCGGAGACGAACGCCAGAACCGACAACCATGCTGCAGTCAACGTTTTCATGCGCGCATGATCGCATTGAACCCGGGAACGAGTCAAGCTTCACCTTGCCGGAGAGCTTCTTGAGGAGGGTGCCGTTCTCGTGCTGCCGTCAATGCGCGCTCATTCGACGAGTGCGCAGCACGAATGACACCAGATAGGGCAACAACAACACGATACCTGCGAAGGGGATTCCGGAAAACACGATTGAAACAAGGAAAATCGTCAGCTTGATGAACCGTATGATGATCTTGACCAATACGCGACAAACGGATTTCTCATACAGGGAAATGACACTGAACACGAACAAATTCAAGGCGATGACAGTCACGAGATAGCCGATCACGGGAATTGCAGACAAGAACACGCCAAGGGCGAATATCGCAGCCGCCCGAATGCGCACCGCCTTCAACATGCCATCCTTACCGACCGCATCCCAATGCGCCCTTCTCTTTTCCGCAATCGTCTTAAGCGGGCGAGACAGCAACCATCCAATAATGGCGAAAAGCACCATCAACAGCAATGCCATTACCGGGAATACCAGAAGGATGGGAAGTATTGCCAGCCAAGATCCTTCTTCAAACAACGTCAGCATCGTGTTCAAATGAAGCGAGTTGTCCGGATCAAGCTCGTGCACCGCGGAAACGACATAAGACCGGACCTTGCACAATCCGAAAGTTGCGCCGCCGCAGAACAAAGCCGATAAAATCGCCTTGAACGACAAGCCCGCCGACGAGGGTTCCGCCCCCGATGCGCCCTGTGCGGCGGCAACAACCACATTCGAGACGGTGTTGGCATCCACGCGAGCCACCACTGACGACACCGCCGACGTGATGGCATTGGCCGTTGCAGGATCATAAGCCATTGGCACGACGTCAGGGACGCCATTGACGACAGCCGAAAGAACCTGCGCCTGTTCGGGAGAGCAAATCGCGTAGCTCACAAGAATGGCAAATACCGGCTTTGCATACTTTTCAATATTCGTCTCCGATATCAATTCCTTGATCGAGTCATCCCAATTCGCCACAACTTCCAACACGCCCAACACGCCAAAGACGCAGAGCCCGAAGTTCCCCGTCAAAAAAGGCGGACAGCTCGCCGCAAGTTCGGATACCCCCTCCGGGCACCAGCTGTACGTCGGCAGGACCCGGCAAATGAGTCCAAAGAGGAATGTCGGCGCGAACATTCGCACCGAAGCGATCCCGCAGAGCGACAGCAACCCGGCGATTGAAGATATGGCATCCATTCAACTACCCTTTCTTTGCAGGCATCAACCTCAACAAGGCCATCTGTCAGATTCCGATGGCGTTACGGACGATCCCCCAGGCGACGATGAACGCCAAGAACGTCCAAACGAAGGCCGAACGTTGCGCATGTTGAGGGAAGATTAGGCAATATGCGAGAAGTGCCAACATAACCGGCAGCATTGCGTTGAAGCGCAGTGCCTCCGCAAAACGGCAGCGCAATGCGGCATGGAGCGCGCGTGCCGTGCCGCAACCTGGGCATTTCAACCCGGTCAGCGCAAAAAAAGGACAGCGCGGGAAAAACCACGTCTCAATGGGATCGAACAAGAAGAGCAGCGCAACTCCGCACAGCAGAAGCAAGAACACACCCGCTGGTACCACAGGGCGACGAACTGACATGGGAAGCAACTCAAATCGTTCGGCGATCTGCGCGAGGCAAATCGCCGAAGCGATATTGGATTCTCCCTGCCGATCAGTCGGCAAGCCTGTTCAGTTCGCCTTGAAGGAGGAGTTCAGCGACCCAGACGAGACCGAAGATCGTGAGGATGAGATAGATGGTTCCAAGATTTCCGCTCGGCAAGCCACGCTTGACCTTCGCCTCGTCAATTCGCGTTCCCATGTTGTACGCCCAGAAAAGGGTAAAGATGCCACAGGTCACGATTGTGAGCAGAAGCGCAACTACGCCCCCCATCGCCTCGGGATGGCCGGAGATCTTGTTTGTGTCATTGTTGAGAGTGTAGAACCAGTATAAGCCGAAGATGCCGCAGGTGACGATCGAGAGGACGAAGTAGAGCGCTGCATTACGCTTCTGGATTGTGACGCTTGGTGTTTCCATATCGTTGATCATCCTTTCTTTTGCTTGTTTGCTGTTGCGTTATGCGAGGAGACAAACAATGCAAACAGTATAACCTAAAACTGCTGGTTCGTCAATGGGGCGTGCGTTTTGTGACCGAGCCGCACCACTCGCAGACATCGCTTAACTGCCAAAATGTCGCATATGGCAATCTTTTTATAAAATATTCTGTCAGGCTTAGGCAAAAACCTCAAATTGGCGTAAAATCGCCATCGCGAAAAATCTCAAAAAGGTGTAAAGTCGCTATTGCAAAAAACCTCAAAAAGGTGATACACTTTTCTCTGCCATGATGAATAGGAAGGTTCTATGAGAAGAAAATTCTACGACGTTCTGCTTGACTGGAAGGCAAGACACGCAGGCAAGTACGCGCTGCTGATTGACGGCGCGCGACGTGTCGGCAAAAGCTGGATTGCCGAGGAGTTCGCAAAAGCAGAATACGAACGATACCTGCTGATAGACTTCAGCCGGGTGTCAAAGAACGTTCGCGAAATATTTGATAACCAGCTCCACGATCTCGACACGTTTTTCATGATGCTCGAGGCAGAGACGGGCACACGGCTCGCCAAGGGGAGGAGCCTTGTGATATTCGACGAAGTGCAGGAGTTCCCAAGGGCGCGGGAGGCAATTAAGGCTCTAATCGCCGACGGACGCTACCACTACATCGAAACGGGGTCTCTCATATCCATCAGGAAAAACACCACGGGGATTGTCATTCCTTCCGAGGAACTCCACAAGAAGATGTATCCCATGGATTTCGAAGAATTCCTATGGGCGACAGGACGCGAGACAGCAATGGAGCTTGTTCGCAAGGCGTTCGCGGAAAGGAAACCTCTCGGGGAATCGCTCAACCGCCGCCTTATGGAATCGTACCGACAGTATCTCGTTGTCGGCGGCATGCCACAGGCCGTCGCGGAGTTTTCATCTTCGCACGATCTCGCCGAAGTCGACCAGACTAAGCGGGCCATACTCGACCTGTATCGCGCCGACATCTGGAAGCACGCCGGGGCTCTCGCTCCGAAGGTGGAACGCCTGTTCGACGAGATTCCAGACCAGCTTTCGCGGCACGAAAAGAAATTCCGCGTGAGCGACGTCGAGGACGATGCGCGGATGCGCGACTACGAGGATGCGTTCAAGTGGCTAGAGGGCGCAATGTTCGTGAATCTCTGCTGGAACTCAACCGACCCAAATGTCGGGCTCAAGATTAACCTAGATCGCAAGTCCATGAAATGCTACATGGCCGACACCGGGCTTCTTGTCAGCCATGCTTTCGACGAAAACGAACTCGCCTCCGAAAGCATACACCGCCAGCTGCTGCTGGACAAGATCGAGGTCAACAAGGGCATGCTCGTCGAAAACATGGCCGCACAGATGCTCACGGCGTCAGGGCACAAACTGTATTTCCATTCTGAGTCAAGTCCGAACAGGGCAATCAACAGAATGGAGATAGATTTCCTTGTGTCAAAGACCAAGCTGACTCGGCGCCACAACATTTCGCCGATAGAGGTCAAGAGCGGCAAGAACATCACGCATGCATCGCTCGACAAGTTCGCCGCAAAGTATTCGCAGTGGTGCACCGATTCATTCCTGCTCTACGGGAAAGACCTGCGCATAGCCGACGGAATAACATACCTTCCGCATTACATGACGCCGCTGCTATAGCTCCCGACAGCAGACAAAGCCGTCGCGCGGACTAACGCCGGAAAACTCGCCATCGCCACTGAGGACGTCGATTATCACGCATGTGTCGACAACCCACTTGTTCATTCTTCACCCTCGCGAAGTTCTTTCATTATTTCCGCAGTCGTGCGAAGAGCATTGTAGTTCTTCTTGCAGCATCCTATGAATTCTCGCGCGGACCTGTGACGCGGCTTCTCGGCATGGACCGCATTGCCGACCTTGACGAGAATCACATGATAAATTCCGCTTTCGGGCATAGCCAGAGGGAGCAACCCGCCGTCTACCGTTACGTCTTCATACCAAATGCTTTCTGCGGCACCGACATCGGCAACCGTCCGCATCCAGTCTTTCTTTTCCATCAGCCTTGGCATGTTGTTCTCCTCTTGTCGGCGATATTGTACCCAAAGCGAAGGCGCGGCACAAGTGCCGCGCCTTCGCTTTGGGGTTGTGGGCACGCGAGACGCGTGTCCCTACCAGATGGCTTACATCTCGGAGAGCTTCTTCAGGAGCGCGTAATTCTCCTTGAAGCCCTCCTCGGCGCCCTTGAGCATCTCCATAGCCTTGTCCTGGCCGATCTTCTTGACGAGCTGCTTGAAGCGGTTCTCGCCAAGCTCCTTCGAAACGGCGTTCGCCGCAAAGGAGACGGTGTCGGACTTGTCGGCGCTGTCGAGCTTCACCTTGCCGGTAGTCGGGTTGTACGTCCAGAGCGGGAAGTGGACGGAC
>CADCPA010000012.1 GCA_902803135.1 uncultured bacterium
AACATCACGCCGCCGCGCACGATCCGCGACGCGATGGAAAAGCAGATGCGCGCCGAGCGCGAGAAGCGCGCGATGATCGCCGAATCCGAAGGCGAGCGCCAGGCGAAGATCAACCGCGCCGAAGGCGAGAAGCAGGAGGCGATCAACCTCTCCGAAGGTGAACGCCAGCGCAAGATCAACGAGGCCGAAGGCCGCGCGCGCGAAATCCTGCTCGTCGCGGAAGCGCAGGCCGAAGGCATCCGCAAGGTCGCCGAGGCGATCAGCGGGAAGGGCGGTCTCGAGTCCGTGAACATGCAGCTCGCGCAGCAGTACCTGCAGCAGTTCGGCCAGCTGGCCAAGACGAACAACACGATGATCATTCCGAGCGATCTCGCGAACGTCGCCGGCGTGCTCAAGGCGTGTACGACGATTGTCAAGAACGCGTCCGGGGAGCCCCGCTAATGGCAACGCGTCTGGCCACCCGTCGGCAGGCACGCGAATGGGCGCTTCAGCTGCTTGTCCAGTTCGACCTCAATCCCCCGGTCGATGTCGAAGCCGGCATCGATGCGTTCTGGGATCAGCAGGCCGAGCTTGAACGGGAGGTCCTGGAGGACGGGCCGAACCGCCGGACCGAACTGTTCACGTCCCAGGATCCGCAGATCCAGGGCTCGCTTGCGGAAATGCGCGGCTTCACCCAGGACCGTGTGCGCGGCGTGTGGGCGGGCCGTCAGGAACTCGATGCCAAGATCGAACCCTACCTCCGCAACTGGTCGATCTACCGCCTGGGCACGGTCGAGCGCAATGTGCTGCGCCTGGGCGTGTGGGAACTGACGAACTGTCCGGACATCCCGACGCCGATCATCGTCAACGAGGCGATCGACCTCGCGAAGTTCTTCTCCGAGACGAAGAGCGGCCGTTTCGTGAACGGCGTGCTCGACAGCTACGCGAAGGCCGTGCGCGCGCCGAAGGCCGAGACATTTACGCCCGGCGCGTGAGCGGGGCCCGGTTTGGAGAGGCGGGCGGGGACGTGTCAGAATCCTCCTGACGGCCCGAATGACATGATGTCACGCTCAAAAGATTTTGTCACGTTCAAAAGGAAAGAACAAGAGAAAATGAGACCAGTCGTACTGATCATCCGCGACGGATGGGGTGTCAACGATCATCATGAAGGCAATTCGGTGGTGGCGGCGAAGACGCCGGTCATCGACCAGATCCGCATGCGCTATCCGCACTGCCTGTTGGACTGCTGCGGCGAGGCCGTGGGCCTGCCGGACGGCTACCAGGGTTCTTCGGAAGTCGGCCACCTGAACATGGGTGCGGGCCGTATCGTCGTGCAGGAGCTCAAGCGCATCGACGACGGCCTTTCCTCCGGCGAACTTTTCAAGAGCGAGAAGTGGACGAACCTCGTCGCCAACTGGAAGAAGAACAGTTCGACGTTCCATTTCTTCGGCCTCCTCCAGGACGAAGGCGTGCACGCGCACCAGGAGCACCTCTTCAAGCTCATGAAGCGCGCCCGCAGCGAGTTTCCGGAAGGCCGGATCGTCGTGCATCCGTTCCTCGACGGCCGCGACACGCCCCCGCGCTCCACGCTCGAGTACATCGCCCGCCTGAAGACCGAACTCGCCGCCGTCGGCAACGCCACGGTCGGCACGGCCATGGGCCGCTATTATGGCATGGACCGCTCCAAGAACTACAAGCTCACGACCGAGGCGTACAACTGCATCGTCGCCGCCCAAGGCAAGAAGGCGGCCTCCATCGAGGAGTGCGTCAAGGCCGAGTACGCGACGGGCAAGACGCCGGACGGCACGGAGATGACCGACGAGTACATTCCCTGCTACGTGATCGGCGACTACGCGGGCGTGAAGGACGGTGATGTCATCATGCACACGAACTACCGCCAGGACCGTGCGATCCAGCTGACGCAGGCATTCGTGTGCGCCGACTATCCGGACGCCGCCAACCTCGCGGCGAAGCCGCACGTGTCGTTCCTCGGCTTCACGCGCTATTGGGACGAGTTCGAAGACTACCTCCTCGGCGCGATGGGCGCGGGCGGCGGCATGGACAACCTCCTCGGCGAGGTTGTCTCCAAGGCCGGCCTCAAGCAGCTCCGCCTCGCGGAGACGCAGAAGATCAAGCACGTCACGAGCTTCTTCAACGGCAAGTCCACGACGCCGTCCGCCGGCGAAGACCAGGTTGAAGTCAAGAGCCGTTTCGACGCCGCGACGTTCGCCTCCCATCCGGAGATGGAAGCCTACAACGTGACGGATGAGCTCCTGAAGCGCCTCGAAAACAATCCGTACGGCCTCATCGTCGTCAACTACGCGAACTGCGACATGGTCGGCCACACGGGCGATTTCGCCGCCGCGACGAAGGCGGTCGAAGTGACCGACGCGTGCATCGGCAAGATCTTGCCGCGCCTCATGGAACTCGACGCCCACGTGCTGATCTTCGCGGATCACGGCAACGCCGAACAGATGGTCGATTACAAGACGGGCCTCACGAAGACGAGCCACACGCTCAATCTCGTGGACTGCTTCTACGTCGCCAACGACGCCGCAGGCGTGCGCCTCACGCCGCTCGCCAAGCTCTCCGCGATCGCGCCGACCGCGCTGCAGCTCCTCGGCATTCCGGTGCCGCCGGAAATGACCACGCCTTCGCTCCTCGCGGGCAAGGAACCCTGGTCGAAGACCGCGCTCAACATCTGAGCGTCGAAGGGGTGAAGTCGAAGGGACAATGGGCAACGGATTGAAGAGTCAAAGGTCCCTCAAGCGTCTTCTGCTGGGGCTTCTTGTCGTTTTCGGCACGTTCTCCGCTCCGGCGGGTTCATTGGTGCTGAAGGACGATTTCCGCTCGCCGCGCAACAAGGAGCGTCCGCTCCGCAAGGCGACGCGCCTCATCGTGCTCCATACGACCGAGGCCCCCGCGAAGAGTTCGCTGAACAAGCTGAGCGAACGCGGCGAAGCCCACTACTGCCTGACGGAGAAGGGCGAGGCCTACCGCATCGTCGACCGCGACCGCGAAGCGTTCCATGCCGGACGCTCGATGTGGGAGGCGAAGGAGGACTGCGACGAGTTCTCCATCGGCATCGAAGTCGTGGGCTACCACGACAAGGCGATGCCCCTCGTGCAGCTTGAGGCGCTCAAGGAGCTGCTCGACAAGCTCAAGGCCCTTTACGGCCTGAAGGACCATCAAGTCGTCTGCCACTCGCAAGTCGCCTACGGCGCGCCGAACAAGTGGTACAAGACGAAGCACCGCGGACGCAAGCGCTGCGGGATGCTCTTTGCCATGCCGAGCGTGCGCGCCAAGCTCGGACTGAAAACCCGCGTGGCCGCCGACCCCGATGTGAAGGCGAAGCGCCTCGTCCAGGCGGACGCATACCTGAATTCGGTGCTCTACGGTTCGGTGGACACGATGGTCGCCCACTATGGCAAGGCCCGTCCGCAAGTCGGCGCGGCCCCGACCGCCGTCGCTTCGCGGGCGGCTCCGGTCAAGAAGCCTCCGGTCAAGGCGCCGCCCCCCAAGGCCCCGAAGGCCGTTGCGCGCAACACGCCGCCGAAGCCGCCGGCCGTGAAGCCGCAAGTCGCCAAGGCCCAAGTGGCGAAGACGACGGCAAAGACGCCGCCGCCCATCCAGAAGCCGCCGCTGATCGTACCGAAGACTGAACCCGAAGCGCCGGCCGACGTGGCTAAAGCGGAGACGAAGGAGCGCGACTGGCTTCGGCTCATGGGCCTGAAGGGCGGGTTCTTCAAAAAGGACGCGAAGCTGATCGTGCCCGAGCCGGCGGCCGAAGAGCCGGAGCCGCCCGCGGTTGCGCAGCTCGAGGTGTCGTCGGATGCTCCCGACGAGCCGATTGCGAACGCGGCGGGCGAGGTGCTGCCGCTCCCGGCGAACCTTCAGATCGGCCGCATGGGCGACGCCGTCAAGGATCTTGAAGCTTTGGCCAAACTGCCGGGCTACACGCGCGGCGGTCCCGTGAACACGAACCTGTCGCCGTACAAGATCGCGGGGGCGGCGTGGAATTCGGCTTCAACGTACTATTACAGTCCGGAAGGCAAGATCGTGACGGGCGACAAGGTCGACGAGAAGTCGATCGCCGTCGGCACGTTCGTGTTCTTCCGCAAGCAGTAAACCCGGTTTCAGGAGGAAATGTCGTGATGACAGTCAAATCAGCCGTGTTGTGTGCGGCCGCCGGTGCGGCGGCGCTGGCGTGGGGGGAGGCGAGCGGGGACCGCCCCGATGCGCGCCATGCCTGGGCGGTACACGATGTGAACCGGCCGGATCCCGTGGCGGTGGAGACGCGCGACGGACAGCCGCCGTCCGATGCCATCCGGCTGTTTGACGGGACG
>CADCPA010000013.1 GCA_902803135.1 uncultured bacterium
CGTGGGCTTCTGCTGGAAGGGGCAGCTCAGGATCGACTGGGGCCACTTCAGGCGTCCGCTCGCGGGTCCGTTCCTGCTTGGATGCGCGAGCGAGCAGCTGATCGAGCGCGACCGCGCGATCACGCTGCCGCGCCATGCGCCGCACGACGAGTACTGGATCCAGAACGGCAAGTGGGCGTACGATTTCGTGAAGCATGTCCGCGAGGGCAAGCACCAGCCGAAGGAGTACAGCGCGGTGGCGGAGTACAACCCGCCGTACAGCTTTGCGACGTTCTGCCAGTCGGAGCTCTTCTGGAGCACGAAGGACTCGTGGGAAGACATCGCCCGGCGCGCCCGCGCCCGTGCGCGCCCGGAGAGGTAGAATGACATGAAGAGGCCGTCGCTCTATTGGATCACGTGCGCCGTCTCGCTCGGCGGATTGCTGTTCGGCTTCGATTCGGGGGTGATCTCCGGATGCGAAGAGGCCATTCAGCGCGAGTTCGCGCTTTCGCCGTTCTGGCACGGGCTGGTGGTGGCGGGGGCGCTGATCGGTACCGTGTTCGGCGCGCTCGCGGCGGGGCGGATGTGCGATGGACTCGGACGCAAGCCGACGCTCGTGTGGATGGGCGTGTTGTTCTTCGTCTCCGCGGCGGGCTGTGCGCTCGCGCCGGGCGGGGATGTGCTCGGGCCGCAGGTGCTGGGCTGGATGCGCTTCGTCGGCGGCATCGCGATCGGCGGCGTGTCGATTGCCGTGCCGATGTACATCGCGGAAATCGCGCCGCCGGCGAAGC
The DNA here is from genome assembly GCA_902803135.1 of uncultured bacterium. Lineage (GTDB taxonomy): Bacteria > Verrucomicrobiota > Kiritimatiellia > RFP12 > UBA1067 > RUG572. The sequence continues at coordinate 771 of CADCPA010000013.1, forward strand.
GCGGGCGGCTCGTGCTTGTCAACCAGTTCTGCATCGTTCTGGGCATCGTCGTGTCGTATGTGTCCAACTACTGTGTGGCGCGGTGGCTCACGGCCTCGTCCGCCGTCGTGTGGCGGGTGATGCTGGGCGCAGAGTGCCTGCCGGTCGTCCTCTACCTTGCGGCGCTCGTGCGCGTTCCCGAAAGCCCCCACCAGCGGCGCGTCGAGGCGTCGGCGCCGCTTTTCGCGCGGCGCAACCTGCGGCCTTTGATGCTGTGCTTCATGGTCGCGTTCTTCAGCCAGCTTTCCGGCGTGAATGCGGTGAACTACTACTCGCCGCGCATATTCAAGATGATCTTCGGCGAGGGCGGCGAGCTGGCGTCGCTCGCGGGAACGATCGGCGTCGGGGTCGTCAACCTTGCCTTCACCGTCCTGGCGTTCTTCCTGATCGACCGGTTCGGACGCAAGCCGCTTCTGGTGTGCGGCTGCGCGGCGATGGCGGCGATGCACGGACTTGTGGCATGGCAGATCTCGCTCGGTACGAACTGCACGCCGTGGCTGGCGCTCGTCGGCGTGTACGGGTTCATCGCCTCCGTCGCATTTTCGGCGAGCGCGGTCATCTGGGTGTTCATCAGCGAGATATTCCCGCCGGACGTGCGCGCGAAGGGCCAGAGCTTCGGCGGCATCGTGCATTGGGTAATGTGCATGATGGTCTCGTGGCTTTTCCCCGTTGCGGTTGCAAACACCGGCACGTGGGCCTTCGCGTTCTTCGCGGCGATGATGCTTCTGGAGATGGTTCTGGCTCTCTTGTTCATGCCCGAGACGAAGGGGTGGAAATTGGAAGGGGGATGGAAGCCCCGGCGCGCTTGACTTTTTACGTTGGGGTGTGCTATTATTTCTCCAGTTGATTCAAATCTCTCAAAGGAGCGGAAAATGGCGAACGAACTGGATGAAATGACGGGGCCCGTGAACGAGGCCGGACGCGATGTCGGCGTAATCGAAAAACAGATCCGCGTGACGGTCGGCTGGGGCTCGACGCTGTTTGAAATCGCGCTTTGGTGCCTTTTCATCGTGCCGGGTCTCATTTTCCTCTTCATGAAGATCGGCGCGAAGAACTACTTCCAGCAGCTGCAGCAGAAACTCCAGGCGGACGCGTCGACGATCGACAACTACCTCGAGCAGCGCGTGCAGATTCTCCAGAACGTGGCAGGGCTCGTGTCGAAGGCCATTGACCTCGACAAGGACGTGATGAAGGCGGTCGCGGCGTTCCGCGGCGGCGTGCAGCCCGGATCGGACCGCAATGCGGTGCAGGCCCAGCTGGACGGCGCGTTCGGACGTCTCTTCCCGCAGGTCGAGGCCTATCCGGATCTCAAGGCGCACGCCGCGATTGCCGACGCCCTGCAGCAGAATGCCTATCTCCAAAAGGAAATCACGGCGGCCCGTTCGCTTTACAACGACACGGTCAATCAGTGGAATGCAGACATCTTCTCGTGGCCCACGAAGCAGATCGTCGCCGCACGCGCCGGCTATACGACGCGCATTCCGTTCTCGGCCTCGGCTGAGACAAAGCGCGCCGCCCGCCAGAATTTCTTCGTCTGATGGTCGAAGACGTCTATGAGCCTCTCGCCCGCTACCGGGACGAATTCCGCGAGAAGTTCTCGCGGCTGGCTCGTGAGAAATTCCAGTCGCTGGTGCAGCGCGCCGGAATCGACGCCGCCGCCAACCGTCGGACCGTCGCGCAGGTTCGGCGCCTTGAAGGATCCGCCCAAACGGTGAGCGGGCAGAAGACGCTCCTCGGGTGTCTGGTCTTTCTCGTATTCCTGATCGTGATCGGCCTCGTCGTCTGGGGCTTTACAACCTGGGCTCCCCATTACCGTTCGTTGGCGTTCCCCGGCGCCGGATTGGGTACGGTCCTGGGGTGCCTGCTCATCATGCCGTATCGGTCCGTCTCCAAGCGGCTGGACGATCTGCGGGTGCGCATCCAGCACGGGAGGGAGGAAGCCACGAAGCAGATGGAGCCGTTGAACCGCCTGTATACGTGGGACATCCCGGCGAAGCTGATCGAGGCGACGGTACCGCGTCTCCAGTTCGACCCGTATTTCACGGCGCAGCGTCTGGCGGATCTCGAACGGCTCTACGCATGGGACGATTCCTTCAACAACGGGAAGTCCATCCTTTTCGCGCAGTCGGGCGTGATCAACGGGAATCCCTTCGTCTTTGGCGACTATCTGGACATGTCCTGGGGCGAGGAGACGTACGAGGGGTCGTTGGAAATCTCCTGGACCGAGTACGAGCGCGACAGCGAGGGGCGTCTTCGCGCGGTGACCCGCCATGAGACGCTGACGGCCTCTGTGACGGCGCCCAAGCCGGTCTACCAGACGCAGAAGTTCCTGCTCTACGGCAACGATGCGGCCCCCCACCTCTCGTTCACGCGGAAGCCCTCGAACCTGTCCGACGCGGAAGACGGCTTTTTCAAGCGGTGGCGGATGAAGCGTCAGATCAAACGGTTGCAGGCTTTCTCGCGCAATCTCGAAGACGAGTCGAACTACACGCTGATGGGCAATCACGAGTTTGAAGCGTTGTTCCAGACGATGGACCGTACCGACGAGGTGGAGTACCGCCTGCTGTTCACGCCGGTCGCGCAGATGCAGATGCTCCTGCTGCTGAAAGACCGCAAGGTCGGCTACGGTGACGATTTCTCGTTCATCAAGCAGCGGAAGATCAATCTGATCTTCGCCGACCATCTTTCCAAGATGACGCTCGACACCGATCCCGCTCAATTCCACGACTGGGATCTGGACCATGCGGCCGCCCATTTCCTTTCGTTCAATGAAACCTATTTCAAGGGCGTCTATTTCGCCCTGGCGCCGTTGCTGGCGATTCCCCTCTACCAGCAGACCCGCACGCACGAGGACATCTGGAGGCAGGTCATCCCGCCCGGCAGCCGGGCCTCGTTCTGGGAGCATGAGGCGCTGGCGAACTTCCATGGCGAGAAAAACTTCAGCCATCCGAGCTGCATCACGCGGTCCATTTTGAAAACGAAGGTCATGGCGCGCGACGAGGGCGTGAGCGAGGTGGCGGTTACGGCCTACGGATACAAGGGCGTGAAGCACGTGACGTACAAGTCGGTGCACGGCGGCGACGGCCGCTACCACCAGGTTCCGGTGGAATGGATCGAATACGTTCCCGTGTCGCGGACCCGGACGGTGAACGTGGCCGAGGGCGACGAACGCGCGGCGACGCAGGCGACGGCCTTCCGCCGCTCGATCTACTCGTGGCTGGGGGACGTCAGGGCTGATCCGTAAAATCGACGGGACATGCAGGTGAACAAGACATTGATTCTGACCGGTTGGTCGAAGCCCGAGTATTTGGCGGCGGCCGCCGCCGCCTTGACGGCGCTGGACGGCGGCGCAGATGTCGCGGGCGTTTCGATGGAGGCGCTGGCGGCCACTCTGGCCGAGCGTGGTTCGAACTATGAGACCGTCTACGTGCTCGGTGTGGGATTGTCACGAAATGTCGGTCCGATTGTCGAGGCGCTGGGCCGATTGAAGGCGAAGGGCGTCAAGACGGTTTGGGTGAGCTGTCTGAACGCTCCGCCCGCCTTTATTTCCGAGGTCAGCCTCGGAGGTGCCGGCGCGTCCTCGCGCGGCTTCGACGAGATGGTCGAGTCTCCTGATTCGACTTTGCTGGATGCGACGGCTGATTGTCTGCACCTCGGGGCGGACCAGCTGAAGCGCTTTCGCGCCTACGCGGAGGCGGCCGCCGATTCGGGACCGACGGTCGCCGCCTACCGGCATCTTGCGGAGGCGGCCGGGTATGCGCACCGCATGTTTCACGACGACGCCGTCTACGCCGAGGCGATTCTGGCGCTGAGCCGACGGCTGCAGCCGAAGGATTGGCCGTCGCGCCTTCGGGAAGTCGATCAGCTGTTCGATCAGGTCGGCAAGTACGAACTGGTGGGGCGGAGCGCGAAGATGGACAAGGTCCGCAGCGACATCCTGCTGGCGGCACGTCATCCGCGCGCCCGCGTGCTCGTGCTGGGCGAGAGCGGGACCGGCAAGGAACTCGTGGCCCGCCAGATTCACGCGAACAGCGAACGCAAGGATGCGCCGTTCGTTCCCTTCAACTGTGCGGCCGTGACGCCGACATTGCTCGAGGATCGCTTTTTCGGCCATGAAAAAGGCGGTTTCACCCATGCGACCGCCCAGGTTCCCGGACTTTTCGAACGGGCGAACCACGGCATGCTCTTTCTGGATGAAATCGGCGAACTGTCGATGGCGGCCCAGGCGATGCTTCTGCGCGTCTTGACGGACGGCAAGATCGTCCGCGTGGGCGGCACGCGGGAAATCGACGTAGACGTGCGTCTGGTGATGGCGACCAACTGCAATCTGCCGCGGATGGTCCGCGAGGGCTCTTTCCGCGCCGACCTCTACCAGCGCATTTCGATGATGGTCATCCGTCTGCCCTCGCTGGCCGAACGCAAGCAGGACATTGGGACCATCGCGCGCAACTGGTGGTATCACATGGTGGGAGAGAACCTGCCGGAAAGCCATTTTGCGGCGCTTCTCGACTACGACTATCCGGGCAACGTGCGCGAACTCATCAACCTTCTGGAGCGGGCCGATGCACTGGGCGAGCGGGATTTCGCCAAGGTGTTGTCCGAACACAAGGAGCTGAACAAGGACCTCTACGCGCCAATCGAAGAGGCGTCCGGCCTCCCCGACAATCTGGACGAAGCCGTCGGTCGGCACGTGAAGGACGTCCTTGCGAAATACGGCGGCAACAAGACCGCGGCCGCAAAGGCCCTGGGCATTTCCCTGAATACCTTGAAGAAGCATTTGCAGTCGACAGTCGGATAGGCGTGCGGCGGCACGATTCCCTCCATTGCCTGAAACTGCGGGTTTTGATATACTCTCCCGCAGCGAAAACAATGGTTTAAGTGCGGACGACCGGGGGCCGTTCCGAAGTGAGGTCTGTTAGGAGATGAACGCGAAATCCATTCCTGAAATCGTCGACTTGGCGAGTGCCTTCTATGGCAGCGCGGTATTGTTCGCCGCGTTGGACCTGGGTGTCTTCAAAGCGGTTGCCGAGGCGGGCGGCGCGGCGGAACTCTATCCTTTGGCGGACGGACTCGGGGTGGAGCCGCGCGGGCTGCGTCTGCTGCTGGACGCCTGCGTTGCGGAAGGACTGCTGGGCAAGGAAGAGTCGACCTATTTCAACACGGCCGCCGGCAAGGCGGCGCTCGTGCCGGGCGGTCCGGCGGATCTTTCAAAGGCCATTCGCTACAACCAAGACGTCTATCCCCTCTGGGGACGTCTCGCCGAACTGGCGCGCACCGGCAAGCCGGTCGAACCGCCGCAGCTCCACCTCGGCGACGATCCCGAACGCACGCGGCGCTTCGCGCTCTCCATGCGCGGCCGCGCGCTCGCCATCGGCCGCGGCGTCGTGCCGATGCTCGATTTCTCCGGCTGCACGCGTCTGCTCGACCTCGCGGGCGGCCCCGGCACCTATGCGGAACTCATCGCCCAGGCGAATCCCGGGCTCTCCGTGGTGACGGTGGACGTGCCGGCCGTGAGCGCCGTGGCGCGCGAATGCGTCGCGCAGGCCGGCTTGGCGGATCGCATCGAATGCCGCGCGGGCGACTACCATGCGGACGAATACGAGGCCGAAGCCTACGACGCCGTGACGATCTTCGGGGCGCTCCACCAGGAATCGCCCGAACAGATCCGCGACATCCTCGCGCGCGCCAACCGCGCCTTGAAGCCGGGCGGACGCATCTTCATCCTCGACATGATGACGGACCGTACCCATACGGCTCCCGCGTTCAGCGCGCTCTTCGCCGTGAACATGGCCCGCACGACGGAAAACGGCTGGGTGTTCTCCGACGAGGAACTCAAGCGCTGGCTGATGGAGACCGGGTTCGATCCGGCCGACGCGCATCCCGTGCCGCCGCCGATGCCGCATTGGGTGATGAGCGCCGTCAAGGTGGGCTAGGCTTCTGGTAAAGGTTTGGGATTTCATGGCGCTTTTCGCGGCAGCGCTGGCTTCGGCGGCAGTCTGGACACTGACTTCGGTGAACAGTCTGCCGTTGCCGTCTGCGCGTGCCGAAGAGACCCTCGGCGGCTTGAGCGGATTGACCGCGCTGGGCGACGACGTCTACTTCGCCGTCAGCGACCAGGGTGACGCCCGGCGCGTGCACCGGCTCTCGATCGGCGTCGACCGGACCACGGGCGGCGTGACGAACGTCGTCCTCCTCGGCAGCGGGACCTTTGCGAAGGGGAAGGACGTTGAAGGCGTCGTCTGGGATGCCGCGCAGCAATGGCTCTGGACGGCCGACGAAGCCGACAATTCGATTCGCGCGTTCAAACCGACAGGCGAGCTGATGGCAGAGGTCGACGTGCCGCCCGTCTTCAAAAAACACCGCTGCAATTTCGGATTCGAATCGCTCGCAATCAGCCGCGACGGACTCACGCTTTGGACGTGCAACGAAGATGCGCTCGCGTGCGACGGACCGCGCGCGGCTCGGGGAACTGGCGCGCCGGTGCGCCTGCAGCGCTTCACGCGGCCTTCGTCGACGGCGCCCTGGCGGGCCGACGGCCAGTGGGCCTATCCGACGGACGGCCTGGGCGGCCGCGACATCGGCGGCAAGTCGCGCAATGGCGTGGCGGAGCTGCTCTGCCTCGACGACGGCACGCTGCTGGCGCTCGAGCGCGAGATGAGCATCAAGAAGAAGGCGCTTCTGCCTTCCTTCCGCTGTCGGATCTACGCGCTCGACCTCACGGGCGCGACGGATGTCTCCTCGTTTCCCTCGCTGGGCGCGGGCGGCTTCCAGCCCGTGGCCAAGCGGCGCGTCTACGGGGCGAACACGGGCATCGCGATGTACGAAGGACTCTCGCTGGGACCGACGCTCGCGGACGGCTCGCGCAGCGTGCTGATGGTTTCGGACGGCGGCGAAGGGGCCGCCGGCCGCGTGATGGCGCTGCGCTTTGATTTGACGGACAGGAAATAATAGGCGAACATGAAGTTTTTCATCCATACGTACGGTTGTCAGATGAACGTGCGCGACAGCGAGGCCGTGTGCGCCTTGCTCGAGGCGGCGGGGCATGCGCAGGTCGAGACAGAGGCGGAGGCGGAGCTCGTCGTCGTCAATTCCTGCACGGTGCGCGACATGGCGGAACGCAAGGCTGTGGGCAAATGCGGCAATCTCATCGCGGTGAAGGAAGGGCGCGGGAAGTCCACGGAGTGCCGGAACGGCAATGTGAAGATGGTCGGCCTCATGGGCTGCGCCGTCAAGCGCCTGGGTGCGGAGGTCTTCAAATCGCTGCCGGGACTCGACTTTGCGGTGGGGCCGCGCCGCTTCGGCATGATCCCGAAGATCGTCGCGGACATCCAGGCCCGTCGTGCCGCGGGCGAGAAGCGCATTCGCGTGCTGGAGATGCCGGACGACGACGAAGTGCCGAATGGGCTTGACGCGCATCCCGAAGCGGCGGGCGGCAGCACGGGCAGGGCGCCTTTCCAGAGCTTCGTCACGATCCTGCTCGGCTGCGACAACCGCTGCAGCTACTGCATCGTGCCGGACGTGCGCGGTCACGAGTATTCGCGCCCCGCCCGCGAGATCGTCGCCGAAGTGCGCTGTCTCGCCGAACGCGGGGTCAAGGAGGTCTGTCTGCTCGGCCAGAGCGTGCTTCGCTACGGACGCCGCAACAAGGCCTGGTTCGACACGGAGGCCGATTTTCTGCAGAGCGGCCGGGCGGACGTCGGGCGGAAGCTCGACGCGCCGTCTCCGGGCGGCTATACGGAACCGTTTCCGCGTCTTCTCGAGGCGCTCAGCGCGATTCCCGGCCTGCTCCGCATCCGCTTCACGAGCGCGCACCCGAAGGGCTGCACGGACGAACTCGTGCGCGCCTACCGCGAATTCCCGCAGGTGTGCCGCCACCTCCATCTGCCCGTGCAGAGCGGCAGCGACCGCGTGCTCGGCGAGATGGGCCGCCACTACACGCGTGCCGAGTATCTGGCGGCGACAAGGAAGCTGCATGACTTCGATCCCGAGTTCTCGCTCACGACGGACATCATCGTGGGCTATCCAGGCGAAACGGCTGAAGACTTCGAGGAGACCCGCACGCTGATGGAAGAGGCGGGCTTCGACAACGCGTTCGTCTTCAAGTATTCGCCGCGGCCCGGCACGCGTTCGGCCGCGTTGCCGGACGACGTGCCGACCGAAGAAAAGGGGCGCCGCGACCAGGTGCTGCTGGCGGACCAGCAGATCCGCGGTCTCGCACGGAACGCGAAGCTCGTGGGAACCGTGCGCGAAGTGCTTGTGGAGGGACCGTCGCTGCGCAACGCCGCGCGGTGGAGCGGCCGTGACTCCGGCAACCGCATCGTCGTCTTCGAGCCGACGCGTCCGATTGCCGCGGGCGACCTCGTGCAGGTGAAGATCCGCGAGGCACATCCGCAGATCCTCATCGGCGAATTGGCGTAACGGGTGCACGTCCATGGCGGAACAGCTGTTCAAACTGACGTCTGAATACAAGCCCACCGGCGACCAGCCGGAGGCGATCGAGGCCCTGCTGAAGGGCCTCGAACGGGGCGAACGCCGTCTGATTCTGCAGGGTGTGACGGGCAGCGGCAAGACGTTCACGATGGCGAACCTCATCCAGCGCTGGAACCGGCCGACCCTGATTCTGAGCCACAACAAGACGCTCGCCGCCCAGCTGTTCGCGGAACTCAAGGGTTTCTTTCCCGAAAACGCCGTCGAGTACTTCATCTCGTACTACGACTACTACCAGCCCGAGGCGTACATTCCGCAGACGGATACCTACATCGAGAAGGACGCCGCGGTCAACGAGGAGATCGAGCGCTACCGTCTCGCCGCGACGAATGCGCTCATCGCGCGCCGCGACGTGATCGTGGTCGCGTCCGTCAGCTGCATCTACGGTTTGGGCGAATCGACCGAATACCGCAATCTCGCCGTGAAGTTCTCGGTGGGCGACACGTGTGGACGCGGCGACCTCGTCGAGCGCCTCGTCGCCGCCCAGTACACGCGCAACGATTTGGACTATTCGCCGGGCAACTTCCGCGTGCGCGGCGACACGGTGGACATCTTCCCCGCCTATGCGACGGAGGGCATCCGCGTCGACTTCTTCGGCGACGAAATCGATTCCATCCATGCGCTCTCCGTGCCCGACTTCCACCTGGGCGTTGCGATGCCCGCGGCGGTCGTCACGCCGGCCAAACAGTTCGTGATGCCGAAAGACAAGATGGAGGCCGCCTACGCGCGCATCGAGCATGAGCTGAAGGAACGTCTGAAGGACTTCGACGACGCCAAGAAATACCTCGAGGCGCAGCGTCTGCGCGAGCGCACCGAATACGACGTCGAGATGATGAAACAGCTCGGCTACTGCAACGGCATCGAGAACTATTCGCGTCCGCTCACCGGCCGCGCGCCAGGCGAGCCGCCCGAGTGCCTGCTGGACTACTTTCCGGACGACTTCCTCACGATCATCGACGAAAGCCATGTCGCCGTGCCGCAGCTGCGGGCGATGTACAACGGCGACCAGGCGCGCAAGCAGAAACTCGTCGATTACGGGTTCCGCCTGCCGAGCGCGAAAGACAACCGCCCGCTCCGCTTCCCCGAATTCGAGGAGAAGGTCAACCAGATCGTCTTCACGAGCGCCACGCCGGGCGACTACGAGTACAGCGTCTCGCACACCGTGGCCGAGCAGGTGATCCGTCCGACCGGTCTGCTCGACCCCGAAATCGAGCTGCGTCCCCTGGCGAACCAGATCGACGACGTCATGGCCGAGATCCGCAAGGTCGCCGAGACGGGCGACCGCATTCTCGTGACGACGCTCACGAAGCGGAGCGCCGAGGACCTCGCGGCCTATCTGCATGAGACGGGCCTGCGCGTGGAATATCTGCACAGCGGCATCGACGCGCTCGAACGCGTGGCAATTCTCGGGCGCCTCCGCAAGGGCGAGTTCGACTGCCTCATCGGCATCAACCTGCTGCGCGAGGGCCTCGATTTCCCGGAAGTCGCCTGCGTGGCGATTCTCGATGCGGACAAGGAAGGCTTCCTGCGCTCGACGACTTCGCTCGTGCAGACGGCGGGCCGCTGTGCGCGCCACGTGAAAGGGCGCGTCATCCTCTACTGCGACCATGAGACGGACGCCATCAAGGACCTGCTCCGCATCACGAAGCACCATCGCGACAAGCAGATTGCCTTCAACCGGGAGCACGGCATCACGCCGAAGAGCGTCAAGCGCGCCATCAACGAAGCGGTCTACGTCTACTCCGAAGCGAAGAAGGCCGAGTATGCCGCCGCGGCGGAAACACCCGAAACGTACGACGTCCACGAGACGATTGCCGCGCTCCAGGAAGAGATGATGCAGGCCGCGGAGGCGCTCGAGTTCGAGCGCGCGGCCTATCTCCGCGACCAGATCCGCGTTTTGGAGAAGATGCAGGGCGGCTCCGCGGATGCGAAGCCGTCCAAAAGCGCGCGTCGGAAGAAAACGGCCCCGACGCGGAGCTGAGGGGAGCCGTCTCCTCGGACAGGCGGCCTCCCGGTTTCACGTTCAGGGGCGACGTGCCCCCGACTCCTTCTCGTGTACGCCATAGACGGCAATGGGTGTTTGTGCTATAATCTACATCGAAATTGCGGCAAGAGATTCCTGGCGTTTATGACTGATTTTGCGAAAGTATTGAATCCTGAACAATATGCGGCGGCGACGGCGTCCGACGGGCCGATGCTCGTGCTGGCCGCGGCGGGTACGGGCAAGACCCGCACGCTCGTCCACCGCGTGGCTTTTCTTGTGGAAAACGGCGTGCCGCCGGAACGCATTCTCCTGCTGACCTTCACCAACCGCGCCGCGCGCGAGATGCTCGAGCGCGCCGAGAAGCTCGTGCCCGGCATGGGCGGCGTCTGGAGCGGCACCTTCCACCACGTGTGCGCGCGTTTCCTGCGCCAGTACGGCAGCAGTCTCGGCTACAAGCCCGGCTTCACGATCCTCGACGAGGACGACCAGAAGAAGATCATGGGCCAGTGCATCAAGGCGAACGTCGAGAGCGTCAAGGACTTTCCGAAGAAGGAGTTTCTGCTCAAGCTCGTCTCCGACGCGGCGAACAGCGAGCGGAGCCTCGAGAAGCTGATCCAGAGCTACCAGACGAAGGCGGCGCTCGATCCGGCGAAGGTGCTGCAGGTGTGCAAGGCCTACGAGGCGAAGAAGCGCGAGCTCGAGGCGATGGACTTCGACGACCTGCTCGTCAACGGACTCCGCCTCCTTCGCGAGAACGACCGGGTGCGTGCGTATCTGCAGGAGCACTTCCTCCACGTGATGGTGGACGAATACCAGGACACGAACTCGATCCAGTCGCAGATTACGGATCTCATCGCCGCCAAGCATCGCAACATCATGGTCGTGGGCGACGACTTCCAATGCATCTACACATGGCGCGGCGCGCAGTTCGAGAACATCATGAATTTCCCGGACCGCTGGGACGGCTGCCGCATCGTCAAGCTGGAGCGCAACTACCGGTCGACGGCGCCGATTCTCGACGTCGCAAACTGTGTGATGAAGGACGTGAAGCACCAGTTCGAGAAGACGCTGCGTCCGTTCCGCACGGGGGCGGCGGCGAAGCCGCGCCTCTACCACGTCTTCGACGGTCGCGCGCAGGCCGAGGCGGTTTTTCGCCTGGTCACGGCGCTGCACCGGCAGCGCGGCATTCCGTATTCCCAGATGGCGGTGCTCTATCGCTCGCACTACGCGTCCATCGACATCCAGCTCACGCTCACGCGCAACCGCGTGCCGTTCCACATCACGAGCGGCGTGGGCGTCTTCGAGCAGCTTCACGTGAAGGATGTGCTCGCGTTCCTGCGCCTCTGCGTCGATCCGACGGCGGAACTCGGCTTCCTGCGGTTGATGGAAATGCTGCCCGGCGTCGGCGAGAACTCGGCGCGCAAGTACTGGAAGAGCCTCGGCGGCCAGTTCGACGGCACGAATCCGATGGACCGCATGAACCTCGGCGCGCTCATGTGCGCGAAGGGCAAGGCGGGCTGGGAACAGATCGCCGCCGCGTTTTCCCGTGCGCCCGGGCATCTCGAGTCAGGCAACGACCGGTTGCTGATCGAAGACTTCACGAAGGCCTTCTATGCCGAACATCTGCACAAGTTGTTTGATCCGGAAGACGCCGATTCGCGTTTGGACGATCTGGGCGAACTCATGTCGCAGATCGCGTCCCTCTCGGGCGGCGTGAAGCAGTTCCTCGACGAAGTCGCGCTGATGACGAATCTCGATGCAAAGACGAAGGCGGGCCTGCCCGCGGACCATCTGACGATGACGACGGTCCACCAGGCGAAGGGCATGGAATGGCCCGTCGTCATTCTCCCGTGGCTGGCGGACACGGTGTTCCCGAGCGCGCGCGCCATTGAAGATGGCAAACTCGACGAAGAACGCCGCCTGTTCTATGTGGCCGTCACGCGTGCGAAGGACGGTCTCTACATGTGCGTGCCGAAGACGAAGAAGACGGCCGACGGCGGGTTCTTCCCCGTCGACCCCTCGATCTTCGTGCGCGAGATTCCCGCCGACCTGATCGAGGAGCAGACGCTCTACACGGCCGATCGCGGATACGGCGGCGACGCCGGCTTGGGGCGGCGCTACGGCAGGCCCAAGGTCGTGCTCAAAACGACCTGGCGCCGGTAGCCTTGGATGTCAAATTTCAGTTTTTTGAATTATATGGTGCATTTTAGGAGGAAATGAAGTGGCGACTTTGAAGTTGGGTGTTTTGGGTTCAGGTTCGGGGTCGAACATGCAGTCGATTGTAGATGCGATCGAGAAGGGCGAACTGGATGCGGAAGTCCGGCTCGTGCTGGCGGACGTGCCCGATGCGAAGATCCTCGACCGTGCGCGGAAGCATGGCATCCCCTGCCAGTGGCTGGACTGCTCTCCGTGGAAGACGAAGCTGGAAGGCCCGGGCGAGGACGCCTGCATCCGTCTCCTGAAGGAAGCGGGCTGCGACACGGTCGTGCTGGCCGGCTTCATGCGCATCGTCAAGCCGAAGCTGCTGCAGGCGTTCCCGATGCGGGTGCTGAACATCCATCCCGCGATTCTGCCGGCGTTCCCCGGGGTCCACAGCTGGACGCAGGCGCTCGACTACGGCTGCAAGGTGGCGGGCGTGACGGTGCACTTCGTGGACGCCGGCACGGATTCGGGGCCGATCATCGTGCAGAAGTGCGTGCCCGTGATGGAAGACGATACGCCGGAGACGCTCCATGCCCGGATCCAGGTGCAGGAGCACATCGCCTACCCCGAGGCGCTGCGCCATCTGGCGGCCGGACGCCTGACCGTCGAAGGCCGTCGTGTCCGCATCGCCCAGTAGAAATCCCCGCGTGCGCGTTTCCCCTTTCAAGAAAGGTCGTGACAGATGAGTTGGTTTCTGGGAGGCATTCTGTTTCTGATTCTCGGCTACTTCACCTACGGGCGGCTGGTCGAGAGGCTGATCGGGCCTGACGAGACGCGTCCGACGCCGTGCATGGCGAATCCGGACGGGGTGGACTACATTCCGCTGCCGAAGTGGAAGAACCTGCTCATCCAGCTGCTGAACATCGCCGGCGTCGGCCCCGTCATCGGCGTGATTCTCGGCATCAAGTTCGGCAAGGTCGCCCTGCTGATCATTCCGGTGGGTTGCGTCTTCATGGGGGCGGTGCACGACTTCCTCGCGGGCATGATGTCCACGCGCATGGGAGGCGCCAATCTGCCGAAGATCGTGACGAAGTTCCTGGGCAAGCCGTATTCCGCCGTCTTCTCGTGGGTGATGGTGATGCTCCTCCTCCTCTGCGTGACGGTGTTCATCAACGTGCCGGCGAGCCTGATCGACAAGACGTGGCTGCCGAACGCCGCCTGCTTCTGGTGGGCGGTCGGCGCGATCTTCGTCTACTACATCGCGGCGACGCTCTTTCCGGTGGACAAGGTCATCGGGCGCATTTATCCGTTCTTCGGCGCGTTGCTGGTGATCGGGTCCGTGGCCATTGCCGTCGCGCTCGCGATCGCCGGGTTCAAGACGCCCGAGATCCTCAACGACTGCCCCGGCTTCGCCGACTTCCAGGGTGCGAATCCGCTCTTTCCGTGCCTCTTCGTGACGATCGCGTGCGGCATCATCTCGGGTTTCCACGCGACGCAGAGCCCGATCGTCGCCCGCACGATGAAGAACGAGCGCGAGGCGCGCGCCACGTTCTACGGCATGATGATCGCGGAAGGCGTCATTGCGATGATCTGGGCGGCCTCGGCCCTCGCGATCTACAATCTCGATGCGGCGAACCTGAAGCTGGGCGGTCCGGCCGTGCTGGGCAACATCGCGACGCACTTCCTCGGCCCCTGGATGGGCGGTGTGACGGTGACGGCGATCGTCGTGCTCGCGGTGACGAGCGGCGATACGGGGCTGCGCAGTTCGCGCCTGTCGCTCGGCGAAATGCTGAAGATCGACCAGGTGAAGATCCCCACGCGCGTGCTCACATGCCTGCCGCTGATCGGCGTCGTCGCCCTGTTGCTGTGGTGGTCGAACCAGAGTCCGAAGTCCTTCAACAACCTCTGGAACTATTTCGCCTGGGGCAACCAGATGCTCTCGGCGACGACGCTCATGGCGGGCGCGGCCTGGCTGCTGCGCGAAGGACGCTCGCTCAGGGTGTCGCTCATCGCGCTGGTGCCGGGCATGTTCATGACCGTGGTCGTCGTCTCGTTCATCTTCTGGACGTCGGGGCGGAACGGCCAGCCGTGGGGCCTCGTGCCGGGCGGACTTCCGCTCTGGGCCGCCATCACGATCGGCTGCCTCGTCGCACTGGGCTTTGCCGTCTATGTGATCATGCGCGAGAAAATGCATCAGAAGATCCGTGCGAGCCTGCGTCCGTAAACGCGCGGCCGAAATGAAAAGGAGACCGACTGTGAAAAACTGGTATCTGATTCCGCTTGCCCTTGTGGCGGGCATCCTCGTGGGGTCCTGGGGCCCCCGTGCCGAACTGCGCGCCCGCGAGCGGCAGCAGGAGGAGGAGAAGTCGAAGCCGCGGCAGGGAGGCGACGGTTTCGCGTCCTTCACGCAAATGGTGAACATTCCCGACCAGGCGCGGCGTCCGCGCCGTCCCGGACAAAGCAAGTCCATCCGGAAACCCGGCACGACCAACGTCGTGCTGACGGCCGCGGCGCCGACGAACGAGGTGCCCGCGGCGGCCGAGGCCGTGGCGGAGCGGAAGACCCCGCCTCCGCCGCCGCGTCCCGAGGATCTGCGGGC
>CADCPA010000014.1 GCA_902803135.1 uncultured bacterium
CCGATGGGGCTGGACGGCTATCCGCCGCACCTCATCCGTCTCGCGGACGGCAAGCTGCTGGCCGTCTACGGACGCCGCTGGGGGCATTTGGGCGAGTTCGCCTGCCTGAGCGACGACCAGGGGCGCACGTGGGACGTCAAGAACGAAATCAAGCTCGCCGGGCACTGGAACGGCGACCTCGGCTATCCCGCGTCCGTCCAACTGGCCGACGGCAACATTCTCACGGTCTACTACCAGGCTGAGAAAGAAGGCGAAAAGACCTGCCTCATGGGCACGCTCTGGCGCGTGGCGAAGCAATCAAGGTGACCCTTCCGGCAACACACGCGCCGCCACGCCGCCACATTTCAATCTTCAAATATCCGTTTAATTGTGCTATACTGAAGCCACATGAGCGACATCCCATCCATCCTTGGCGCCGCGTTTCCCAGGCGGCCGCCCGATTTGCATAAATATTCGGCGGGCACGGTGACCGTCGTCGGCGGTTCGTCGCACTTCATCCACGCCCCCGTCATCGCCGGCCTCGGCGCCCGTGCCGCAGGCGCGGGTCTCGTGCAGCTGGTCGTGCCGGACGCGTCGCGCATCGCGGCGGGCTGCCTCCTGCCCGAAGCCACGTTCACCAAGCAGACGCCGGCCTGCGTGCCGCCGAAGGCGGACGTCACGGCCATCGGCATGGGCCTTTCCACGACGCAGAACGCCGAGATGCTGCTCTCGCGCATCCTCTCCGGCAGCTCGGGCCGCTTCGTGCTCGACGCCGACGCGCTCACGATCCTCTCGAAATGGTACGCGCGGAAGGAAAGCGCGCTGCCGCTCGTCGCGGGGCAGACCCTCGTGCTCACACCGCACGTCGGCGAGGCCGCACGGCTCCTCGCCTGCACGCCGGACGAGGTCAAGGCGGACCGGTTCGCCGCCCTGCGCCGCATCGTCCAGCGCTACCACGCCATCACCGTCTTGAAGGGTCCGAACACGCTCGTCGGCGCCCCTGACCGCGAAGACGTCTTCACCTGCGAGGCCGGCAATCCGTTCATGGCCATGGGCGGCATGGGCGACCTGCTCACCGGCATTCTCGCCGCCCGCTGGGCCGCGCTCGCGAAGCGCGGTTCGGACGATCCCTTCCTCGCCGCCGCCGCCGCGGTCTGGCTGCACGCGTCGGCTTCGGACGCGCTTGTCGCCGCCGATCCGCCCGGCGACCCCTCGATTGCCAACACCGCCCACGCCGTCGCTTCACTTCGAGTCAAACTGGAAAGGAACTGAGATATGGTCAACTATAAAATGCTGCTCCGCCATCTGACCCAAGTCGCGCCCCAGCACTTCGGCGTCCTTTGCCAGCAGAACACGCCCACGGCCGAAATGCTCCAGAAGGATTTCCCGTTCCGCATGAAGTGCCTCTTCTCGCCGGAACACGGTTGGTACGGGTTCGCAGGTCCGGGCGAGAAGACCGCACACGACTTCCACCCGCAATGGCTGATACCGATCCACTCCCTCTACGGCGAACACCGCAAGCCGACGCCCGCGATGTTCAAGGGCATCCAGCGCGTCGTCATCGATCTGCAGGATCTCGGCGTGCGCTGCTACACCTACCTCGCGACGCTCAAGTACATGCTCGAAGCCTGCGCGGAGAACCATATCGCCGTGACGGTGCTGGACCGCCCGATTCCGCTCGGCGGTGTCGTGGACGGCCCGATGCGCGAAATCGCCTTCACCTCGTTCGTCGCCCCGCTCAACATTCCCCTCTGCCATGGCATGACGCCCGGCGAGTGTGCAACCTACATCAAGCGCGAGGAGTATCTTGATCTCGACTTGACCGTCATCAAGATGAAGGACTGGTCGCATGCGAACCGTGCGCCCTGGCGGAACTTCGTGCCGCCGTCCCCGGGCATCCGCAACTGGGACACGGCCGCGCTCTATCCCGCCACGGTCTTCACGGAAGCCTTCCCCTCAATCGACTGCGACCGCCAGGGCGCACTGGCCTTCCGCGTGCTCGGTGCGCCGTGGCTCGACGCGAAGCGGATCATTGCGGACATCGCCGGCGCCCTGCCCTCCTGCGGCATGGGCGCGCGCCTGATCAAGTACAAGCCGCAGGGCGGCCCCTATGCGGGACAGGTCCTCGATGGCATTCTGCTGTCAATCGAAAACCCCGACGCCTACTATCCCGTGACCGGCGGCTCGATGGTCTTCGCCCTCATCTGGCAACGCCACCGCACGGAATTCACGGAAGGCGCGGATCTGCAGTGGCTGGACAAGCTCTCGGGCTCGCACGAGCTCGTGGAGTCGCTCCACGGCGACGCGTTCAACAAGCTGCTCCAGAAATGGATCGACGAGCTCGAGGTCTACATCCCCAAGCGCGTCAACCTCTATAGCGAGTGAGCCACGCTCACTTCTTCGCCGGCTCGGCGGCCACATCTTCGATGACGTCGAGCTTGTCCTTGCATCCTTCGAGCGGCTTCGCGCCGCCGAGCACGCAGATCGTGGACGCCGCGGCCAGACGGTCGAGGGTGTCCGCGAACGCGCGCAGGTCGTCCTTCGTCGTCTTGAGCATCTCGGCGCGCGTGCGCTGACGGTCGGCGGCCGTCAGACCATCAAGATAGTCGTCCATCGCCTCGTTCGCCTCGGCGCGCGCGGAGAGATAGGGCTCCGTCGCCGCGACCGTGCTCACGATGTAGCGGTCGATCGAATCCGTCTGGTCCACCAGCTCGCGCACAGCCTTTCCCGACTCGGCGTAGACGCCGAGCGAACGGCCCGGCTGCGGGTCGTTCCACGAAAGCCAGCCCGCGTCGCCGTCCGGACGCGTGCGGAAGTTGCCGCCGTACGCACCGCCCTTCACGCGGATTTCGTTCCAGAGATAGGCGAGCGAAAGCAGACGCGACGCGACAACCGACTGGCCGGAATAGACGCGTTGGGCCGGATGCGCGACGCGCGCGGCGAAGGCGATGTCCGCCGCAATGCGGAAGCCCTCCGCCCGGCGCGGGAAGCAGCTGCGCACGGCAGGCGTGCGGGTCGCGGCGCCGGCCGGCAGCTTCGCCAGGATCTCACCCGTGCGATCGGCCGGCAGATTGTCCGTCAAGCAGACCGTCACGCGCCCCTTGACGAAAATCTTCTTCGCGAGCGCCGCAAGACGCGCACAATAGGCTTCGCCGCCGGACGCAAACGCGTCGTCCGCCTTCTGGAGATGGCGGATCTGCGCGAAACCGGAGAGCGTCTCCTCCAGCGCGCCGCGCACCGTCAGCTGCGCCGCCGCACGGCGGAACGGATAGGGACGGGCCCCCAGCCCCGTCGTCGCCCGTTCCTTCGCGATGCGCGTCTGCTTGAGCAGCTTGCCCACGGCCGCCGTGTCGGCGAAAGACGTTTCAAGCATCACTTCGGGCGTCAGGCGCACGACCTCGGACCACTTGTCGACCAAGGCCGAGACATGGACATTGAAATTCGGCTGCGCCTCGTCCGTTCCGTACCGCTGGGAAACGCCCGGCGCAAAGTAGATGCGGCCGAGCTTGCCGTCAAGCTCGTTGCGCAGCGCCGCGAGCGAATGCCTGTCCGTCGCAAGGTCGCCGAGCACGCGCGCAAGCATCGGCACGTCGGCGAGTTCCGCGTCCGTCAGATCGTCCAACGAGAACGAGAGCTGCAGATAGGCGACGCCGTTCGCCTGGGTGTGCGGACGCACCACCGTCACGCCGTCGACCTTCGCGATTTCGGACTTCACGACCGGCCCTTCAAGCGGCACGTCCTTCACCGAGAGCACGGGCAGCTTCGCCGCATCTTCCGGCTTGTCGACGGACGTCTGGTACGCGCGCAGCGCACGGAAGTCGGCGAGCACGCCCTCCAGCTGTTCCTTCGTCCAGCCGGCCTTCACCTGCGCCATCGCGGCCTTCTCCGCCGCCGCGTTCTCGGCGCCGAGCGTGGCGGACGGCAACATCGTGATTTCGGCATGATGGGGATTGTCGAGAAAGACCTCGCGCAGCAGCTTTTCGAAATAACCCGTCTCGAGCTTCGCCCGCAACGCCGCGAAGACACCTGCCGTGCGGAACGCCTCGGCGGGATCGCCGCCGTAGAGCCACTGGTCCATCGCATTCATGAAGAAGACGAGCCCGAGCGGATAGTCGCCCATGTCCTTCTCGCGGTCGCGGAATTCCGCCCGGTCGAGTATTGCGGTCAGGCGCGCATGGTCGAGCCCCTTCGCGGCCAGCGCCTCGAGCGTCTCGCGCAGCGTCGTCCGCACGGCGGCGACGTTCTCGGCCTTCACGTTCTTCGCGACGAACGAGGCTTCGAACTGCATCATGCTGTCCACGCCGAGACTGACGTCCTCGCACAGCCCCTTGTCGAGCAGCGCCTTCTTGAGCGGCGCGTCGTTCGCGCCGGCGAGCGCTTCCGTCAGCGCGTCGACGGCGACCAGCATCTCGCGCCGGTCGTAGCGGCCGAACACCCAGCCGTCGCCGACGAGGACCTTTCCCTCGGGCGATTCGTCCGCGCCGATCTCGTAGCTCAGCGTCTTCGCGGCCGTCACCGGCTTCTGGCAGACGATTTCGGCGTCGACGGCCACCCGCGGGAACGGCGCGAGGAAGCTGTCGAGCTTAGCCAGCACGGCCTTCAGGTCGATCTTGCCGTCGAGGAAGATGCGCGCGTTGGACGGCTGGTAGAACCGGCTGTAAAACGACCGGTACTTCTCGTACGTGAGCGTGGGGATGGCGGCCGGATCGCCGCCCGACACATGGCCGTAGCAGGTATCGGGGTAAAGCAGACGGCGCATCTCGTGGTAGAGGCGACGCTCGGGCGAGGCGAACGCGCCCTTCATCTCGCTGTAGACGATGCCGTTGCGCGTGAGCTCGCCTTCGGCGTTCTCCAGCTCGTAGTGCCAGCCTTCCTGGCGGAACGCGAGCGGCGACTTCATGCTCAGCGGATGCAGCACCGCGTCGAGATAGACGTCCATCAGGTTGAGGAAGTCCGTCTCGTTGCGCGAGCACACGGGATAGAAGGTCGAATCGGAGCTCGTGAAGGCGTTGAGGAACGTCGCGAAGGAACTCTTCAGCAAATCGACGAACGGCTCCTTGACGGGATACTTGTCAGACCCGCACAGCACGGAGTGTTCGATGATGTGCGGTACGCCCGTATCGTCGTCCGGCAGCGTGCGGAAGCCGATTGCGAAGGTCTTGTTGTCGTCCTCGCGGTCGAGCCACGCGAGATCCGCGCCGTTTTTCCGATATTCCATGCGGACGAGGCGGCCCTTGACCTCCGGCAGTTCGGTCACGCTCTTGACGGCGAAGCCGCTGATGACGTCGCCCGGCTTGAGGGCGAGCGAAGTGAGCGGAAGCGCGGCCGCCACGGCGGCCAATGTGGAAAACGCACGGTTCATTTCGTCTTCTTCTCCTTGATGACGTCCTTGTCGGGTTTCGGCCCGGCGAAATGCGGCCACCCGTCGCGGCCCCAGAAGATCTCCTGGATGAACAACGGACGCTGCCCCGGATGGGGGCCGGCGATGTGGCAATGGAACGGCATGAAGTCGCGTCCGCGCAGCGTGACAATCTCGGCGTTGTGTCCCGGGCCGAAGAACGTGTCGCCCTGTTCCGAGCCGAGGATCACCGTGCCGTAGCCGTCCTTCATCGGCCGCCCGTCGCGGTCGACGAAGTCGTCCGTCAGCTTCTTCGCGCGCCCCACGACGATCGCGTACGACCAGTCGCCGAAGCGCCCGCGGCTCGCGAAAAGATACCACCAGCCGTTGCGGCGGTGGAGATACGTGCCTTCAAACACGCGCAAACGGTCGCGGTTGTCGTTGACGTGGAGGCCGGCGACGAGCTCGGGCTTCGCGCCTTTCGCAATCGCCTTGCCGTCGGGCGTCAGCGGCACGCGGTGAACGCGGCCCGTCGATCCGTAGAACAGCCAGAGCTTGCCCGTGCCGTATTCGCGCACGACTTCGGGATCGATCGTGTCGATGATGCCCGTGTCCTTGCCGTAGGTGATCAGGCGTCCGTCGGTGAACGGACCGTCCGCGCTCTTCGAGGAATAGACGAAGATCGCGCTTTCCGCGGCGTTGCGGATGTGGGTCACGTAGAGCCGGTACTCGTTGCCGAGCTTGATCACGTCCGGCGCCCAGATGTTCTTCCACTCGTGGCGGATGCGACGCTCATCCTCGCGCGTGAAGAGCCGACGGCCCGTATCCTCCCAGGTGAAGAAGTCTTTGCTCTTGAGAATCTTCTGCGAGGTGGAGGCCAGTCGCCACGTGCCGTCAGGCGCCCGCCAGCACGTCGGATCGGGCGTGCTCTCGGGGAAGACGGGATTCGTCGGCAGCGCGAACGCGGAGGCGCCCGCCCAGACGACGGCCAGCAGGATTCCAACTGCGTCTCGCGCGCCCATCACGCCTCGGCCTTCTTCCCGTCCTCCGGCACGGGCTTGACGCCGATGTCGGTCAGGCGCATCGAGATGATGCGCGAAATGCCCTTCTCCTGCTGGCTCACGCCATACACGAGGTCGGAACCGGCGATCGTGTGCTGGTTGTGCGTGATGATCAGGAACTGGCTGCGGTCCAGGAACTCCTTGAGCGCGTCCACAAAGCGGCCGATATTCGCGTCGTCGAGGGCGGCGTCGAGCTCGTCCAGCATGCAGAACGGAGCCGGCTTGATCATGAAGATCGCGAACAGCAGGGCGACGGCCGTCATCGTGCGTTCGCCGCCGGAGAGCAGCGTCACGCTCTGCGGACGCTTGCCCGGCGGACGTGCGATGATGTCGATGCCGCACTCGAGCGGGTCTTCCGCATTCTCGAGCAGCACGAGGCGCGCCTCGCCGCCGTTGAAAAGCTTCGTGAACATCCGCTGGAAGTTCTGGTTCGCCTGCTCGAACGTGCTGCGGAAGAGCTGGCTGCTCGTCTCGTTCAGATTGGTGATCAGCGCGAGGATCTGCTCCTTCGCCGCCAGGAGGTCCGCCTCCTGCGCCTTCTCCTTCGTGTAGCGCTCTTCGAGTTCGCGGAACTCGTCGATGGCCACCATGTTCACCGGACCCAGCGCCGTGATCTGCGCCTGCAGCGCGTTGACGCGGCTTTCGAGAATGTCGTTCGGCGGCGGCTCGCCCTTCCAGTCGGGATCGGGCGCGCGCAGCACCGCGTTCGCATCGAGGCCGTATTCCTGGTTCAGATGGTCGTACACGTTCTGGCGGCGCATCGTCGCCTCGGTCGCCGCGACTTCGAGCTTGCCCTTGAACTCGCGCGCCTTGTCGAGCGCGGCGCGCTTCGCGCCCACGCCGCCTTCGAACTGCGAGAGCTTCATCTGCAGCTCGCCGCGCTCGAGACGGGCCTCCTCGACCTGTCCGCGGATGTCGTCCGCACCCTGCTTCAAATCGTCGAGCGACCCCATGAGCTCGGCCGTCTCGTCGCGCAGGCGCTGGATCGAATCCTCGTAGCCGCGGATGCCGGCCTCGCGGCCCGCGATCATCTTCTGCAGCTCGTCGCGGCGACGCTCGGCATCCGCATTCTGCTGCGCCGTGAGCTGGAGCTCGTTCTCCATCTGCGCGGCCGTGATGCGGCGTTCCGTCAGCCGGCGGCTCTCCTCGCCGTGGCGGATTTCAAGCTCCTGAAGTTCTTCCTGCTGGCGCGACGTGCGGTCCATGAGCGCGTCGCGCTTCGCGATCGTCGCCTCGAGATCGGCCGCGAGCTCCGCGCGCTTCGCATCGTCGCCCGCATTTGCCGCATTGACCTGCCCGAGCTCGGCGCTCACGCGCACGAGACGGTCCTTCAGCGCCGCCGCATCGCGTTCGACGCTGCCAAACTCGCCTTCGGCCTGCGCCGCGGCGCGCCGGGCGTTCGCGAGGGCGCCGGCGGCGGCCTTCGCCTCATCGGCGAGGGCCGCGCTGCGTTCCGCACCCGTGGCGAGGGTCAGGCGGCCCTTCTCGATCTTCCCGCGCAGCACGTCGAGCGCCTGCTCCGTGTCGGCGATCTGGATCTTGCGCTTGACGGCCGATTCGGCCGACTTGGACGGCACCCACACCTCGATGCCGAGGTCGCTCTTCACCGCGCCTTCGACCGTGACGTACTTGATGCCGGGCACGTTCGGATTGGACGAAACGACGGGCTGCGCCGCGGCCAACGCCGCGGGATCCGCATCCAGCAGATACACGTCGCCCAGCAGACGTTCGGCCGGCGCGCCGAACTTGGCGGAAATCGTGTCGGGCGTCTCGACATCGGGTTCTTCGTCGTCCGCCGCTTCGGCGCGCAGCACCGTGAGCTGCGCCTCCTTGGCGGCCGCATCGCGCTGCATCGTGCCGAAATTCGTCCGCAGATCTTCGAGCTCGGCCGCCAGCGCGGCGCGCCGGCCTTCGGCCGCCTCGCTCGTGGCGGCGGCGGCGTCTTCGGCCGCGCGGGCCTCTTCAAGGCGCGCGCGCACGGCGGCGAGCGTTTCGTCGATCGCCGCGACGCTGGCCTTCAGCTGGGTCTCGTCGCTCGAGAGGCGTTCGCGCTTCAGATACTGTTCACGCGCCTGGGCCTCGATGCGCGCAATGGCATCGCGCACCTCCGCCGCGTGGCGGTCGCAGGCCACGGATTCACCGCGCGCTTTCTGCAGATCCTGGCGCAGCCCGTCGATCTTCGCACTCGCGGCGTTGAACGATGCCTCGGCCTCTTCGAGTGCGGCCTGGGCGGCTGCGAGGCCGTCTTCCAGCAGCTCGCGCTTTTGGGCGAGGGACTCGGTCTGCATGCCGATTTCTTCGAGCTGCCGGCGCGTCGCATTGATTTCACGTCCGTCGCGGTCGCTCCACGACCGGTATTCGGCCATGCGCTGCTCGTTGACGCCGATCACCTCGCGCGCACGCGCGTAGGCGCTTTCGGCCTGGGCCTGCTGCGCCTGGAGGGCGGCGAGACGCTCTTCGAGCTGGTGCATGTCGGCATGGATCTGCTGGCTGGCACGCTCGGCGGCATTCACTTCGACCGTCGCTTCCTGGATCTTCTGCTCGGTCTCGCGCTGATTGGCGGCGTTCATCTCGAGCGCGAGGGTGAACGCCTGAATCTTGCCCTTGGACACGTAGATGTCGAGCCCGCGGAGCTCGTCGCGCAGTTCCTTGTACTTCTCGGCCTTGCCCACCTGACGCTGGAGCGAACCGATCTGGCGCTTCATTTCGCGCAGCACGTCGGCCTCGCGGAGCAGGTTCTGCTCGGTCTGGTCGATCTTGCGAAGCGCCTCCTTGCGGTCGGCCTTGAACTTCGTGATGCCGGCGGCTTCTTCGAACACCGCGCGGCGGTCTTCGGGCTTGGACGACAGAATCTGGTCGATCTGGCCCTGGGCCATGACGGAGTAGGAGGTCGTGCCGATGCCGGTACCCATGAAGAGGCGCTTGATGTCCTTCAGGCCGCACTTCGTCTTGTTGATGAAATATTCACCGGAGCCGTCGCGGTAGACGCGGCGCGTCACCGTGACTTCATGGTACTCCGTGCCGAGCAGGCCTTCGCAGTCCGCAAAGGTGATCGACACTTCGGCCATGCCGAGGGGTTTGCGCGTGTCGGTGCCGTTGAACACGACATCCACGAGCTTCGAGCAGCGGATCGCCGTCGGGCGCTGTTCGCCGAGCACCCAACGGATGGCGTCCGAAACGTTGGACTTGCCGCACCCGTTGGGTCCCACGATGGCAATCATCCCCGGCTCGAAGGTGAGCCGGGTACGGTCGGCGAAGGACTTGAAGCCGAGAATGTCGAGCTGCTTGAGATACACCGACGAAAACCCTTGGCTTTAACGGATGACCGGCGCCACGACCGGCTGCTGGATGACCGGCTGCTGCACCACGGGCTGCTGCACCACGGGCTGCGGCACGACCACCGGCTGCTGAACGACCACCGGCTGCTGAACGACCGGCTGCTGAACCACCACGGGCTGCTGCACAACCGGCTGCTGCACGACCACGGGCTGCTGCACGACCACGGGCTGCGGCACGACCACCGGCCGGTGGACGACCGGCGGCGGCGGGGGCGGCGGGGGTGTGGGCGCGCCGAACAGCACGCCGGCGATGCCCGCGGCGATGCCGGCGGCAACTTCGCCCTTGCGGGTCTTGTTATGATGCTTGCCGGACGCGAAAAGAGAACCAACGCAGAGCAGCGTGACGGCGAGGGTGAGGATCATCTTCTTCATGTTCTTTTCTCCTTTTGCGGTGTTGCTCTGTTAGGTTTCGGGCGTCCCCTTCTCTGACACCCGAAATGTCAAATTCGCATCCGGCAGGCGAATCGGCCTTAGACGAGACCGCGCTTGACGAGGTGCTCGGCGATTTCGACGGCGTTCAGCGCCGCGCCGCGGAGCAGCTGGTCGCCCGAGACGAACATCTCAAGACCCTTCTTGTCGTCGCGGCTGATATCCTGGCGGATGCGGCCCGCGAGCACGTCGTACTTCGCCGTCGCGTCGAGCGGCATCGGATAGCCGCCGTTGAGCGGATCGTCGACCACACGCACGCCTTCGGCCTTCGCGAGGATCTCGCGCGCCTCTTCCGGCGTGATGTCCTCTTCGAACTCGAGGTTGAGCGACTCGGAATGGGCGCGGGCGATCGGCACGCGCACGCACGTGCAGCTGAGCTTGAGCTCCGGATGGTGGAGCATCTTGCGCGCCTCGTTGCGCATCTTCAGCTCTTCGAGCGTATACCAGTTCGTCTCGTCGAACTTGTCGATGTGCGGAATCAGATTGTACATCAGC
>CADCPA010000015.1 GCA_902803135.1 uncultured bacterium
GAGGAAACAGGTGTCCGCCCGGTCGCCGACCAGCGCAATCTTCGTCACCTTCTTCACGTCGAGCGGCAGGATGCCGCCCTCGTTCTTCAACAGCACGACGCTGCGTGCGGCCGCCTCGTCGGCCAGCGCGCGGTGCGCCTTCGTCTCGACCGTGTTGGCGAAGCTGTAGGCGTCGCCGCGATAGGCGACCCGGCCGTCGGGATCGAACTCGCCGAGCTTGAAGCGCGCAAGGAGGTTGTTGTAGACGTTGAGGTCGAGCTGGCCTTCGTCGACGAGCCCCGCCTCGTATGCGGCCTTCGCCTCGCGCGGATAGACGTCGCCGTTGCAGTCCATGTCGCAGCCGGCCATGAGCGCCATCGCGACCGAGCCCGGCTTCGTCACGACGCCGTCGGCGTCCACATAGTCGGCGAGCGCGCGGCCGGCCTTCACCCGGTAGTTGTCCTTCTGCACCGTGTTGCGCGCGGGCTGCCACTTCTGCTGCTTCTCGATGTTGTCGATCGCGCCGCAATCGGAGACGACGAAGCCCGTGAAGCCGTAGGTTTCGCGCAGCAGCGTCGTGAGCAGGAACGGATTCGCCGAGGACGGCGTGTAGTTCACGGCGTTGTACGCGCTCATCAGCGACGGCACGTCCGTACGGTCGATCACGTAGCGGTAGACGCGCGCGTAGTAGTCGCGGATGTCCGCCTCGCTCGCATCGGACGACGTCGAGCCGCGCAGCTTCTCGTGGTTGTTCAGCGCATAGTGCTTGATCGTCGGCACGGTCTCGAGATACGTCGCGTCGCCGCCCTTCATGCCTTCGACGAAGGCGCTTGCGAGCCGGCCCACAACGTAGGGGTCTTCACCGTAGGACTCGTTGGTGCGTCCCCAGAGCGGATGGCGCGCGAGGTTGATCGTCGGGCACCAGTAGGTGAGGCCGCGCCCGCGGCCGCCCGCCTCGAGCGGCTGGTTGTGTCCGCGGCACTCGTCGGCAATCGCCTGCGCGACGTCGCGGATGAGCTTCTCGTCCCACGTCACGGCCAGGCTGAGCGGCATCGGGAAGGACGTGCCTTCGCCCGTGCCGTTCTGGATGCCGTGCAGCGCTTCGTTCCAATAGTCGTACTTGGCGACGCCGAGCCGCGGCACGGCGATCGTGTTGCGTCCGAGCTGGCCGAACTTCTCGTCCAGCGTCATGCGCGAGACAAGATCCGCCGCACGTTCCTCGAACGAACGCGACGTGTCGAGATAAGCCGGCTGCTGCGCACCGACGGCGGCGAGCGCCGCGCAGGCGCACACGATGAGACTCTGCTTCTTCATGAGGGGCTCCGATCTATCTTTCAAACGAGTTTCCAACTTGGCGGACCGCATCGGCTCCGGCCTCGTCGAGTCCGATTTCGAACGGCGTCGCCGGAAGATCGCCCGAGTTGACGAGGTTCACGTCCGGATCGGCGGACCACGCGTAGCGCACGCGCGTCGGCCGGAGGCCGGCGGGGATGGAAAGCTCAACCGTGTCGGCGCCGACGAGCTTCGCGTCCACGGGCACGCCCTGGTCGCCCTTCTCGACGAGCTCGAACGTGCGCGGCGCGGCGCCGTCCGTCAGTTTCAGGCCCCGGGCCGCGTACTTGAACGTCACGCGCACGACGTCGCCCGCGCGCACCGCGGCGCGCGGCGCCGGCGAACGGGCCACGACGTCCTTGCCGTAGCAGTCGGCCAGCGCGAGGCGCACGAGACGATCCGCCACCTTGCGCTTGTCGCGCGGATGCAGCTCCATCTCGTGTCCGTCAATCGCGACGACGAGGCCGCTCCGCGGCAGCTTCTCGCTCATCTGCCGGTGGATGTCGCGGATGCGCACCCAATGGCTTTCCTTGTAGTCCGGCAGCTGGACGATGTAGAACGGCTGGTCCGTCACCTCGAAGGCCCGGCGGAGGAAGCGGACCATGGACGGGAACTGCTTCTCGTATTTCTGCCAGCCGGAGTTCATCTCACCCTGGTACCACACAATGCCGCGCACGGCGTACGGTGCAAGCGGCGGCACCATCGCGTTCCAGACCTGCGACGGACGGCTTTCGAAATTGATGCGCGGGAACGGACGGTTCTTCTCCCGCTCCGGACGGTTCTCCCACCGGCGGATGTCGTCCTGATGCCAGCCTTCCGCCGTCTTGAGCAGCTTCGCCGCCTCCTCGGTCATGCCCGCATCGGCGATCGCCTCTTCGCTCATCCACGTCTCAAGATTGGCGCCGCCGACGGCGGCCCCGATCACGCCGACCGGCACGTCGAGATCTTCGATGAGACGCTTCGCGAAGAACGTGAGCAGCATGGACGACTGTTCGTTCGCGTGCCGGTTGTCCGCCGTATAGGTGCACCACTTGGTGCCCTTCGGCACGGCGAAGAGGTCGCGCGGCTTTTCGTCGCCGTCCTTCGGCAGATGGAAGTGGCGCACCGTCGTCGGCAGCACGCCGCCCTTCGCGATCACCTTGCCCTCCTCGCAGAGGTCGAGCGGGTACTCCATGTTGGACTGCCCGATGCCCAGCCACACCTCGCCCACGAGCACGTCGGCGAACGAGACCGCATTCGAGCCGCGCACCGTGAGGGCGCGGCCCGTGCGCACGTAGTCCATCGCCGGCAGGTCGACGCGCCAGGAACCGTCCGCCTTCGCCGTCGTCTCGGCCGTGACGTCGCCGTAGGCCACGACGACCTTCTCGCCGGGATCGGCCTTGCCCCACACGGGGACGGGGCGATGCGCCTGCAAGACGGCACCGTCCGTGAAAATGGCGGCCGGACGCACCGCGGCGCCCGTCGTTCCAATCAGACCGGCAACTACGCCCAGGCAGCACGCCGAGGCCGTCAAACGAAGTTTCATCGCATTCACTCCTTCACGTTCCAGCCGCGCACGACCGCACGCAGTCCGTCGGCGTTCGCACACCGCGTCGCCTCAACCGCGATTCCCTGCTCCTCGCCCGGCAGCAACGTCACATAGTTCACCGAGTAGTGGACGGGGAGCACCTGCGCGCCGGCCTTGTCCGCCAGGCCCACGCGCACGAGCATCGCGGGCACCTTGCCCTTGTTCACGAGCGTGACGCGGCCCTTCACGCCACCGGCCCCGTTCGACTTGACGTCGAGCTTCGCCTGCACGGGCACCGCGGGCAGCGCCGCAAGTTCGCGGTAGTCGAGCGGATGCACGGGGTTGACCCACGTCACGTTGCGCGCCTTCGCGCGGCCATCGCCGTCCACGATGGACATCACGAGGAGACGCATCTCGCCCGAACCCTCCGTCTTCGGGAGCTCCTGCCAGTCGAGGATTTCGTCCGGCCCCATCTCGAACGCGCGGTCCTCAAGATGGAGCCTCTGGCCCGCGAGCGAGTGGATTTCGAGATGCGCGACGAGGTTCTTCACGCGTGCCGCCGTCGCGTTCACAATGACAAGGCGGTTCTTCGCCGCGTCGTAGATGAGGTTGAGCGGCTGGTTGCCCGCCTGTGAACCCGCCCATCCGCCGTTGACGTCGTGCCAATAGTCGTACGTCTGCCACACCATGGAGGGCCACGCGCTCTGGCTCATCCACATGAGAATGCCGTTGCCCTTCTTGGGGTAGACCGATTCGAACATCGCCTTGTGGTTCTCGTACGCGACCATCTGCGCCTTGCGCACGAAGTCTTCAAGGCCCATCGGCTGGCCGTAGCTCCTCTCGATGTACTTCACGAAGCTGCCGCAGCCCTGCGCGCCGCCCTGGGTGAAGTCGTGCAGGCCCCACACGTCGTCGATCGGCCAGAGGTGGTCCGGACCCAGCATCTTCCGCATCGATTCGAGTTCGGGCACGTTGGGCTGTCCGCGCTCGCTGTGCAGCGTTTTCGGCGCGTTCGCGAAGTACCACTTCGGGTCGCGTACCGCGTACGGACCGAATCCGCTCACCGTACCCGCCGCCGAGTGCGGGATGTAGTGGCGCGTGCCGTCGAGTTCCTTCACGAGCTTCGGCAGTGCGTCGAAGAGCGACGCCGGCGGATTGCCCTCGTTGCGTCCGCAGTAGAACGGAATCGACGCATGGTGGCGGTTCTTGAGCACCTTGTCACGCGCGTTGGCGAGGAACATCTTCGGATCGGACGGATCCGGACCGTCCGCCGGATTCGCGAGCCAGAAGTCGTCCCACACCAGGACGCCATACTTGTCGCACGCCTTGTAGAAGTCGTCGCTGTTCGTCATGCCGACCCAGTTGCGGATCATCGTGAGGTTCGCCTCCGCGTGGAGACGCACTTTCGTGTCGTAGTCCGCCGGCGACGCCGCGAGGTTCGCGTCGTCCATGCCCCAGTTGCCGCCGCGGCAGACGATGCGCGTGCCGTTGCAATGCACTTCGAGGGGTTTGCCCTCGCTGAACGTGAATTTGCGCACGCCGAACTTGAAGGACTGGCTATCGGACACCTTGCCGTCCACCGCCGCCTCGATCTTTGCCGTGTAGAGCGGTTGCCTGCCGTAGGTCGCGGGCCACCAGAGGTCCGGCTTCCTCATCGTCACCGTACCCACTTCGACCTCGCGCGTCTCGCCCGCGGCGAGCGTGACGGGCTTCGACTCGATCCTGTAGTCGCCCGCGCCGATCGTCGCCTTCAAGGTCGTCTTCACGGGCTGGCCGCTCGCGTTGTGCGCCCGCACGCGCACGGTCGCCGTCGCCTGGGAGAAGTCCTTCTTCGCGACGTCGAGGTCCGTGATCACCCAACCGTCGGAGAGCGTCACGTCGCGCGTGTAGGAAAGCGACACGTCGCGGTAGAGGCCGATGTTGCGTCCGCGAATGGTCGGCACCCAGTCCCAGCCGATGCTCGCGTGGATCGTCGGATTGTCGCGGCCCAGCACGCCGCCGTTCTTGCCGGGGCTGTTGCGGTCCTGCACCGTCACTTCGCCCGGCGTCGCGTTCTTGTGGACGCGTACCGCCAGCCGGTTCGCCTCGCCGGGCCGCAGGAGGTCCGTCACATCGAAGCGCTTGCGCAGGAACGCACCTTCGATCGTGCCCAGCCGCGTGCCGTTCAGGAAGACGTCCGCCTTCCAGTTCACCGCGTCGAAATTGAGCCAGGTGCGCACGCCCTTCAGACGGGCCGGAGCCGTGAACGTGTTGCGGTACCAGAAATCGTCGTCGAAGAAGCCGTCCGAAATCATCAGCTGGTTGTCGGCGATGTTCATGTCGGGAATCGCCCCCGCCGCCTGGTAGGACGTAAGAACCGTGCCCGGCACGACGGCCGGCAGCCAGGCCGCGTCGTCAAACGCGCCCGCCGTCAGCTGTTCGCCCGTCGCCGTCACGTCACGCGCCGGCGCCAGCTTCCAGTTGCCGCCCGTGAGCGGTTCACGCACCGCCTTCCCGAGCGGCGCCTGCGCCGGCAGACAATAGGCGAGGTCGTTCTGGCCCCACACTTCAAGCTCCGCCACCGCAAAATGGTCTTTCAGCGCCCGGATGCAGGCGAGCTTCACGTAGCGGGCCGCGACGGACTTGCACGCAAGCGTCTCTTCGCCGCCCTTGCCGTCCGTCCGGCGCGCCACTTCGCGCCACGTCGTACCGTCCAGCGACACCGTCAGCGCGTAGTCCTTGGCCGCACCGCCGCGTCCCCACGCCACCCGGACCTTGTCGATCAGACTCTTCGCGCCCAGGTCGACCGTCAACCATTCGTTCGTCGCGCCGCGGCTCACCCACTGGCTCTGCAGCTTTTCGCTGCCAGCCGGACGAATCACCGACTTGCCGTCCGCATCGAGGAGGTCGAACTCCGCGAACTGGAGGCGCGGCGTCTTGCCATCAAGGCCCTTGTCGCCGTTGTTGGCCAGCACGACGAGGCGATAGTGCGCGTAGACGCCGGGTTGCGCGATCGGCCATGTCTTCCGCGCATGGCGGCCCTTGATCGACACGTTCGTCTGGCGGTCGAGGTCGACGTAGGTCGTGCCGTCGACGGACCCCTGCAGGACCCAGTCCTTCGGGTCGCGCAGCGGATCGTCGTTCGCCGTCACGAGCGCGTAGCTCGTCGCCTTCGCCGCCTGGGGGAGGGCGACGTCGAACCAGCCCGTGTCCTTGAAGATCAGCCATTTCGACTGAGGCGAGCCGTCGATCGCCATTCGCGGCAGTTCGCCGACGGGACAGGTGTCACGATGCGCGCACGTGGCCTCGGCCATGCGGAAGTCGGCGTCGGCGCGCACACCGTCCGTGGCAAGGTGGCCCACATGGGTGTAGTCGGCCGCGCTCGACTGGTAGACGGCGCGACGAAAAGCCAAATTGCGAGGAGCGGCTGCGAAAGCCGCCAAAGCCATCCCGAACGAGAGGGCCGAAACAACAGCGCGATTCTTCTGCATCGTGCGATTAGATTGCGGGACGGAGGATCATGTTCTTGTAGTCGGCATCGGAGTGGTCGCCCTGGAGATAGATCGGGCCCGGCGCGTCGATATTCGCGTCGATGGCGCCGCCCGTAACACCCGTCAGTTCCGCGTCCTCGATGATCGTGACGCCGTTCAGCACGACGGTCATCCGGCGCTTGAAGAGCGTGACGGAGACGTGCTGCCATTCGCCCGGCGCCTTTTCGGCGGCGACGATCGGCGTCACGCGACCGTAGTAGGCGGCCATGTGATGGCGGTTGACGTCCTTGCCGAAGCTGTCGACAACCTGGCACTCGAAGCGGCCGCGCAGATAGACGCCGGAATTGGAGTCTTTCGGCACGCGCACATCATATTCGAGGTTGAAGTCCTGGAAGTCGTTCTTGAGGGACATCAGGTTGGCGCCGCCGCCCGCCCATGAACCATCCGGCTTGAGGCCGAGCTTGTTCGAAAGAACGCCATCCTTGAAGACCCAGCCAAACTTCGCGTTCGGATCCATCGTCTTCCAGCCGTCGAGACCGTCCTTCAGAAGGTCGATCGGCTCGCCCAGCTTGATCTGGCACGTGGAGGCGAACGGGCAGGCCGGCGCGTTGCGAGAACCCTCGAACTTCTTCCAGTCGCCCTTCTGTTTGCCGTCCTTGTCGCACTCCGCGAGCTCGGCGACCATCTTGTCGCCCTCGACCTTGCCCTTGATCAGGACGCGATGCTGCGCGTGGCGCAGGGAGAACGCATCGCCCGCCACCTTGACGTCGACACACCATTCCGGCGACCCCCAGCGCAGAAGCACGAAGGCCTTCGCCACGCCGTTCTCGTCGCGGGAGAAGATGAAACTGCCGGCGTTCATGTCGTCAAAGGGAAGCTTGACGCTCCAGTTGCCCATCACCGGATCGATTTCCTGATGCATCGGCATCGGCACGAACGCCACGTGCTTTGAGTAGTACACCTTAAGGCAGCCGCCCGTCATCATCGCCATCGCCGCCACGAGCGGCAGAACAAACAGAATCTTCTTCATTTCCATTATCCTTTTATTTATACGTTTTATACGTTCGGTTGAAATCTTCAACTAGAAGATTATAGCAATTTGCCCGACGCCTGACAAGCACGCGAAAGCGCACGGCGTTTCGCTTCTCAGAGCGCGTTCCAGAAGGATTCGGGGACTTCGGCCTTTGCGTAACCTGCGTTCTGCAGGATGCGCCGTGGCGAGGAGGTGTTGAGTGCGACGGCATCGAAGCCAAGGCGATAGGCGTACTGGACCGCCGGCGCCGCCGGATCGAGATCGTGCGTGCGGCACAGATCGAGATAGCGTGCGCGAAATGCGAACGCCGCGGCGTCCGCCACCGGATCGGCCCGACGGTAGTCGAGCATGTCGCTCCCCATCAGGAACCCGCCATTGAACACGGCGGAATCGATCAACGCGACGCCCGCGCGCTTCAGCTCGCGTACGAAGTCGAGGAGCTCCGCGGGATGGTTCAGCAGCGTCGGGGCACAGGCGAACATCGCCCAGTCGAACTTCACGTCGCGGTAAAGATCGCGGATGACGGTCCAGTCCTTCGACCCCACGCCCACGCCTTTCACTTCGCCCTTCGCCTTGAGGGCGAAGAGGGACTCATACGCGCCCAGGATGTCCGCACGGCTGCCGCCGCCGGCCAGAAACTCGTCCGGATCATGCACCGAAACGTAGTCGATCGGATAGCCCAGCAGTTCCTTCGCCTCCTCATAGCAGCGCAGAATGCCGACGGCTGAGATGTCCTGACGGGCATCCCATTCAAGCCCCGCCCAGGCACCGGGCTCGAAGGTCGGCTCCGGCGTCGTCAGCGGCTTGCGCCGCCAGCCGAGCTTGACGGAAATCGTCAAGTCGCCCGGCTTCTTGTCCAGCGCGCGCAGCGCCTTTCCGATGCATTCAAGGGACAGGCCCGCCCCGTATTTGCCAGCCGAATCGATGAACGGCTTGGGAAAGGCCTTGAACCATTCCGCCGCAATCTCGACCTTCGTTTCGAAGGGAACGACCTTGTAGAGATTCCCGAGACAGCTCGTACCGAAGATGATAGGCGTTTCCATCCGCGTCATTCCCCTCTCAGCTTGTAGAACTCCTGCGCCGTCTTGCCGAAGCATTCCTCCGGCAGGACCGCGCGGCAGGCCGCCAGCCAGTCCGAATAGGGCAGGTCGGCCGTGCAGACCGGCCAGTCGCTGCCCCACATCACACGCGCCGGACCGAAGGCGGCGAGCACGGTCTCGAGATAGGGACGGAAATCGACGCGTCCGACCTCGGTGACGAGCCCCGAGACTTTGCACCACACATTCTCCCGTTGTCCCATCTCGCGGATCAGCCGCTTCCATTCTTCGTTGGGAATCGAGCCGCCCGCACGTCCGCGCTCGGGCTTTCCCATGTGGTCGAGCACCATCCGCAGATTCGGATGGCGGTCGGCAAAGCGAACCGCGTTGGCCAACTGCCGCTGGAAGACGAGAATCTCGTAGGCGAGGGACGTCTGCTCCAGGCAATCAATCCCGCGATTGAAATCCGTGCGCAAGATGAAGGCGTCGTCCGGTTCGTCTTGCACGACATGGCGCAGGGCCTTGAGCTTCGGAGCATCGGCGAATCGTTCCAAATGCCCGGTGAAATCACCGGCGGCGATCGGCAGCCACCCCGTGACACCCGCAATGAACGCATGTTCCGCCGCATCTGCCAGCAGCTGTTCGGTCTCCGCCACGCATTGACGGGCCTCGACGGATACGACCTGGTCGACGCCGGCGGCGCGCAAGGTTTCCGCGAGGTCGGCCGGGCCGAAGTCGCGGCGCAGCGCGTCGGACGAAATCCAGCCGAATTCCTCGTCGGTGTAGCGCCAGAAATGCTGGTGCGTGTCGACGATCACAGCTTCACCGCCAATCTGCAGACTTTGCCCGGCGCCGCGTCCCAATCGGCCAGGGCCTGTCCGGCGTCCGCGAAGGCGTACGTGCGCGTCAGCATCTTCTCGATCGGGAAGAGTCCGCGGCGGGCGAAGTCGATCACGCGCCGGAAGTTCTCCGGATTCGCGTTGCGGCTGCCGCGGATGTCGAGTTCCTTCTGGACGAAGAGCTTGGTCTGGTATTCGACGGGCGCCTTGGCGTAGCCGATGTAGGTGACGGAACCTGCGAACGCGACTTCGTCCACCGCCGCGCGAAACGTCGCCGGCAGGCCCACCGCCTCGATGATGCAGTTGGGGCCGTGGCCGCCCGAAATCTCCTGAAGGGCGGCATGCAGATCGGCCGTCGCGCTGTTGACGACATCCGTGGCGCCGAATTCCCGCGCCAATGACAGCTTGTCGTCGTCCACGTCGACGGCGACGACCCGACGGGCGTTCTTGCGGGCGAGGCCCAGCACGGCGCCGAGGCCGACCGCCCCGCAGCCGATGACCGCCGTCACATCGTCCTCCATCGCCCCCGAACGGTCCGCGGCGTGTCCGCCCACCGTGAGCGGCTCGATGAGTTCGACATGCTCGGGCGCCATGCCCTCGGCGTCGTAGAGCTTCGTCCAGGGCACGGCGATGTACTTCGTGAGCGCGCCGTCGCGCTGGACGCCGAGCGTCTCGTTGAAGCGGCAGCAGTTGGGACGTCCCTTGAGACAGCTCGAGCAGAGGCCGCAGCTGGTGTAGGGCGAGACGGTCACAGTCTGGCCGACGCGCCAGGCGTCCGGCACGCCCGCCCCCGTTTCGACGATCGCGGCGGAAATCTCGTGGCCGGGAATGCGCGGCAGCTTCACGAGCGGATTGAACCCGCGGTAGGTGTTGAGATCGCTCCCGCAGTAGCCGATGTAGTTGACCTCGAGCAGCACCTCGCCCGCCCGCGGTTCGGGCGCGGTACGGTCGACGAATGCAGTCTCTCTGACGCCGGTAATGGCAAAAGCCTTCATGCTGGACTCTCCGATTGCTTCTTGAAACATCGTCGTTTTAAAGTGTCACGCCGTCCTTGAAGATGGCGATGCCCTGTGCGCCGTTCAGCTCGTTCTTCGCCAGCTCCTCGCCCGACGCGACCTTCAGGATCTTGTCGGCGAAGGCCTCGACGTCGGGATGCGACATGGCGTTCCAGTCGATCCAATTCGGCTTGTTCGCCGCGAGCGCATCGTTCGTCGCGATCTTCAAGGTGGGGATCACACAGCCAAACGGCGTGCCGCGTCCCGTCGTAAACAGAATGAGATGGCAGCCCGCCGCCGCGAGGACGGTCGAGGCGACGAGGTCGTTGCCGGGGCCGGTCATCAGCGAAAGGCCGTGCGCCCTCACCGTATCGCCGTAGAGAAGCACGTCCTCGACCGGCGAACAGCCGCCCTTCTGCACGCAGCCGAGGCTCTTGTCCTCCAACGTCGTGATGCCGCCCGCCTTGTTTCCCGGCGAGGGATTCTCATAGCAGACCTGGTTGTGCGCGGCGTAGTAGGCCTTGAAGCCGTTGATCATCGCAACGCACTTGTCGAAGATGTTCTTCGTGCGGCAGCGCTTCATGAGGAGCGTCTCGGCGCCGAACATCTCGGGCACTTCCGTGAGGATCGTCGAGCCGCCGCGCGCCACGAGCCAGTCGCTGAAGCGTCCGACCAGCGGATTCGCCGTCAGACCGGAAAAGCCGTCGGACCCGCCGCACTTGAGGCCGACCACGAGCTCCGAAACGGGCACGTCGACGCGTTCCTTCGGACGCGCGGCGTCCAGTTCCCGCAGGAGCGCCAGTCCCTTCTCGTACTCGTCGCCCGGATCCTGCGCCTTCAGAAAGCGCACGTTCAGCCGCGAATAGTCGCCAAGGCGCACCTTGAAGCTCTCGAGCGTGTTGTTCTCGCAACCGAGGGCGACGACGAGGACGCCGCCCGCATTCGGATGGCGCACGAAATTCGCAAGCATGTTGCAGGTCGTCTCATGATCGCGCCCCATCTGCGAACAGCCGTAGGGATGCTGCAGCGAGAGGCCTCCGACGGTCTGCGCCAGGCGCTCGGCGAGGCGGTTCACGCAGCCGACGAGCGGGATGATCCAGAGGTCGTTGCGGATGCCGATGCGGCCGTCCGCATGGCGATAGGCCTTCATCAGCGGCGCGGGCCGACGCACGACCTCCGTGAACGAAGGCTCGTAGCGGTACTCGAGCACCTCGCCGAGGTTCGTCTTCACGTTGTGGACGTGCACATGCTCGCCGGGCTTGATCGTGCAGGTCGCATGACCGATCGGCAGGCCATATTTAATGACGTTCTCGCCCGCGGCGATTTCGCGGAGGGCGTACTTGTGACCGTCCTCCCGGATCTCGACGTTGTCCAGCGGATTGATGACCATGGAACGCGCGCCCGTCATTTCGCGTTGTCGTAATGGCGTGCGATTGCCTCGTAGCCTTCCATCATCGCCTCCGGCAGCTTGCCGAACAGCTTGTAGTAGTCGCAGACGACCGGCAGGCAGCGCGTCTTCCACTTCGCAATCGTGTTCAGCGCGATGGACTTGAGCTGATGGTGCGCGAACGGATTCGCGAAACGCTCGAGGACGCTCTCGGCATAGGCCTTCTTCTCCTCGTCGGGCAGCGCCACCGTCGGGAAAATCTCCTCGAAGACCACCTTTCGGACAAAGGCGTTGAATTCCGGATCCTCAATGCACTGCGCGACTTCCGTGAACCCCTTCTCGAGCCCGCGGTAGACGAGCGTCGTATGCGTCGCGTTGAGGAAGCGCACCTTGCGCGTGCGGTAGGGCTGCATGTCGGGCGTGTAGACGACGTTGACGCCCGCCTTCTGCAGCGGAAGTTCCCGCTCGAGATCGAAGAGAGCCGGCGTTTCAACCACGAAGAAGTGGAACGGTTCGCCGCAGACGAGCACGTCGTCCTTGTCGCCGAGCCGCTCGACGTAGCGCGCGGCCGATTCGGGATCGGGACGGCCCGCCACGATGCGGTCGACCAGCGTCGAGCAGAACGTGCAGCTCTCTTCGATGAATTGACGGAGAGGCGGATTGTCCGGCTCGTCCGCCAGATGCTGCAGCACGCACTTCTTCAGATTGTCCCCGTTGTGCTCGATGAGTTCACAGGGGATGAAGACGAGGCCGGGGAGGCCGGCGGCCTGGCGCGCCTTGAGCAGGCGCAGAACCTTCGCGGGGAAGGTGTCCGCCCCCTTCACATACTGAATGCCGGCCTCGGTCGTATTGGAGACGACGAAGCGGAGCGACGGAATCGTCGCGTACCGCTCGACGTTCGCGGACACGTCCACGCCCTTCACGCAGGAGATTTCCTCGATCTCCTCGACCGTCTTGCCGTTGATGATGCCGCGAAGGCATGTGTGATAGCGGCCGCCGCGCGCATTCAGAATCTTCGACGGCCCGCTCAGTTCTTCGCCGATCGGCTGGATGATCTGGACCGCGCCGTCGAAGCCGGCCGTGTCGTTCATCTTCTGAACCATCCAGTCGATGAAGCAGCGCAGGAAGTTACCCTCGCCGAATTGTAGAATTTTCGTATTCATGGATTCTCCTTCAACGCGTGATTGACAACTGTACCCGTTCACTTGCCTGCCGGCCCTTCCGCGCGCTCACTCCGCCTTCTTCAGCGAGGCGCGCAGGAGACCGAGGAATTCGGCCTTGTGGCCCGCGCGGAATTCCGCCTCGAACTCGTGCTTCGGACCATTCGTCTCGACCGTCACTTCGTTCCAGCCCTGCTTGAGCGGAATCTCGCGGAACTCGACTTCGCGCGCATCCTTGCGGCCGATCTTGCAGTCGACGCCGCCGATCGCGAGCTTCGCGCCGTCGCGCGACTTCACGAAGAGCGTCACCTTCGGCATGTCGGGCTCGATGAGCAGGTCGTCGAGGGCGCGCGGGCTGTACACCCAGAACGTGAGGGCGAACTTGTCCTTGCCGATCGACTTGAGCCGGTCGCGCACGACGCTCGGGAACTTGATCTTGCCGTCGCGCAGGAAGAACGCCTCGGCGGGATCCGCGATGAGCGGCTGGCGCGCAACGCCCGCGTTGTCGAGGATCTGGCCGAGGGTCTTGAAGCCCTTCTCGGAATTCGCAAAGTCGTCGAGCGTGAAGAGCGTCACCGGCGCCGTGCCGTTCGAGCCGCGCACGATGACGGCGCGCGAGGCCGGCTGGCCTTCGCGTTCGCTGCGCAGGATCGCCGCCGTCTTCATCTCCTCCGCACGGCGGTTCCAGCTGCGCCAGTTCGTCGCGCAGGCCTCCAGAATCACCTGTCCGCGTTCGACCCACGGACCGCCCAGCGTGAAGCGCGAGACGTCCGCGCCCTGCAGGTCGCAGAAGTAGAAGTCGCCGTTGCCGAGACCGGCCATGAGCGGCTTCTGCGCGGGCACGAACGTCGAACGCACGAACGGCGCGAGTTCGAGGCCGTCG
The DNA here is from genome assembly GCA_902803135.1 of uncultured bacterium. Classification (GTDB taxonomy): domain Bacteria; phylum Verrucomicrobiota; class Kiritimatiellia; order RFP12; family UBA1067; genus RUG572. The sequence goes on from CADCPA010000015.1 coordinate 13,623, forward strand.
CCGACGAGCGCCTTGAAGTGCGGCAGCGTCTCGGGCTTGAGGCCCCAGATCCACAGCTCGGCGCCGGCCGCGGCAAACGCCTGGGCGACCTTCAGGTCCGCGTCGGACAGCTTCTTCGACGCGTCGACGATCAGCAGCGCGCGGGCGGCGGGCGCGCCCTTCTCGGCGAACACGACGCCCTGCGCGTCGAGCGCCGCCTTCAGTTTGCCCCCCGCATCGCCGAGGTAGACGACCTGCGCGAACGGTGCCGGACGCTGCGCGGCGTCGGCCGGCTTCGCGGCGACCTTCTCGACTTCGCCCCACGGGGACCAGGCGGACGCACCGGGCGCGTTGGCCGCGCGGATCGCGTCGAACATCGGCCAGGCGTCCCAGAGCGGAAGCGCGGGATCGTAGCCCGGATTGAAGGTGGAGCAGCTCGGTCCCATGCGTTCGGGCTGCACGCCCCACGCGCCCTCCACGTAGTCGCCGAAGAAGATGCCGTCCTCGAGCGTCGGGGCCTTCGTGAGGTCGTGCTGGCCGAAAGGCAGCGGCTTCAGGGCGTACCACGCCAGATTGAAGACGCACGAGTAGGAGGCGCCCGCCTCGCGCTGCTTGCGGATGAGGTGGTAGCTTTCGTTCGCAATCGCCTCCATGCGGCCCTGCATGGACGCATAGGCGCGGTCGCCGTTGAACTTGGCGGCCTGTTCCGGCGTGCCGTAGTACGCCATGCTCGTCTCGCCGACGCCCCACGGCTTGCCGATCGCCTTCCAGTTCTTCATCGAATTGTCGTCGCCGTAGTGGCCCATCGTCGTCGGCAGAATGCCCTCGCCGTCCTCTTCGCCGTCGGAGGATATCCACGGACGGGTCGGGTCCAGCTTCTGGACGAGATCGCGCCAATCGGCCCACGCCTGCTTCTGGAGCGGCAGGAGATCGGGACGGCCGAAGACGAACTTGATCACGGGCTTGTTCTCGTTGGAGACGGACCAGCCGAACACGCTCGGATGGTTGCGGTCGCGCTTCACGAAGCGTCCGAGATGGTCGAGCGAGTTCTTCCAGAAGATGTCGCTGTCGAGCTTCGGACCGCCGTCCGACGCCCAGTTCGCCGTCTCGTCGAGGATGCAGATGCCCATTTCGTCGGCCATGTCATGGTAGAAGCTCGGATACACCTGCGCGTGGAGGCGCACGGCGTTCGCGTTCGCGGCCTTGAGCGCCTTGAACCACGCCCACGCGTAACGGCGCGTCATCTGCGGAATGCCCATGAAGTGCCAGGAGTCGCCGCGCAGCGGATACACCTCCCCGTTCAGCAGATAGTCGTTGCCGCGCACGGTCCATTCGCGCCAGCCAAAGCGGACCGTCTTCGTGTCGAGCACGCGTCCGTCCTGCACGAGGTTGACGAAGAGCAGATTGAGGTTCGGCGTCTCAGGCGTCCAGAACTTGAGGGCGTCCTTCGCGACCGCGCGTTCCACCGTCACGGTCTTTTCCGCGCCCGGCGCCAGCTCGACCGTCTGCGTTTCGGGCACGAGGCACTCGCGGCCCAGTTCCCAGGCGGGCACGGGGGCGGAGAGCGTATCGGTGCCGGCGAGATTGCGCCATTCGCGTACGGACGTCGCCATGTCGAAACGCGCCGGCGCCCGGCTCGTGTTCTTGAGCGTCACGTCGAGCGCCAGCACGCCCTTGCCCACGCACGGCTTTACGAAGACGTCGGAGACGGCAACCGGCGGCAGCGCGAGGAGCGACACGTCCTGCCAGATGCCGATCACCGCCGTGCCCCACATCGAACCGCCCGGCACGAGACGGCGGCCGACCGTGGAGTTGTCGTCAAACAGACGCATCGAACGCACGCCGACCAAGATCTCGGCCGGCTCGCCCGGCTTGCAGCAGGACGAAACGTCCGCCTCGAACGGAAGGAAGAGGTCGAAGTTTTCGGCGACCTTCTGGCCGTTCACCAGCACGACGGCCTGCCCGGACACCGCCTCGAAGCGCAGCACGAGCCGCTTGCCGGACCAGTCCGTCGGCACGGTGAACGTGCGGCGCAGCCAACCCATCTGCACCTTGTTCCAGCTCTCCGGGTAGGACGGGTAGTTGCGGTGGTCGGGTCCTTCGAGATTGCGGTAGCAGAAGTCGTTCACGTTCCAGGGGGACGGGATCTTGATCTTCGTCGTTTCCCAGGCATCCGGCTTCGGCGGCGTCAGCTCCGGCGCCTGCGCCTTGCCGTACTTCCAGCCCTGCGGCACGGCGACCGGCTGGAAATCCCAGCGGCCGTTCAGGCAGAGCGCGTCGCGCGCCCCCTTCTCCAGACGGCACACCGGGCCCTCCGAGGGGGCGAAGACCGCCGTAAAACGCACCCCTTCGGCGGACAGCGAACACGCCGCCACGGCCAGCGCGCACAAAACCGAAAACGAAAATATCTTCTTCATGCTCTCTACTCCGCGTCAATCGATCAACCTCAGACATCAAACCTTGGATTCGGTCATTAGTATAGCACAACCTGCGCATCCCGCCAACCAACGTCTCCAGATTCGTAATCGGTCAGTGAAATGCAGGGTGTTCTCCGGCGAGGCGCGGCAGTGCTGGCAGAGGCTCTCGACCTCTACGCGAAGACCGGCAGCAAGGCCCTCGTGCGAGACTTCCTGTTCCCGAAAGTCATGCCGACGAAACGCTCCGGGAAGCCGATGCAGGGCGCGGAGGCCGGGGGAGATGCCTTGGGGAGGCAGACTGCGGCGCGCGGCGCTGCGGCCAGCGCCCGCGCCGCAGGATGAGGGGC
>CADCPA010000016.1 GCA_902803135.1 uncultured bacterium
CCGCTACCTCTTCTGCAACCCTGCCGTCGACCACGCGGCGCTTCAGTTCAATCCGCTGGACGCGTACTGCTCGCAGGTGCTGGTCGGTCCGTTCGGCTACGAGCTGAGGGAGATGGACTGGACGAGTTTCGACGCGGCGGCGAAGGAGCCGAAGGCGAAGCCGGCGGGGATGTCCGTGGTCGACGGCGTCGACGTCGGCTACGAGCGCGCCGAGCGCGCGCATGGGTACGAGGTGCTGCCGCGGTTTGACCAGCCGCCGCTCCCGCCGTTCGTCGTCTGGGGTGAGAACGGCGGCGTTAAGATGATCGAGGCGGCGCGGCTCGTCGTGGGCGGGGACGCGATGGAGGTGAAGACATCGCCCGGGCGCGACCTTGCGGTGGTCATGCGCCTCTGGCCGTCCCACAAGGCGACTCTGCGCGGCGGTTTCGGGTCGAGGTCGGTGACCTACGCGTTCTCGTCCCTGCTCAAGGTGCGGGCGCTCGTCGACGGCGTGGACGCCGGCGTGTTCGAGGCGACGCTCGCCGAGAAGGGCTTTACGGATGCGGTGCTGACGATTCCGGGCGAGCTGGTGTCCGGCGGCACGACGCATCTGGAGCTGCAGGGCGACCGCATCGTCTGCGCCTACTGGTTCTGTCAGTGAACGTCATGTCCAGCGATTCCGCGCAGGTGCTGCGCTTCAAGCGCATGGTTCCGCTGGCGCTCGTCGTCTCCGCCGCGCTGTTCTTCCTGCTGCTCGCGCTCCCGGCGGCGCGGCAGACGAGCATCTTCCCCTACGACGAGCTCTGCGACTACCGGATGTTCATAAGGCCGTCAATGCAGTGCGAGCGGCCCTACGAACCCAAGGCTGAGGTCTATCCGCGCGACGCCTGCTATCCGCCGATAGCCTACTGCGCGGTCGGCGCGCTGGCGTCCGACCGCGGCGAGAAGTGGAGCCTCGCCCCCGGCGAGCGGCGGCTCATCGTCTCGATCTTCCTCCTGCAGCTTCTCGGCGCGCTGCTGCTTGCCCGGCGGCTTCCCGGCTGGCGTGCGCGCGCGGCGGCGGCGCTCGCGATCCTCGCGTCGCCGGCCTGCATCTGCTCGGTGCTGCGCGGCAATCCGTCCGGCTGGGCGTTCGCGCTCGTGTGCGTGTTCCTATGCTGGTACGAGTCGGAGAGCAGGGCGAAGCGCATCGCCGCGGCGCTGGCGCTCGGCGCGGCGACGGCGCTCAAGGTCGCGCCGTGCCTCTTCGGGCTGCTCTACCTCGAGGGGGTGTTCCGCGCTCCGCGGCGCCTGAGGTGGGATGAGATCATGGTCGCGGCGGTCTCTGCGGTCGTCCTCGTCTTCGTGCCGTTCGCCTTCCACGGCGGCTTCGACGCGGTTCCGCACTGGATCGCCAATGCGCGCGCCAACGCAGAATTCTATTCGCGGGACAATCCGCTCTGGGGTCTGGTGGCGTTCGCGAACCATGTCATCGACTCGCCGGAGCCGGCGCTGCCGTGCGCCGGGGAGTTCGCCCTGGCGACGCGGCTCCTCGCCGCCGCGTTCGCGCTGGCAAGCCTAGCCCCCGTTGGACGCTACCGCCGGCTTCTCTTCATCGGCGCGGCGATGGCGTTCGTGACCCACCACGACTACGGCGGGGCGTATCTGGCGCCGGCGTTCGTCGCCTGGCTCGTGGACGTCCCGTCCGCGCGGCGGAACGCCGGGGTGGTGCTGCTGCTGGAGGCGGTGGCGTGGTTCGTCGTCTTCACGCCGCTGCAGCTGCCCAATCCGTTCCACGACGGATCAATGAATTCGATGCTCCAGAACGAATGTCTGTTTATGCTGCTCGGCTTGGCTGTGTTTGCCCGGGGTTGGAATAGGGGTCTAAAAGGGTTGCATGAAGGTCCGGTTTGATTTTCTTGCCCGACTGACGGCGCTTCTGCTTTTTGCCGCTGCTGTTGTTCTGTACAGCTGGAACAGCGACGACGCGTACCATTCGTATGTCATGGCGAAGCATCTTGTCGAGGGGAAGGGGCTTGTCTACAATACTGGATTTCGTGCAACGGCCTCGACATGCCCGCTGTTGACCCTCGTCGAGGCCGTGGTCTTCCTCTTCACTGACAGTGCCGATGTCTGCGCGCTTCTGATAGGGCTGATTTTCTCAACAGCTGCCGCATGGACGTTGTTC
>CADCPA010000017.1 GCA_902803135.1 uncultured bacterium
ACGGTTGTCACCTCTGCCAACACGGGCGGCGACGCGCTGTCCTCCGCGCACATGCGCAACTGGATGGAATGCGTGCGCGCGCGCAAGGACCCGAACGCGCCGGTCGACGCCGGCTACAGCCACGCCGTCGCGCTGATCATGTCCAATGCCGCGCTCCGCACGGGTTCCAAGGCGACCTTCGACGAAGCGTCGCGCCAGGTCGTCGTCAACGGCAAGCCGTTCATCGGCTACGCTTCCACGGCCGTGAAGGGTTGAGGAGAGCAGGCGTTTATGAAGAACAAGATTGTCATTTCGCTGGCGCTGGCCGCCGCGATTTCCGCGTTCGCCGCGAACGACTGGGAGAATACGGCCGTCAATTCCATCAACCGCGAACCGGCGCGCGCCTATTCGATGCCGCTTGCGGACGCCAAGGCCGCGCTCACGGACGCCCTTGAGCCCGAGACGCCGTTCAAGACGACGCTCAACGGTACGTGGAAGATCAGCTGGTGCGGCGATCCCGCGCTGCGTCCGCTCGACTTCTTCAAGACGGACTTCGACGACTCCCGCTGGTGCACGATCGACGTGCCGAGCTGCGTCGAAATGCGCGGCTTCGGTTCGCCCGGCTACGTGAACGTACGCTATCCGCACGCGAACAAGGCGCCGCTGATTCTCGACCGCCAGAGCGGGAAGGGCGACTACAACCCCGTCTCCTCCTACCGCCGCACGTTCACCGTGCCGAAGGCGTGGGACGGCCGCGACGTGTTCCTCCGCTTCGACGGCGTGTATTCCGCCTACTACGTGTGGGTGAACGGCGAGAAGGTCGGCTATGCCGAAGACTCCAAGCTGCCGAGCGAATTCAACATCACGAAGTACCTGAAGGCCGGCGAGAACCAGCTCGCGGTCGAAGTCTTCCGCTGGTGCGACGGCAGCTACCTCGAAGACCAGGACATGTTCCGCTACTCGGGCATCTACCGCGACGTGACGCTCTTCGCGACGCCGAAGGTGCGCCTCGACGACTTCAAGGTCGAGACGAAGCCCGACGGCGCGTTCAAGGACTGGACGGTCACGCTCAAATCGACGGTGCGCGGCGGCGAGGCCACGGTGACCGCCGAGCTCTACGATGCGGACTTCAAGAAGGTCGGCGACTTCGACAAGGACGGCAAGATCGTCGTTGCGGATGCCAAGGCCTGGAGCGCCGAATCGCCGTACCTCTACACGCTCGTCATGAAGGCGGGCGACGACGTGCGCGCGTGCCGCGTGGGTCTGAAGGACGTGAAGATCGTCGGCGACACGCTCTACTTCAACGGCAAGAACATCAAGTTCAAGGGCGTCGACCGTCACGAGTGCTCGCCGGACAACGGACGCTCCGTCTCCTTCGAGGAGATGGTGAAGGACGTCACCCTCTTCAAGCAGTACAACATCAACACCGTGCGCACGTCGCATTATCCGAACCACCACACATGGTACGACCTCAGCGACAAGTACGGCATCTACGTCTGCGCGGAGGCGAACGTCGAAGCGCATGAACCCGGCTACGGCGACGCGGGCCTCGGCCGCCACGCGGAGTGGTTCGATTCGATTCTCGAGCGCAACCTGCGCCATGTCGAGAACTACAAGAACCATGCCTCCGTCTTCATGTGGTCGATGGGCAACGAGACGGGCCACGGCGACGGCTTCCGCAACGCCATCAAGGCCGTGCACGAACTCGACGCGACGCGCCCCGTGCACTGGGAGCGTGGCAACGGCGACGCCGACGTCGACTCGACGATGTACCCCTCCGTCGAATGGCTCGACAACCGCGGCAAGAGCGGAAAGAAGGCCTTCTTCATGTGCGAATACGCCCATGCGATGGGCAACGCCATCGGCAACTTCAAGGAATACTGGGACGTCTTCTACAGCCACAACTGCCTTTCGGGCGGCTGCATCTGGGATTGGGTCGACCAGGCCATCTGGAAGTATACGGACCGCGTCGATCCCAAGACGGGCGCGCGCGAGCGCTTCCTCGCCTACGGCGGCGACTTCGACGAACAGCCGAATGACGGTCCGTTCTGCGTGAACGGCGTCGTCGACCCGTTCCGCAACGTCTCCGCGAAGCTCGTCGAAGTCGGCCACGTCTACCAGAACCTCGTGGTCGAAGACTTCAATCCGCAGACCTGCGTCGCGCGTCTCTGGAACCGCAACGGCTTCACGGGCACGGACGCCTACACGGGCAGGTGGACGCTGCTGGCGGACGGCCATCCGGTCGCCACGGGCGACATCGCGATGCCCGAGGTCAAGCCGCTCGACCACGGCGCGTTCACGATCGACTTCCCTGTCGCCGTCTTCAAGCCCGGCGTCGAATACTTTGTGAATTTCGAGTTCATGCTCAAGGAAGACACCTGCTGGGCGAAGAAGGGCTTCGTGGTCGCGCGCGACCAGATGCCCGTGCGGGCGGGCAAGGCGGCGGCGGCGGCGGAACTGCCGCCGGCGGACTTCTCCACGCGCGAAGACGACAAGACGCTCACGGTCGAGGTGGCGGGTACGAAGGCGGTCTTCTGCCGCCGGTCGGGCACGCTCTGCGAACTTGTGATGAACGGCAAGACGGTGCTGAAGGATCCGGCGGCCGGCGTCGTGGCGGGTCCGCTGCTCACGTGCGAGCGCGCGTTCGTCGACAACGACAACTGGATGCGCGATGCGTTCTACCGCAGCGGTCTCACCCAGCTCCGGTACCATGCGCGTCCGCTCGTCGTCGGCGAGGTCAAGGACAACACGCTCACAGTCGTTGCCGACGTCGAAGTGACCGGCTCGAAGAGCGCGGGCTTCGCGCATACGGCCGAGTGGACGTTCAAGGCGGACGGCTCGATCACGGTGAAGAACACGGTCAAGCCGCATGGCACGTTGCCGCAGCTGCCACGTCTCGGCACCTCGTGGCAGCTCGACCCCTCGCTTGAGAACATGGCGTACTACGGGCGCGGTCCGCGCGAGAACTACATCGACCGCAAGACGGCCTCGTTCCTCGGCTGGTGGCAGTCCACCGTCACCGAGCAGTACGAGAGCTATGTGCGGCCGCAGGACAACGGCTACAAGAGCGACGTGCGCAAGGTCCAGTTCACCGACGCCGACGGGCGCGGCGTGATGTTCAGCGGCGACGTGCCGCTCTACGTCCAGGCGCTCCACTACGGCCGCGAGGACCTCGAGTTCGCGCGTCATCGCAACGGCCAGCAGCGCTTCCGCGCGCCGCTCGTGGCGCGTCCCGAAGTGATGCTCAACCTCGACCTGCGTCAGGTGGGGCTGGGCGGTGCGAGCTGCGGTCCGCGCACGATGGACAAGTATGTCTTCCCGGTGAAGGAGGAGACGTGGTACGTCACGCTCACACCGGTCGGCTCGGCGCCGAAAAAATTCTGGGGGCTCTTTTGAGGGTTCATTTTAAAACCATTTGTGCTATACTCTTGGCATCCTCGTCGGCCGTCTGGTTTGCGAGGGTGCCAACAAGAAGGAAGGAACTAAAGAACTAATGAACAGACGTGACTTTTTCAAGATCGGTGCGGCCGCGGCGGCCGTGTCGGCGCTCGGCTCGAAGGCCCGCGCCGCGGAAATGCCCGGCTTTGGCCCCGGCGCCCCGAAACCGATGAACAATCCGATTTGGCTCATGACGTCCGCCTTCGCGGGCGACCGCACGCTCGAAGACGTGGTCAAGCGCGCCCAGAGCGTCGGCGCGCAGGGCCTCGAGGTCTGCGTGTTCCGTCGCGACACCGACCGTGCGGACCACATTGCGACGCACCTCGACTACGACAACTTCACGCTCGAGCGCGCCAAGCAGGTCGTGGATCTTTGCAACCAGACGGGCATGCGCATCTCCGTCGGCGCCTACGACAACCTCATCGGCGCGAAGACCGAAGAGCTGCAGGAAATCAACCAAAACCACATCCTCAAGCTCATCCGCATCGCGGCGATGCTCGGCGGCGACGCGAACGATGTCGTGTGCGGCACATTCGTGGGCTATGATCACGTGCTCGGCCGCCAGGACGGCGGTTTCGAGAAGAACCTCCTGAAGTTCAAGAAGGTCTTCCAGCCGATCCTCAATTACGCCAAGTCCCTCGGCGTGACGGTGTGCGTGGAGAACTGCCCGATGGAAGGCTGGCAGCCCGCGACGGCGCCGGACTGCTACAACAACCTGCCGGGCTGCCTGGCGGCCCGCAAGCTGATGTACGCCGTCTTGGACGACGATTCCGCGCTCCAGGAAACGTACGACCCGTCGCACGACATCTGGCAGCACATCGATCCGAGCGACGTCATCGAAGCGATGGACTTCAAGAAGCTGCGCCGCGTTCATATCAAGGGCACGCGCAACTATCCGACGACCGCCGACGCCATCCACTGGGGCCGTCTCTTCCCCGAGCAGGTCGTCGATCCGGCCCTTGCGAAGAAGGCCGGCGTGCCGATCGCCGCGAACGAGTGGGCCCGCCTCAACTACGAGCCGCGTCTCCCCGGTTTCGGCGGCAGCGATTCCTGCGACTGGACGAAGTTCCTGCAGACGCTCATGAAGAAGGGCTTCAAGAATCCGTTCGTCATCGAGAACGAAGGCTGCAACTCGTCCCACACGGGCAACATGGGTGCGACGCTCCAGGGCTTCCGCGCGGCGATCCTCAACACGGCTCCGGTCGTGTGGAACCTCGGCGCGAACGGCTTTGCGTTCGACACGGCCGCGCTCAAGCCGATGAAGGCTGCGGAGACGGACATCCCCGTGAAGACGATGAAGGATCTCGTCTGATCTCGTCCACACGCGATTTGCACAAGGAAAATAAGGAGAAATGAAAATGAACATGAATAGAAGAAGTTTCCTCGGTACGATGGGCGCGGCGGGTGCCGTGCTCGCCTCGGGCGGCGCCGCGTTCGGAGCCGTTCCCCAGAAGGGCAAAGTCGCCGTTCAGCTCTACTCGATTGGCGGCTACATCAAGAAGGTCGGCATTGAGAAGGCTCTCGCCGACGTCGCCAAGATCGGCTACAAGGGCGTTGAATTCGCCGGCTACTGGGGCAAGTCCGCGGCCGAGCTGAAGAAGATGCTCGCCGACAACGGTCTCGTCGCCTGCGGTACGCACGTCGGCCGCGGGGACTTCGGTCCGGACAAGGTGAAGGCCACGTGCGAGTTCAACCTCGCCTACGGCAACACCACGATCATCTGCCCCGGCGGCGGCAACTTCCCGGGCAAGGGCGAGAATCTCGACGACTTCCTCAAGAAGCTCGTGGACTTCTACAACAAGGCCGCCGAAGATGCCGCGAAGTTCGGCTGCAAGATCGGTCTCCACAACCACACGGGCGAGTTCGACATGAAGCTGAAGGACGGTACGACGTACTGGGACTACTTCTTCTCGAACACGTCCCCGAACGTGTGCATGGAACAGGATGTCGGCTGGACGACCTGCGCGGGCCATGATCCGTGCGAGCAGTACAAGAAGTATCCGGGCCGCTCCCCGACGCTCCACGCCAAGGAGAACGGCATGGGCCGCGGCGTCAAGAAGTTCGACGCGATCCTCGGCCAGCCGGGCAGGGATGCAGACGGCAAGGTCTGCGCGAAGGGCGTTGACTGGGACAAGCTCGCGCTCGCCGCGGATGCCGACGGCGTCAAGTGGTGGGTTGTCGAGTGCGAACGCCACTTCGACTCGCTCGACGCGATCACCCCGTCCTTCCAGTTCCTCAAGAGCAAGGGCCGCTGCTAAGGTGAAGCATTCGGCATCATCTCGGGTAGAGAATCAGTAAAAGGATTGACAAAGATGAATCTCAATCGAAGACATTTCCTTCTCGGTTCCGCCGCCGCCGCGGCGCTCGCGGGCCATGCGCAGAAGGCGATTCCGCCGCGCGTGATCAAGAAGGGCGAGAAGGCGAACGTCGCCCTGATCGGTCTCGGCATCCAGGGCCGTACGGCGCTCATGCCGCAGTTCCTCGGCCAGTACGACCGCGGTGCGAAGATCACCGTGTGCTGCGACTGCGACAAGGACCGTCGTGAAGACGCCGCCAAGCGCGTCGATGCGCACTACAAGAAGCGCGGCATCGACAGCGCCTGCAAGGCCGTGGCCGACTTCCGCGACGTGCTGAAGGATCCGACCATCGACATGGTCTGCATTGCGACGCCTGACCACTGGCATGCCTACATCTCCGTCGAGGCGATGAAGGCCGGCAAGGACGTCTACTGCGAAAAGCCGCTCACGTTCTCAATCGACGAGGCCCGCAAGGTCATCGCCGCGCAGGAGAAGTACGGCCGCGTGTTCCAGACCGGTTCGATGCAGCGCAGCTGGCGCGAATTCCGCGACGCCTGCATGATCGTGCGCAACGGTTTCATCGGCGACGTCAAGTACGTGGACGCCAACTACGGACGCGGCGGCAGCAAGCTCGGCGGTCCGTCCCACCCGATCCGCTTCTTCGACGACCCGAAGAATGCCGCCAAGGAAGGCGCGCCGAATCCGAACGTCGACTGGAACATGTGGCTCGGTCCGGCCAAGTGGCGCGCCTACTCCGATCAGCTTGCGCCCCGCGGCGTGAACAACTTCTACCCGATGTTCTGGCGCTTCGACGACGACTTCGGCACCGGCTACAACGGCGACTGGGGTGCCCACCACCTCGACATCGCGCAGTGGGGCATGGACATGGACAAGAGCGGTCCGTATCAGATCATCCGCTCCGACGAGCCGTTCTCCGCGGACCTCTACCATGGCGGTCGCCGCCAGTTCGGCATGAAGATGATGTTCAAGGGCGCCGCCGGCGACATCGAGCTCTATCACGGTCCGTTCGGCACGTGGGGCACCGTGTTCTACGGCACCAAGGGCATCGTCGCCGTCAACCGCGGCAAGATCGCCGTCTGGGAAGGCGCGGCCATCACGCCGAACGCCGGCATCCGCCAGAAGCTGGCCGACATGCAGCCGATCGACGGCATCAAGGTCGTCGCGGCCTCCGTCGGCAAGGACTATGGTACGGACTCCGCCCAAAAGAAGGACAACCGCCTGGATGCCGCGCTCGACACGCTCGAGAAGAAGTATGACCTCGCCCACGCCAAGATCCAGCTCTACAAGAGCCCGAACCAGGTGCAGAACTTCGTCGAGTGCTACTTCACGCGCAAGCCGACGATTTCGCCTGCCGAAGTCGGCGGCCGCGGTTCCGTGCTCTGCAACCTCTGCAACCTCAGCTACGTGTACGACACGGGCTTTGACTGGGATCCGGTGAAGATGGATTTCCCCGAAGGCAGCAAGTGCCGCGAGATGGGCATCTCGCTGAAGCGCGAATATTCGCGTAACGGCTGGGAAGTCGTCGTCTAGGCATGTGCGCCTGAAGACGCGATCCTTGGGGGCGGACAGGAGGAGGGGCCTGTTCGCTCCGTTTCTTTCCTGCCTCGGTGCTCGAGGCGTCTGCCCGCTGATCGGCGACGGCCGTCTTCACGACTCTGTCTTCGAGGTCGGGGCCAATTCGGCGTGGCGCGGCCGCATCGAACAGCTCCGCTTTGATCCGGCGGGAGGTCCCGATCTCAAAATCACACTCGCGTCAGTGAAATGTTTGTGATATACTAGTTGAAAATCATCTTGGACATGACGTCCGAACAACGACAAGGAGAAACAATGAGCAATCAGTACGAAGCCGCCAAGAAGCAGTATGCTGCGCTGGGCGTTGACACCGAGAAGGCCATCAAGGCTCTCCAGGGCATTTCCATTTCCATGCACTGCTGGCAGGGCGACGACGTCTGCGGTTTCGAAAACGATGCGGGTGCCACGGGCGGCATCCAGACGACGGGCAACTATCCGGGCAAGGCCCGTACGCCGGAAGAACTGATGAAGGACGTCGAATTTGCGATGTCGCTCATCCCCGGCAAGCACCGCCTCAATCTCCATGCCTGCTACGGCGTGCACAAGAACGGCCTCGTCGACCGCGACAAGGTCGGTCCCGAACAGTTCGAACCCTGGGTGAAGTGGGCGAAGAAGACGGGCATCAAGCTCGACTTCAATCCGACGTTCTTCTCGCACGCGAACGTCAAGGACGGTCTCACGCTCTCCAGTCCGGATCCGAAGATCCGCAAGTTCTGGATCAACCACGGCATCCAGTGCCTGAAGATCGCCGAGTACTTCGGCAAGGAACTCAAGAGCCCCTGCGGCATCAACTTCTGGATGCCGGACGGGTTCAAGAACGAGCCGAGCGACCGCCTCGGGCCACGCAAGCGCATGCTCGACTCGCTTGACAAGATCTTCAGCTATGCCTATGACAAGAAGACCTGCGTGCCGTTCCTCGAGTCCAAGCTCTTCGGCATCGGCGTGGAAAGCTACACGGTCTGCTCGCACGAATTCGTGATGGGCTATGCGATGAAGCAGAAGATCCTCGCGCTCCTCGACATGGGCCACTTCCACCTGTCCGAGAACGTGGCGGACAAGATCAGCTCGTTCCTCATGTTCTTCGGCAAG
>CADCPA010000018.1 GCA_902803135.1 uncultured bacterium
CGCTGCGAGACGATGCCCACGAGGTCGCGTTCCTTGTTCAGCACGGGGAAACGTCCGAACCAGTAGTTTTCAAAGTGCTTCAGCGCAAACGCGAGCGGCATGTCCTCTTCCAGCACGACGAGGTTCGTCGCCATGTGCTTCTGGCAGGGCTCGCCGATCCAGCCGCCCTCCAGCGCGAGGATGATGTCGTTGATGGAGACGATGCCGAAGAGGCGCTTGCCTTCGAGCACGGGGACGCCGGAGATGTGGTTGCGCTTCATCAGGTTCTGCGCGAAGTGCATCGTGTCCGTGCGCACGACCGAGATGATGTCGTGGTCGCGCATCACGTCCTTCACGCGCAGGCGCTGCAGCAGCTCCATGATGACGAGCGGTTCGTCGTTCTGGCCGCTGGTAAGCCCCGGTTCCCTGGCCGGCACGTTGCTGCGGTGGTTGCGCGCATGCGCAGCCATGATCTGGTCGTCGTTGCGGCTTTCGCCGCCGCTCAGAATGGTCGGCTTGTACTCCATCCCCTCGCCCCCGCGCGTTACTTCCGCTCTTGCTGCAGGAAGTCGTGAATGCGCACGCAGCTCTCGTACTTGGAGAGCGGCGAGCTCACCAGCGGGATGCCCAGCGTGTCCGCAACCTGGCACATCGTCTGCGGCAGGGGCTTGGCATTGTGCACGACCACGCACATCGCGCCGACGATGTTGGCGGTGCGGATGGCCTGGTCGGAGGCCAGCGACGTGAGCAGCAGAATGTCGTCGCCGTCGTTGAGCAGCACATCGCTCATGAGGTCGTTCGCGACAACGGTTCCCACCGTACGGTCGGATTCGCCGCCGGCAACGAGCGTGCCGTCCAAAATCTTGACAAGGTCTGGAATGTTCATGATTGAAACAGTATACCACAACTGGGGTCTATTTGCTATAATACCGAGCGTGAAATTTGATCTGCACATCCACAGCTGTCTGAGTCCGTGCGCGGATCTCGAGATGGCGCCGTCCGCAATCGTGGCGCGCGCCGTCGCCGCGGGACTCGACGGTCTGGCGCTGACGGACCACCAGTCGGCCCGCAACACGCCCGCCATCGCGGCGTGCGCGAAGCGCGCGGGCATCAAGTGCCTCTACGGCATGGAAGTGCAGACCGCAGAGGAAGTGCACACTCTCGCCCTTTTCGACACGACCGAACAGGCGCTCGCCCTCACCGACTGGGTGTACGCCGCGATGCCCAAGCGCGTCAACGATCCGGAAACCTTCGGCGACCAGCCCGTCGTCACCTGGGACGACGACATCGTCGAAATGGAATGGCGCATCCTCGCCATGGGCTGCCGCCATACGATCCCCGAGACGGCGACGAAGGTGCACGCGCTCGGCGGCCTCTACATCGCCGCCCACGTCGACCGCGCCAACCCCTCCGTGCTCGGCGCCCTCGGCGCGATTCCCGAGCCGCTCGTCGCCTCGGAAGCCCAGCCGGGCGGCGGCAAGTTCTTCGACGCGGTCGAGCTGAGCCGCACGGCCGTGGCGGACCTCTGGCTGCCGAAGGTCGAGGGCTACGCCGTCACGCGCTCCTCCGATGCGCACAACCTGGACGACATCGCGCGCGTGTGGACCGAAACGGACGGCGGCGAATTCTCCGTCGCCGGGCTCAAGGCCCTCTTCGCGGCCCGCGCCACGCGCCTCTCCCCGCGCCTCACGAATTTCTGCTAAACGTGTTGCGGACCTCGCGACGGTCCGCCTTTGCTCGACAAGGACAACTGCCATGACCTTAAAGGAAATCGCCACGCGCCTCGACGCCACCGTCGTCGTCGACAATCCCGACGCCGCTGTCACCGCCGCCTATACGTCGGACCTGCTGTCGGACGTGATGGGCCACTGCGGCGACGAGTCCGTGCTCATCACGATCCAGAACCACCTCAACGCGATTGCGGTGTGCACGCTCGCCGGCATCGAGGTCATCGTGCTCTGCCACAACCGTCCCGTGCCGGACGACATGAAGGCCGCCGCGGAACGCGAGGGCGTGGGCATCATGACCACCGCCCTGTCGCAGTTCGCCGTGTCGGTCAAACTCGCCGACCTCCGCCCCTCGACGCGTTAGCACGGCGACGGAGGCGAAAGCGGCGGACGGCTGAAACAGTAGTTGACGCGGCCCGTCTGCGGGTCCACGGAATAGCGAATCGTCACCCCGTCCAAGGTGCCGAACTCCTTCAAAGCCAGATTGCGCAGAATTTCTTCCATTCTCGTTCTCCTTTCCTGTCGTAAATGAGAACGCAAAGAACATGCCAATCTTACGCCTGAAGCATAAGTTGAAAAAAGTAAAAAAATTGCCGTTCTTTTCCGATTAGGGAAACGGACGGCAAAACAACCTGTCAGAAAACGACAGGCAAAGTGTCAAAGATTGACAAGCTTCCGGACGGCGGACCAGACCTGTCCGGCGACGGCGTCGCGGGAGCCGGAGGCGTCGATGACGGCGAAGCGTTCCGGTTCGGCCTTCGCGAGATCGAGGAAGCCGTCACGCAGGCGGCGGTGGAACGCGCACCCCGCGCGTTCGATGCGGTCCGCCGTCGTCGCCGTGGCGGCCTGGCGGGCGGCGAGGCGCGCGCGGCTCACTTCCGGCGGCACGTCCAGGAGGATCGTGAGGTCGGGCAGCAGACCTTCCGTCGCAAAGTCGTTGAGCAGACGGAGGCGTGCGACATCGATGCCGCGTCCGTACCCCTGGTAGGCGAACGTCGAATCGGCGAAACGGTCGCAGATCACCCAGTCGCCGCGCGCGAGCGCAGGCTGGATGACCTGGGCGACGATCTGAGCGCGGGCGGCGAGGAACAGCAGCACCTCGCTCCGCGCCACCGGCGGATCCTCGAGTTCCTCGCGCAGGAGACCGCGGATCTTCTCCGCGAGCCGCGTGCCGCCCGGTTCGCGCGTCACGAGAACCGTTTTCCCTTCGGACCTGAGGATGTCGGCCAAAGTCTGGGCCTGAGTCGACTTGCCGCCGCCCTCGGGCCCCTCGAAGGAGATGAATTTACCACGCATGGGCCCCACCCTCGACTTTGGACTTGCGACGCGCGACTCACTTCTTCGTGACCGTCTGACCGGTCTTCGAATCCTTGACCAGCCAGCCGGCGGCGGCGATCGCGTCGCGCAGGCGGTCCGACTCGGCCCAGTTCTTCGCCGCGCGGGCGGCCGCGCGTTCGTCCAGGAGGGCCTGGATTTCGGCGGGGACTTCAACCTTCTCGGCCTTGCCGAAGAAGATGACGCCGAGCACTTCGTCCATGCGCGCGAAGACGGCGCGCACGGCGGCCGCCGCGGCGGCGTCGAGCGTGGGGAGCTTCGCGTTCGTGTCGCGCACGAGTTCGAAGAGCGAGGCGAAAGCCTTGGGGATGTTGAGGTCGTCGTTCACGGCGGCGGTGAAGCCGTCGAGCGCCTTCTGCGCCCAGTCGGGCGTCGCGCCGGGCGCGGCGGAACCCGCGGCGGCCGTGAGCGCGTCGACGCAGGCGTCGATGCGGGCGAGCGACTTGCGGGCGTCCTCGAGGGCGGTGAAGGCGAAGTTGAGGCCGGACCGGTAATGCGCGTTGATCAGCACGTAGCGGATCTCGCGGCCCGTCCAGCCCTTCTCGATCAGATCGCGGAGGGTGAAGAAGTTGCCGAGCGACTTGGACATCTTCTCGCCGTTCACCTTGAGGTGGGCGCAATGCATCCACGTCTTTACGAACGGCTTGCCCGTGGCGGCTTCCGCCTGGGCGATTTCGTTCTCGTGGTGCGGGAAGAGGTTGTCGATGCCGCCGGTGTGCAGGTCGAACGTCTCGCCGAGATACTTCATCGACA
>CADCPA010000019.1 GCA_902803135.1 uncultured bacterium
GCCTTGCCGGAGCCCTTCATGGTGAGCACCTTCTTGCCGTCCTTCTCGGCGGTCGCCACGCGGGCGCCCTTCTTGGTCTCGGGGTCGTACGGCATCAGCTTGCACAGGCGGATGGGAAACTCCATCTCAACGAGGCCGCCTTCTGTGCGCTCGGTGCGGCGAACGGCCTTCTTGTGCTTGTTGAGGCCCTCGACGATCGCGGTGCCGTCTTTGGGGCTCACGCTCCTGACCACTCCGGTGCGTCCAGCGTCGTTGCCGCTGATCACAACCACTGTGATACCCTTGCGAATACGTGCGATACTCATGATCAGCTCCTCTTAGACCACTTCCGGGGCCATGGACAGGATTTTCATGTAGTTCTTCTCACGCAGCTCGCGCGGAACCGGACCGAACACGCGGGAACCGATCGGATTGAGCTTCGCGTCGACGAGAACGCAGGCGTTCTGGTCGAAATGCACGCGCTGGCCATCCTCGCGGACGATCGGGGCGCCCGTACGGATGATGACCGCCGTGGCAACCTGGCCCTTGCGGATCGAACCCGTGGGGGACGCTTCCTTGATGGCGACGCGGATGACGTCGCCGAGGTGCGCGTACTCCTTGCGCTGCTTGAGAATGCGGAAACACATGGCGCGCTTGGCGCCGGTGTTGTCCGCGACGACGAGATTGGAGAGTTCCTGCAACATGGCTTACTTCTCCTCCTGGACGATGCGCCAGCGCTTCGTGGCGCTGAGCGGACGCGTCTCCATGATCACGACTTCGTCGCCCACCTTGGCGGTGTCGGCTTCGTCATGGGCATGATACTTCTTGCTGCGGACCACCACCTTGCCGTAGACAGGGTGCTGCTCACGGTACGTGACCTCGACGACGACGCTCTTGATGCCCATCTTCGAGACGACCACGCCCTTGCGCACCTTGCGGGCACCGCGATTGACTTCGTTCGCCATGATTACTTGGCCTCCTTGTTCAGCTGGGCCTGGACCGTCAGCATGCGCGCAAGTTCGTGGCGCTTCTGGCTGATCTGGCCGGGCTTTTCGACATCGACTTTCGACGCGAGCTTCAGCTTGAGATCGGCGATTTCCTTGCGGGCGGCGCTGATCTTCGCGGCGAGCTCCTCGGCGCCGAGTTCCTTCAGTTCATTCGTCTTCATCAGATTTTAACTCCGGCACGGGTGACGAGTTTCGTGTGGATGCCGATCTTCGTCGCGGCAAGACGCAGGCATTCGCGAGCGACTTCTTCCGAAACGCCGCCGATCTCGAAGAGCACCTTGCCGGGGAGGACGACGGCGACCCAGAATTCAGGGTTGCCCTTGCCTCCGCCCATACGCACTTCGATCGGCTTGCGGGTGACCGGCTTATCGGGGAACATGCGGATCCAGAGCTTCCCCTTGCGCTTCATTTCGCGGTTGATCGCGACGCGGCAGGCTTCGATCTGGGTGGCAGTGAGGAAGCCGCGGGTGAGCGCCTTCAGACCGAACTCGCCGTACGCGAGCTCCGTGCCCGAAGTGGCATAGCCGCCGCGGTTGCCCTTGGACTGCTTGCGAGACTTGACTCTCTTAGGCATCAAAGGCATGGCTTACCGACCTTCCTTGCGATCTCCACGCTCGCGACGCTCGCCGCGTTCGCGGCGGGGGCTCTGGCGAGACTGGAAATCCTCTTTCTTGCAGATCCACACCTTGATGCCGATCTTGCCGGCCGTGGTGTTGGCTTCCGCGAAACCGTAATCGATGTTCGCACGGAGCGTGTGCAGCGGGACCTTGCCCTCGCGGCTCCATTCAACACGCGCGATTTCCGCGCCGTTGATACGACCGGAGGCATGGATCTTGATGCCGTCCACGCCCATGTCCATCGCGACCTTCTGCGCACGCTTCATCGCACGCTTGAGCGCGATGCGCTTCTCGAGCTGCTGGGCGATGCCCTCGGCCACGAGCTGCGCGTCGGCGTCGGCGTCGCGCACTTCCTTGATTTCGAGGTAGACTTCCTTCTTGGTCATCTTCTCGAGATCCTGGCGCACGCGGTCGACGTCCTGGCCCTTCTTGCCGATGATCACGCCCGGACGGGCGCTGAAGAGGGAGATGCGCACGCGGTTGGCGTAGCGCTCGATCATGATCTTCGACAGGGCGGCCTCGACGAAGCGCTTCTTCACGTACTCGCGGATCTGCTGATCTTCGACGAGATACGCGCTGAACACCTTCTTGGGGGCGAACCAACGGCTGCGCCAGGCACGGTTGACCGGCAGGCGAAAGCCGGTAGGGTTGACTTTCTGACCCATTATTTGCTCTCCTTGCCGTCCGTCAGGACGACTTTGCAGTGGCAGAGACGATGCGCGATCGGATGCGCCGAGCCGCGGGCCGTCGGCCAGAAGCGGCGGATGCGCACGGATTCATCGAACACGCACATTTTGACCGTCAGCGTGGCGGCATCGAGACCGTTGTTGTTCACGGCGTTGGCGACGGCGCTGAGCAGCGTCTGCTTGAGGATCTTCGCCGCCTTGCGGGGCGAGAACTCGACGATTTTGAGCGCCGCCGCAACCGGCAGGCCCTGGCATTCACGCGCAAGCGGACGACCCTTGATCGCCGACATGCGGGCATTGCGGGTAAGTGCAATCACTTCCATGGCTTACCTCTTGTCTTCCTTCTTCACGAGCGCGCCATGGCCCTTGAACGTACGCGTGGGAGCGAACTCGCCAAGGCGGTGTCCAACCATGTTTTCCGTGATGTACACCTGCAGGTGCTGCTTGCCGTTGTGGATCGCGAACGTCAGACCGACGAAATCCGGGAGGACCATCGAACGACGGCTCCACGTCTTGATCGGCTGCTTCTTGTTCGCGGACTTCATCTTCTCGACCTTGCGGAGGAGGGAATCCTCCACGTACGGTCCCTTCTTGAGAGAACGCGCCATGTTTTACTTCCTCCGCTTGACGATAACCTTGTTGGACGCCTTGCCCGGCTTGCGGGTCTTGCCGCCCTTCGCGAGCTGCCCCCACGGCGAGCACGGATGCGTACCGCCGGACGTACGGCCTTCACCACCGCCCATCGGGTGGTCGACCGGGTTCATCGCAACACCGCGCACCGTCGGGCGGATGCCCATGAGGCGCTTGCGGCCGGCCTTGCCGAGCTTGATGGAACCCCAGTCCTTGTTGCCGACCGAACCGATCGTCGCCTTGCAGCGGCCGTCGAACATGCGGACTTCGCCGGACGCGAGCTTCAGCGTGACCGTGCCGTTCGCACGCGCCATCACCTGCGCTTCGTTGCCGGCCGAACGGGCGACCTTCGCGCCCTGGCCCGGGATGAGCTCCACGCAGTGGACCATCAGACCCAGCGGGATCTGGGCGAGCGGGAGGCAGTTTCCAACCGTCGCTTCGGCCTGCGCACCGGCCATCACCTTCATGCCGACCTTGAGACCCTCGGGGGCGAGGATGTAGCTCTTCGTGCCGTCCGCGTACTGGAGGAGCGCGAGGTTCGCGCTGCGGTTCGGGTCGTACGCGATGCCCATGACCGACGCTTCGCCGGTCTTGTCGCGGCGGAAGTCGACGATGCGGTAACGACGCTTGACGCCGCCACCGCGGTGGCGGACCGTAATCTTGCCCATGTTGTTGCGGCCGGCGTTCTTGCGAACGGCTTCCGTCAACGACTTGACGGGCTTCTTCTCGGTGATCTCCTCGAACGTGGAGGCCACGCGGAAGCGCATGCCCTGCGAGCGGGCCTTGAATGTCTTGAGTGCCATTTCGATCGCTCCCTTACATCATTTCAATGCGCTCGCCCGCCTTGACTTCGACGATCGCGCGCTTCCAGGTGCTCTCCACCTTCTGCTTGCGCGTACCGCGAATCGTGCGGAGGCCGCCCTTGATGTTGACCGTGCGCACCGCGAGGACGTGCACGCCGAACTTGGCTTCGACGGCCGTGCGGATCTCAGGCTTCGACGCGGTCTTGTCGACCTCGAGGAAGTACTGGTTGAACGCCGCGAGCTTCGCGCCCTTTTCGGAGAGGATGACGCGCTTGATGATTTCACGTGTCATTACTTGGTCTCCTTGTCTCCGGCCACACGCGCC
>CADCPA010000020.1 GCA_902803135.1 uncultured bacterium
CTTCTCGGCCTGCGGCTTGCGGGGCCGGGGGTGCCAGACCGGGTGTTCCGCCGGGGGCACGAGACCGCCGTTCGTGTAGCACACGAGGTGGCCCTTTTCAAGCAGCCACATGATGTGCGCCTTCACGTTCTGCGCCTTGGCCGCATCGCCGCCCGCGAGGGCGCTCACGACCGCCGCCGGCGGCAGATCGGGATTCTTCTCGACGTACTTGACGAGCTCGACCAGGTCGGGGATCGCATGCGTCGTGTCGAGCGGCGTCGGCTTGACGGACGTCACGAATTCGGGACCGCGCGGATCGTTCGCACGGAAGAACAGCAGCTTGCGATGGTGGAACGCACCGCGCAGCGCGAAGAAGAGCGACGCCGGGAAGCGCTTTTCCCTCTTGATCGCATCGCGGCAGGCGAACACCAGAGCGAGGTTCGTGGACTTGAGCGCCATCTCGGCCATCATGTCCACCGAACGCGGCGCAGACATCATCGCCGGCGCAAAGACACGGCGGAATTCAAGTTCGGCGGCCTCGCGCTCGATGGCCGGCACAGCCGGCGCGGCCGGCGTTTCGGCGGCACCTTCCCCTTCCGCCTTCCCGGCGGCGGGCGGCGGCACAGACGCGCCCTTGCGGCGATAGACCGTCTTCTTCGTCGCGGACTGGCGCCACGCTTCGATGGTGTCGGCATCGCGCACCATCTCGATGCGGGCGCGGTAGGCGGACTCGTCCATGTTCGGATAGCGCGTACGCAGCATCTCGCGGATGCGGGCGTCGTAGCCGTGGAGATTCGGCGGCCCGAGGAGCTCGCCGCTCAGCCCGCAGCGGGCCACGCAGTTGAACGAACCCTTCGGCGGCTCGCACTCGATTTCCTCGCGCTCGTAATAGTCGCTCAAGTGGGTCGACACGACATGGGTCAGCAGCTCCTCTTCGCTGAACGCGACGAAGCCGCAGGCCTTGCACTGGTGGAAGGCGATCGGCGCGGCGTCCTTCTTCGGGGAAATGCGCAGGACGAACGCCTCCGGATGGTCGAGGAAGAAGTAGGCCAGCTGCTTGAGCGGATAGGCCATGACAGGCGCGCCCTGGATCTTGCGGATGAACTCGCCCAGCTGCTTCTGACCGGGGAGAATGCGCACGTCGACATCGAGCGGCTTGATGAAAGGACGGGACGGACGATCGTCGCGGCGCGGGCCGCGGTCGTCGCGACGCCCGTCGCCGGGCTTGCCGAACGCCGGACGCGGACCACGGTCGTCGCGACGCGGGCCGCCAAAGGCGGGACGCGGACCGCGATCGTCGCGGCGGCCTTCGTCGGATTTGCCGAAAGAAGGACGGGGCCCCCGGCCGCGGTCGTCGCGGCGCGGACGGTCTCCGCGGTCACGGCCGTCACGGCGCTCTTCCTGCGCTTCGAACCGGGCATATTTCGACGTGTCGTCCGGCTTGCCTTTCGCCCAGGCAGGGGTGAAATCAAACGAACCCAGCGCGCTCAGGTCGAGCGATCCGTCGTTCTGTTCCTTATTCTCGTCAGCCATGCTCTTCGCCTTCTCGGGTATCCTGTTGAAATGAAGCGGTTGAATTATCTACTATCTGGCGCGGAATGTCAATGCCAAACGACGGAAAACAACGCGCGCACGCGCCTTTCCGCCCCTTAGACCTCGGTCGTGTCGCAGACCAGATTGTCCATGATGTAATCCTTGCGCTCGGGCGTATTGGCTCCCATGTAGAACTTGATCGTCTTGTCCACTTCGCTGTCGTCGTGGCAGCCGACCGGCGTCAGGCGCATGTCCTTGCCGATGAAGTCGGCGAACTCTTCCGGATTCAGCTCGCCCAGTCCCTTGAACCGGGTGATTTCCGCGCCCTTGCCGCACTTCGCGAGCGCCTTCACGCGCTCGTCCTCGGTGAAGCAGTAGTACTGTTCCTTTTTGTTGCGCACGCGGAACAACGGCGTTTCGAGGATGTAGATGCGCTTGTCCAGAACCAGCTGCCTGTAGAAGCGCATGAAGAACGTAATGAGCAGATTGCGGATGTGGAGGCCGTCCACATCGGCATCGGTCGCGAAAATGATCTTGCCGTAGCGCAGATGCTCGAGCGTCTCTTCGATGTCGAGCGTCTTGATGAGGTTGAAGAACTCGACGTTCTTGTAGAGCACGTCCTTGTTGAGGCCGCACGTGTTGAGGCACTTGCCGCGCAGGAAAAACACGGCCTGGTTCTCGGCATTGCGGCTGCGATTGAGCGTGCCGCCGGCGGAGACGCCTTCCGTGAGGAAGATCATCGTGTCGCTGCCCTCGGGCAGTTCCGTCTTCTTGTCGATCTTGTCCAGCTTGAGATGGCGCTTGCAATCCTTGAGCTGCGGCACGCGCACGCTCACCGCCTGGCTGCGTTCGCGCGACTGCTTCTTGATCGTGTTGAGCTGGCTGCGCAGCTTCGACGTCTCCTCCACCTTCGCGACGAGGCGGTCCGCCTCGACGGTGTTCTTGTGGAAGAGCGCTTCGGCCTGCTTCTTGATTTCCTGCACCAGCTCCGCACGGATTTCCGGCGAGCCGAGCTTCGTCTTGGCCTGACCTTCGAAGGTCGGATCCTGCATGCGGATCGCGATGGCGCCGATGATGCCTTCGCGCACGTCGTCGCCGTCGAACTTCTTCTTCGAATATTCGTTGAGCGCCTTCGTCAGGCCTTCCTTGAAGGCCGACAGATGCGTACCGCCTTCGGTCGTGTGCTGGCCGTTGACGAACGAATAGTATTCTTCCGAGAAGCGGTTCGTGTGCGTGAACACGAACTCGAGCGTCTTCGAGCGGTAGTGGAACGGCTGATAGACCTTCTCGAACTGCGCCTCGTCCTGGATGAGGTCCGCCAGGCCTTCGTCGCTGACGACCTTCTCTCCGTTGAGGTCGAGGGTCAAGCCCGCGTTGAGGTAGGCGTACATCTTCAGACGGCGCATCACATGCTCTTCGCGGAAGCGGAACTTCTTGAAGATGGAGCCGTCCGGCACGAATTCGACCAGCGTGCCGTTGCGCTCGCCGGCGATCTTGCACTTGCCGCGGTGCTGCGCCTTCAGGACGCCGCGCTCGAACAGCGCGTCCGCAAACTCGCCGTCGCGCACGGCCCGCACGTAGAAGCGGTCGGAGAGCGCATTCACGGCCTTCGTGCCCACGCCGTTCATGCCCACCGAGAACTGGAAGCTCTCGGTGTTGAACTTGCCGCCCGTGTTGAGCTCGCTCACGCAGTCCACGACCTTGCCCAGCGGAATGCCGCGACCATAGTCGCGAACGCTGCACGCGCCCGAATTCCAGTCCAGCTTGATGTCGACCTTGCGGCCGAAGCCCATGATGAACTCGTCGATGGCATTGTCGATGACCTCTTTCAACAGCACGTAGATGCCGTCGTCATAGTCGCTGCCGTCGCTGGCCCGGCCGATGTACATGCCGAGACGCAGACGGATATGCTCCATCGCGTTGAGGTGCTTGATATTGTCGTCGTCGTATTTTGTCGCCGCCATCGGATCGAAGAAAGGAGAAAAGTGAGAATGAAAGGGGGAGGAGGACGGAAACCAATCAGCCGCGGATGAGCGCCAGCATCGCGTCGCGCTTCTCGGCCATCAGCTCGGGCGTTTTGGCCTCGAGGTTGAGGCGCACGAGCGGCTCGGTGTTGGACATGCGCACGTTGAACCACCAGCCTTCGGCGTCCCAGCGGTCCACCGACACGCCGTCGAGCTCGAAGAAGTCGGCGAACTGCGCCTTGATCTTCGCGAGCACGGCGCCGGCGTCGGCCACCTTGGAGTTGATCTCGCCGCTCTGGCTGTACTTGCGCAGCGGGGCGATGAGCGCGCTCAGCGGCTTGTCGCTCTTGGAGACGATGTTCGCGAGGGCGAAGGTCGCCATGGAGCTGGACTCCGCCGTGGAGTTCGCCTTGAAGTAGTAGTGGCCCGAGAGCTCGCCCGCGAAAATCGCGTCGTTCTCGCGCATCTGGGCCTTGATGAAGGAGTGGCCCACGCGGCTCATCATCGGCCGGCCGCCCGCGGCGGCGATGACTTCCTGCGCCACCTTGGAGGAGCGAAGGTCGTAGAAGCACGCGGCGCCCGGGTTGGCGAGGAGCAGGTCCCCCGCAATGAGCGCCGTCATGAAGTCCATCGGAATCACGTCGCCCTTCTCGTCCAGGAAGCCCGCACGGTCCGCATCGCCGTCGAAGGCGACGCCGAAGGCATACTTGCCCGGATTGTCGCGCATGAGTTTCTGCAGGTCCCTGAGCGTCTCCACGTGGAGCGGGTTCGCGTCGTGGTTCGGGAAGTCGCCGTCGTAGTCGCCGAAGAGGGCGTCGTAGGTGAGCGGCGAACCGGCGAAGGCAACAGATTCGGCGATGCCCATGCCGTTCGCGAAGTCGACGGCGACGTGGAGGGGCTTGGCCATATGCTGGAACGTCGCCACATGTGCGGCGTATTCCTTCGAAATGTCGGCCTTCGTGATCGAACCCACGCCGTGCGGCGGCTCGTTGAGGTCCATTTCGGACACCATCTTCTCGATGTCCTTGATGCCCGTCGCGCCGGAAATCGGCACCGCATTGGCCTTGCACAGCTTGCAGCCGTTCCATTCCTTCGTGTTGTGCGAGGCCGTGATCATCACGCTGCCGTCCGCCTTGAAGTGGGAATTCGCGAAATAGCTCATCGGCGTCGAGGCGAGGCCGATGTCGATCACGTCGACGCCTTCGTCCTTGAGGCCCGTGGCGAACGCGTCGAAGAGCGCGTCCGAGCTCTTGCGGCAGTCACGTGCCACCACAACCTTCTTAACCTGCGCAAAAACAGCGTATGCGCGGGCGATTTTGTAGAAATCGTCCTGGGTCAGATCCTGTCCATAGATGCCGCGGATGTCATAGGCCTTGAAAATGCTCATACTGTTTCTTCCTTTTGGTTGAAAGAATATTATAGCAAATTTCCGCGGAGTTGTTGAGGGGATTATTGACTGGACATTGCACGCGGGACACTTTATAATGCATGCCCATGGTCCATTCCCGATTCGACATCAAATATGTTCTCGCCCCGCTTGCGGGCTTCACCTCGGCACCTTTCCGGCTGCTCTGCCGGCAGTATGGGGCGGACCTCGCCTATACCGAGATGGTCAGCGCCGCCGGTCTCGCCCACGGCTCGTCGCCGACGCGCCAGTTGATGGAACTGATGCCGGGCGAGGGGCCGGTCGCCTGCCAGCTCTTCGGCTCCAAGCCGGACGAACTCGCCTTCGCGGCCGCGGAGGCGGACAAGCTCCACCGCTTCGTCGAAATCAATCTGAATGCGGGCTGTCCGATGCCGAAGATCACCCACGAGGGAGACGGCGCCGCGCTCATCCACGACCCGCAGCTCGTCCACGACTGCCTTGTCGCCATCGCGCGCGAGACCCGCCTGCCCGTCACGCTGAAGACGCGCCCCGGACCCAAGCCCGACCAAGTCAAGCTCTTCGAACTGCTCGACGCGGCGGAAACGGCCGGCTGCGCGGGCTTCACGCTGCACGGACGCTTCACCTCGCAGATGCACGGCGGCGAAGTCCATTACGACCTGCTCGCGGAAGCGGTCCGGCGCGCGAAGATTCCCGTGACGGGCAATGGCGGGGTGTATAACCCCGAAACGGCCGCGCGCATGGCGGAAACGGGCGTCGAAGCGATCATGATCGGCCGCGCCGCCCTGGCCAATCCCTGGATCTTCTCCGATCTCCGCAGCGCGGAACCGCCGGAAGTCCTCGAAGCGCCCGAACGCCGCAGGCAGCTGCAGAACGACGCGTTTGCGGGCCACCTGGCGAATCTGCTGACCTTCCGCGACCAGCTCGCGGCGAACTTCCCGAACGACCACGTGCCGACTGTCGACGGCTTCATCTCCGTCGCCCTCCACACGCATCTCTTCCGCTATTTCAACGGACGCCCCGGCTCCGCCGCGCTCCGCAAGCGCCTGAACGCGATCCACACGCTCGCCGAGGTGCGCGCGGCCGTCGGCGAGCTGCTCGCGAACGGCCGTTAAATCGCCGCCGCTTCGCCAAAGAGACGGCGCTTGAGCGTCTCCTGGTTGCGCGTCAGGGAGAAGGCCGTCTGTTCGGTGATGCAGCCGCCGCGGAGGAGTTCCGCCAGCGACTCTTCGATCGAACGCATGCCGAGCGCGCCGCCCGTTTCGATCATGCCCGAAATCTGCGCCGTGCGTCCCGTCGCGATGAGGTTCGCGACGCCGCTCGTATTGACGAGCACTTCCGGCACGACCCACCGCCGTTCGCCGTCCGCCGACGGCACGAGGCGCTGCGCAATGACGCCGCGCAGCACGAGCGCCAGCTGATGGCGGATCGTGTTCTGCTCCTCCGCGGGATAGACGGCGACAATGCGCTCGATGACGCCCGCGCAGTCCGTCGCATGGAGCGTCGTAAATACGAGATGGCCCGTCTCCGCCGCGCGGATGGCGGTGCGGATCGTCTCGAGATCGCGGATTTCGCCGACGAGGATGACGTCCGGATCCTGACGCATCGCCTCGACAAGCGCGTCATTGAAGCTCTTCGCGTCACGGCCCACCTGGCGCTGGCTCACAAGGCAGCGCTCGCTCTTGTGGATGAATTCCACCGGGTCCTCGATCGTGATGATGTAGCCTTCGTGCGTGCGGTTGATGCCGTTGAGCAGCGTCGCGAGCGTCGTGGACTTGCCGCTGCCCGTCGGACCCGACACGATCACAAGTCCGTCCTTCTGCTTGCAGAAATCGGCGACGGAGCGCGGAAGGCCGAGTTCGCTCATCGAACGGAAGGTGTTGTCGAGACGGCGCAGCGCGATGGCCGTCGAACTCGCCTCGCGGAACAAATTGAAACGATAGCGCGAACCGTCCGGTGCGGAAATCGCGCCGTCGACCGAGCCGTCCTGCATGAGCGTGCGACGGACGCGTTCGGTGCCGTCGGGGCACCCGAGCGGCAGCGTCGCGAGACCCAGCTCCATCGCGATCTCGTCCACCTGTTCGCCGCTGAACGTCATCAGGTCCGGTCGCGGCGAGAGGCGTCCGCGCACGCGGAAGCGCGGCGGCTGGTTCGTGGTGAGGTGGATGTCGCTCGCGCCAAGCTCGCCGCACATCGCAAAGAGTTCTTCAAGAATCACCAGCATCGTCGTCCTCCCTTGTTCGTCAGAGTGATTTGAATTTCACGTCCAGGCAGCCCGCCGCCGCCGTCAGTTCCGTCACGAGCTGCGGCACGCCGTTCTCGACCGCACACATCGGCTCGTGGATGTGGCCGGTGAACACGCCCACGACGTTCGAGGCCGCAAAGACGGCGTCGCGGAACGCGTAGGTCGTCTGCGTATGCCCTTCCTTCGGCCAGCGCAACCGCCGTTCGATCTGCCAGTTCCGATCGGCGTTCCACCCCCAGTCGGGATGGCCGACCGGCGCCCGATCGAGCGGATAGCCCTTCACGTGAAGCGGAATATGCATGAACAGCGCGACGGGATCGCCGCTTGCGAGCTGCGCCCGCAGGAAGCCGAGCTGTTCGGGCAGGATCTCCCACGTGGAGTCGTCGATGAAGACCATCCGCACGCCCTTCACCTGACGCATCGAAAAAAGCGGATTCGCCCCCTGGTAGAGCGGCGAGAGACGCTTCTTCGTCCAGATGTCGCGCTGCTCTTTCAACGTGCCCGGCTGCCCTTCGTAATGCCAGTCGTGGTTGCCGGAGACGTACATCCAGTTGAGGCCGGACGCCTTGAGCTTCCCGACCACATAGTCGACGCCCGCCTCCGACGGGAAGCTGACGATGTCGCCCGTGAGCGCGAGGAAATCGACTTTCGCCTGCACGGCCTTCGCCAGCACTTCGTCGAAGCCCGCCGGGGACACGAGCTGCCGGCCGTTCCGCCAGTGCTTCATCGTGCGGTAGGGCGTACTCATGCGGGCGGAGAATTCCTTCCACGGTTCGCCGCGCGCATCGTCGAGCGTGAGGTGCGCGTCGGACATCACCATCATCCGCAGCTTCTGCTTCACGAGCGGATGGGACAGCGTCCATTCGTTCCGCACGCCGGCGAGCGTTGTCCCCCGCGGTGCAGACGGTTTTGCCGCGGGTATCGCCCCCGCGGCACGCGAGGCGGCGAGCAGACCCGCCCCGCCGGCCATCACACTCAAGAACTGACGACGATCCATCTTCCTGACCTCCCGGCTTCCGCCGCCTAGCGGAGCTTTTCAAGTTCCTCGAGCACGAACGGAATCGCATCCTTTTCAAGGCTCATGTGATTCGACCCCACGAAGATCCTTTCGGCGAACGCCAGGCTCTTTGCCGTCAGCGCGTTCGTGATCGACGTGTGGTTCTGGAGCGAAAGGATCGAATCGGTGTTCGACCCCTTCTTCGTCTCGGCATAGGCGAGAATCGCCTTGGGCGCCTTCGCCCCGACCATGTGCGCGGGCGAATAGCGCTTCAGCTCGGATTGGATGTGCGCCGGATCGTCATCCGCCTTGAGGTCCAGCAGCCACCCGAACAGCGTTTCCATCTTCTTGCCGCCGCCCGCGAAGAGCGGGAAGGTCAACGCCTTCGCCGTCACCTCCTTCGGCAGCGTGAAGTCGGTCGGCCCGACGATGTCGACGACGCCCGCCAACGGCAGCGGATGCCGCAGCGACAGCTTCAGCCCGGAAGCGTCGCCCCCGTCGAACCCGTAGAGGAGCGAAAGATGGGCACCGGCGGAGACGCCGCCCATGAACACCTTGCCCGTCGAGATCCTCAAGTCGCTGCGGATTTCCGCAACTTTCGCCATCATCGCATCGACATCCGCCAGCATGGCCGCGAACGTCGCCCCTTCGCGCGGCGTCGATTCGCCGCCGGTGAAGAGGTCGTTCTGCATCAGGTAGTTCATCGAGAACACGAGGTAGCCGCGCGTCGCCAGGGCCATCAGCAGATCGACGGACGTGCCGTCCTTGTCGAGCATCTGCGACCACGTGCCGCCGTGGACGTAGAGGAAGACAGGCGTTTCGGCCGTCACCGTCTTCGGGAGGTAGACGTCGTAGGTCTGGCCGGTACGGTGGCGTCCGCAGCGGATGCCGTGCGGACCGCTCCAGCCGCCGAGCAGCTTGCGGAATCCGGCACCTTCGGTCGGCAGGTCGGCGCGCGGACCGTACGCGAGGTCGCGATAGACCTTCACGGCCTTCTCCGTGTAGGCCGGCCGGAGATTGTCCAGGACGCCGGCGGCGGCCGGCCACGCGGCGGCCGCCGCAACCAGTACGACGAGCAGCTTCTTCATCTTACTTGCCCGCAACGGTGCGCACGATGGCCTCGTACTCCTCGGCCTGCTCTTCCATGGACTGGACCATCTTGAACTGCGTGCGGCAGCGCACGAGATTGTGGTCTTCGCACGTCGTGTGGAAGTAGACGTCGCCGGCGAGATAGTCCGTGAGGAAGCGCACGCCGATCGTGAACGTGATCAGACGGCCGGAGAACGCGAGGTTCGCCAGTTCGGCGGCGTTGAGGAACTTCGCCTCCGAGAGGTAGCCCTTCACGAGCTGTTCGAAGTATTCCTTGCGCGAAAAGACCTTCGACAGGTCGCGCTCGTCTTCGGCCGCCGCGGCCGTCGAAGTGCGCACCATGTCGCCGAAGTCGTAGAGGGCGCAACCCGGCATCGTCGTATCGAGGTCGATCACGGCCACGCCTTCGTTCGTCACGTCGTCGAGCATCACGTTGTTGATCTTCGTGTCGTTGTGCGTGATGCGCTCGGGAATCTCGCCGCTCGCCATGAGGTCGAGGATGCGTCCGGCCTCGGCGCGGTGCGCCTCGACGAACGCCATCTCGGCCGCCACGTCCTTGAGACGGCCCTTCACGTCCGCCTTCGCGGCGGCGTCGAGCTGCGCAAGGCGTGCGCGCGTGTCGTGGAAATGCGGCAGGATTTCGTGCAGGCGCGGTTCGGGAAGGTCCGCGAGGTCGTTCTGGAACTTCGCAAACGCCTGCGCGACCTTGAAGGCCTGCTCGGGCTTCTCGATGAGATCATAGGTGCGCGCGCCGTCGATGAACGCGTACGTACGCCAGGGCTTGGCGTAGTCGAGCACCGTCAGCGTGCAACGCGGGTTCCCGGGATGCTTGGCGCGGATGTGCGCCGTCACCCGTTTGATGTTCGCCATCAGCGCATCCGCGTCGGGGAAGATCGAGGTGTTGATCTTCTGAAGAATGTACCGCGGACCTTCCGGACAGGTCACAAGATAGGTCTCGTTGATGTGGCCGCTGCCATAGCGTTCGATTGTCGGCGTCATGACGCCCTCCTTGGTTGGTTGATCTTAACTCAAAACGGCGGAGGCGTAGCGGTCGTGCCCCGCATAGTCCTTTTCGATGCGGATGTCGTCGAATCCGGCGTCGAAGAAGAGTTTCTGCAGCGCCGGGCCCTGGTCTTCGCCGATTTCGAAGAAGACGCCGCCGCCCGGCTTCAGTACATTCAGCGCGTCGGCGACCAGCCGCTCGTAGAAGTCGAGGCCCTCCACGCCGCCGTCCAGCGCGTTGCGCGGCTCGTAGTCGCGGATGCGCGGATCGAGCGTCTCGCAGACGCCGGTGCGGATGTAGGGCGGATTCGAGACGATCACGTCGACCGTCTCGGGCTCGTCGAAGTCGTCGAGGCCGTCCGTCACGACGAACTTCACGCGATCCGCCAGTTCGCACCGCACCGCGTTCTCCTTCGCGAGCGCAATCGCGTCGGGCGAGATGTCGATGCCGAGAAAATCCGCCGGCCGGGCGAATTCCCGCGCCAGCGAGAGGATGATGCAGCCCGTGCCCGTGCCGACGTCGACGACGAGCGGCGGAGTCGCCTCTTCGTCCGGAAACCGGGCCCTCATGAACTTCAGCACGCGCGTCACCAGTTCTTCGGTCTCCGGACGCGGAATCAGCGCACGCCGGTCGCAGCCGAGCGTCAGGCGGCGGAAATCCCACTCGCCGAGCACGTACTGGATCGGTTCGCCCTTGACGAGCCGCGCCATGCCGCGGCGCATCGCCTCGAGATGCCGGTCGTCGGGCGTTTCGGCAAGATGCGGCGCGAGGAATCCCCGGCCGCATCCAAGAAGACGCGCCATCAGCAGCTCCGCCGCCAAGGTCGCGTCCGGTACGCCCTTTTCCGCGAGATAGGTCCCGCCGAGCGCGAGAATCTCGTTCCAGGTCTTCAAGGGCGCTTAGAACGGAAGGTCGTCGGGGTCGCCGGCCGGGACCGCGGCCGGCGCGGCAGGCGCCTGGGCGGGAGCCGGAACGGGTTCGGTGGAGGAACCGTCGGCGTTGAGCACTTCGATCTTCCAGCCGGTCAGGTCGGTGAAATAGCGCACGCCGTTCGGACCGTCCCAGCGGCGGCCGTCGATCGTGAACTGCACTTTGACGCGGTCGCCGACCTTGACCGAATCGCACAGCGCGCAACGGTCTTTCTTGAAGGTGAAGAGGACGGGGTTCGGGTACTTGTTCATCGAATCGGTGTCGTTGCCCACCACGAGCTCGCGCTTGGTGAAGCCGTTCGAACCGAAGGCCTTCGTCTCGCCGACCAGCTCGACAACGCCCGTGTAGTCATACGTAGTCATTTCTCTCTTAACTCCTTGTTCCTGCCAAAAGCTATTCTATCAAATCCTCATCGCACCCGCAACCGGTTCGTGCCGGGGAATGCAAAACTTTTCCTTAGGACTCAGGACTTCGGGCGGGGACTCAGGACGAAGGGCTCAGGACTGTTACTGGGACTCACGACTTAGGACTCAGGTCTTTGGGCGGCACTTTTAGCCATTCGAGGTCGAGGCGCTTGCCCTTCGTGCGGAACTCGAGCTTGATCAAGTTGCGTTCGGGCGGGTTCTTGAGCGTGAACGCAAACTCCTTCCACGCCTTCCCTGTCGGCGGAAGCCTGACTTTCTCGACGTAGATGCGCTTCGTACACGTCTCGGGATCGGCCCATTCCGTGTCGTATTCGGCAGGATTGATGACGGCCATGCCGCTCGGACCGTCGCAGCGGTAGCGCAGCACGTACTCGCCGGGCTTGGGCAAAGGCCTGCGGTCGGCAAGGAACATCGGGAAGAAAAAGCCTTTCGCAGTGGACGAGACATAGCGCGCGCCGGACTCCTTGTCCACGGCGATGGAAAGCCCCTTGGTCTTCGGTTGGAGAAACTCGGCGAAACGGTTGGTGAAATCCCGGCCCGGATCGCGCCGCTCCAGCGTCTCGCGTCCAGCTGCCTCCTGCGGCATCCAGAAGAACGCGCGCCAGTAGTCAACGCCGCGCAGGTCGAGCCCGTAGCCGAGGTAGCGCGTCTCTTCCGAGCGCGAGAAGTCGAGGTGCTTCTTCCACTTGTAGTAGAGGTAGAGAATGTCCACCTCGTGGCAGATGCGCCCGCGGCCGCCGCCCCAGTTCGACGGACGCATCCAGTATTCGCCCTTCGCGCGGTTGATGGCGATTGGCGTCCAGTCGATGTCGAAGCCGAGGTTGTACTTGCAGATCTGGTTCACTCCACGCAGATAGCGGTGCTGAAGGAACTCAATCGGATCGACGGCCTCCTTCTTCGCCGACACTTCACCAGTCACAGGATCCACCCGGGTTTTCTGCGACCAGAGTATCGTCAGGTTCTCGCCGAGCTGCCCTGCGCCGGGGAACGGATGGCCGATGTCGCGACCCATTTCCGAGAACTGGACATGCGGCTTTACCTTCGCCCCCGTCACCTCGTTCGTCGTCACGAGTCGGCACATTTCGCGTATCGATCCGTTGCATTCGCCTACAGGGCCCTGCTTGTTGGCGGTCAGAATCTCGACCATCTCGCAGTACATGTTCCAGTCGTCGCGCCAAATCGCGCGCGCAAGTGGCCCGCCAAGCGTAAACTGAAGCTGGTTAAGGAACGTACCTCGTCCCCACCAGAAATCCTCGCCGATTGCAATGAACCGATTGACGCCTTCCGTGTCCTCTTTCGTCCAGGCGAGCGGACCTGTCTTCGGCCCCGTGTAGCGCAATAGCTCTGCAGCCCTCAGATACCATCCTTCGGCATTCGGCCAGCGGAACTGCGAGTCCCAGTGGCGGTGTCCGCTCGTAATGTTCGTGTAGAACCAACGAACGTAGGCAAGTGCGCGTTCGCGGTAATCCGGCTCGCCGGTAATCTCGTACATCACCGCCTGGCAGTAGGCCGTCTGCGAATCCCATGCGCAGCGCGAATCGAAGTCGGGGCTGTCGATCTTCGTGATCCCCTCGGTTCGCCGCGCGAAGATGCGCGGCTTCTTTGAAAACCGATGGTCGTGCTTCGTGAGATCCTCGTAAAGCGACTTCCACGGCTCCACGCCTTCCTGCACGTTGTTCTTGAGCTGGTCGAGCTGTTCGCGGTTTAGCCCGATTCCCGGATGCTGGAACCGTCCGGCGAGCGCAACGCCCGACGCAAGGACAAGAACTAGCATCGCACATGTTTTCATGGTGGACATTCTAACATATTTCAGATCCACCCGACACCCCACAATTGTGGGACACGCCTTGTGACGGCGAAATCGAATCACGCCTTGAACATGGCCTCTAATGCATTGCCGGATGTGCCGAGCGAGGTCAAGGGCTTCACGACAACAGTCAGGCTCTTGCCAGGCGGCAGTTCGGACTTGGGAATTTCAAGCGTCGTCACGCCGCCATTGGGTTCGTGACCCATGCCCAGGTTAACGCCAGCCGCGTAAACCGCCTTGCAGAGCTTCTTGTCTGGACCGTCGCCGGCAACTGACACCTCATACGCATAGACACGCGAATCTGGATTGCCGTCGGCCAGGGGAATCTTTATGGCAATTGTTTCCATTGTGGAATTGTTGCCAGTATCGGTTCCCATGCCCGATTGGTCGGTGGCAACATTGGGCTTGGCGGCGTTTTCACGTTGGCGGCACTCAACTACCAGCTTCGCCCCTTTGGGGAACTGTGGTTCGCCGATGGCCTTCTTCAGCTCGTCCCGCGATAACGGGTGCGTTGCCTTTCCCTGCTTTCCCTCTGACGTCCTCCAATTGAGTGGCATCAGCCAATCCGCGCCGAGACTTCCTCCCTCGCCGAACTCGCGCCGCTCGATGACAAGCATGTCGTCGTAGACGCGCACGACGAATCCCTGCCGCCCCTTGCCGGCGGCTTCCTGCCCTTCAAGCTTGGCCTTGCTGATGTATGAATCGGAGACGAGCGCGCCGCATCCCCTCGGCTCGCACGACGCGCACTGAATGCAGGGAAGCGTTCCGTAGTAGAGAGAGGGGACATTCCAGTTGGTGACGCTCATGTGGTTGTGCCCAAAGAACGACACTGCGTTGACATGGGAACGGACTGCCTTGCGCAGCGCAGCAAGCGGACGTCGGTGCTGGAGGAAGAAGAAAGGCTTCACGCCATTGTCGAGTCCGCAAGTCCCCGCAGACGAGTTTATCAGCTTCGCCAGTTCCGTATAATCCACGCCCCAGTGGCGTCCGAAGAAATGCCCTGTGCGCCATGTCGCCACAATGCACCACGGCATCGACATTCTGCTGCTTGAAGTATTCCAGCGCGGCGGCAAAATACTTGTCGGGCCAGTTCTTCCCCGGCTTCCCGCTCGGCCCGTAGCATGTCCGCAAATGCGTGTCGCTCACAACGCCGAACACAAGATTCGGCGTACCGCCGTGCTTCCATCCGGGCGGCGCGGCAAAAAGCCGCCAACCGCCCATCCAGAACGCCGCCGCGCCTGACAAAAACTCTCGCCTTGATATATTCATAACGTGAATCAGTAGACATGTACGCAGACAACATCAGCAAAGCCAACGTTGCGAATGCTACCAAATCCGACAGGCAAAGTCAAACAGACAACGGCATCGTGGAATTGCCCGATGGACATTGGGCAATTCCACTTTGCTCCATTGCAGGGCTACCGCTCGCTTACCGTGACCTTGTAGAATCCACGCGGGCCGGTCTGCTTGATCACGCCGATGTGCGTCTGGATGCCGTCCGCACGGAACTTCACGCCGGGCGTGAGGTTGTTCAAGTCGTCGCCCCACGACGCCTGATACCAGAGACCCTTGTGCATCTTAACCGGCAGTGCGCCAACTTCCTCACGCTTGGCAGGATCGGGGTCGGAAACGTCCGGTTCGGGCATCGCAGCGATCTTGGACTTTTCTGCCGCCGTCATCTTGTCAATGTCCTCGAGAAGCCCTGTTGGGTCTTCTTCGTCCTTCTTCTCCTCTTCCTCGACGGGCGGGACCGTCGGCCGGGCGAGTTCGAGGAAGATGCTGTTCAACTCGGGTACGCATTTGACGGTGTAGGCTCCGGTTATCGGCGTCGAGCCGTCGATCGGCGACCTGACCACGATGTTGTCGGCGTCGTCCTGCGTCAGCGTCTCGCCCGGCTTCGCGACAATGGTGCGGATGCCCGTATCCTCGTCGACGACGGGCTCCTCCATCTTGGTGTCGTCGATGACGATCTGAGGCGGCTCAGGCTCTTCATTGGGCGTCCACGTCGCCGTTAGCTCAGCATCCATGCCCGTCACCGATCCGGTGATCTCCGTCCAGGTCGTGGACGATGTGACATCCGCCACTCTCGCCGACTTCCAGCCGGCGAACGTGAAGCCGTCCCTGACAGGATGCGGGAACTGGTCGTTCACCGTCTCGCCCGTGCCCAGCTGCGACGTCGCGACGCCCATGCCGCCGTCGAGGTCGAGCGTGACGCGGCAGTACGGCACCGGTATTATGTTCGCCAGGGTATACTGTTCGACGAAACCGTAGCGCGCCCAGCCCTCCTCGGTCTCGAGCCCGATGATCCTCGGCACGTATTCGTAGTCCACCGTGCCGCCGAAAACACCGTAGTTGCCGTTGTCGGCGTTGCGCGGTATATAGACCGTGAAATCGCCGTCGTTGCCCGCGAAAGACATGTCGTCGAGCCAGTGTATGCCTTCGGGCAGGACGACGCTTCTGACACGCGTCCTCGCGAACGCGCCCGAGCCAATCGTGCGTACGCCCTCCTCGACGATCACCGTCTCGAGGCTGGAGCATCCGCCGAACACGTCGCTGTCGATCTCCATGTTGCCCCTAAGAGTCACGCTCTGGAGCTTCGTGCAGAGCGCGAACGCATTGTGCCCGACATACAGCGCGCTCTCAGTGTTGAACGTGACGGATACGAGGTTTGTGCAGCAGGCGAAGGCGCTCTCGTCGATGGATTCGATGTGCGCCGGGAATTCGACCGCGCGCAGCGTGCCGCAGAACGTGAACGCCCTGCGGTAGACGGTGGAGACGCCGGCCGGCCAGTCTTCGGCGTTTATCTGCGCCGGGCACTCGCCCCTGTAGCCTACGACGCACAGCTCGCCCCACTGGCGCTTCGTGATGAACGAGAACGGCTGGTTCCTGCTGTAGGCCGTGCCGACGAACGCCGTCTCGTCGATTTCCGCCGACGAGTTGTTCACGAACGCCGCGAGGCTCGTCGAGTCGGCGAACGCATATTCGTCCACTTTGTACACGCCCGGCCCGAGAGTCAGCGTCGTCATGGACGTGCAGCCCTCGAACGCGCTTCTGTCGACGTAGAGGCCTTGGCCGTCGAGTTCGACCGTCTCGAGGCTCGTGCAGCCGCTGAACGCGAAGCCGCAGATCGTCTCCAGAGTGCCGAAGCTGTTGGCGAAGTTGACAGTGGCCAGATTCGGGCAGTTGGCGAACGCCTGGTAGCCGATGCATTCAATGCCCGCAGGGAGAGTCACGTGCTGAAGCGTCGTGCAGCCGTTGAACGCGTCGCCGTTGATGCCGGCAATGCCGTCGGGCCACGGGTAGCCGTCGCCGCCGAGCGTCGCCGGGCACTCCCCGCGATAGCCGCTGACGTAGTTGTACTCGTCCCTGTAGAGCTTGAACGGCAGATGCGATTCGTATTCCGTCTTGGCGTATGCGGAATCGGCGATGCTGATTCCATCGGTGCCGCTCGGCGGATAGTTCACCACGGCGAGGCTTGTACAGCCGCCGAACGCTTCGTCGCCGATGCTCACCAGTCCCTCGCGGAATGTCACGGAGACAAGCTTGACGCAACCCGCAAACGCGGTGCTTGCAATCGTGAGCGGGGCGGGCGTTTCACCGGCCGCAACGGCCTGGAACACGACGTTGGTCAGTTCGGTGCTGTTGTAGAACGCCTGGCTGTCGACGGCGGTTATCCACGACGGAATCGTTATGTCCCTGACGATGGAGTTCCAGCCGAGCGAACCGCCCGCCACGGCGGTCGCCTCCCTCGGCCAGTCTGCGACTGTTATGACCTCGGGGAGCGTCCCCTGGTAGGAGACGATCTTCTGCTGTCCGTCGATCGTCATGAGCTTCATCTTGAACGGAAGCGAGGCGTAGAATGGCGTCCCCTTGAATGCGTCGTCGGCGATCACGGCGTTATCCATGCCGCCAAGGAATGTCACAGAGGCGAGTTTTGTCGCCTGATAGAACGCGCTTCCTTCAAGTTCGGCGAGCCGCGCCGGGAACGTCACCGACTCGAGCGAGTAGGCGAAGCCGAACGCCGCGAAACCGACAGTCAGCGGCTGCGTGCCGCCAGCCTCGAACACGAGGTTCGTAAGCCCATAGGAGCTGTAGAACGCGCGCTGACCGATCGTCTGAACAGTGGCGGGTATTTCGACGCTC
>CADCPA010000021.1 GCA_902803135.1 uncultured bacterium
ACGATCAACGGCATCCACCGCCTTTCGCTGAATGGCATGACCGCAACCCAGTTCGCCGCGCAGCATGCGCCAGCGGCTTAAAGGAGTTTCAAGATGAAAATGTTCGGACTGATCCCAAAGTCACTCAGAAAAATTTTCACAGGGGTGACTCATCTAGCTTGCAATTCACGTTAGTACCGTTTGAAATTGGTCGGAGCGGAGGGATTTGAACCCTCGGCCTTTTGGTCCCGAACCAAACGCGCTACCAGACTGCGCTACGCTCCGCAATGAAAACGGGCTATAGTATACTATTATTCCCGTAGGGGGTCAAGGACCCTTTTTAGGAAATTTCATTCGGGTGACAAGGCTGAGTCTCCATGCCGTCATTCCCGCATGCCACCTCGGACAAATCATGCTATAATATTCGGCACATGAACAACCCCGAGGAAAACGGCCGCGCGGCCTTTAGCGTCGGCAGGGTCACGCGCTTCTACGTGCCCTTGCTGCTGCAGGCGTTTTCCCAGTCGATCTCGTATCCGCTCGTCGGCGGCATCACCACGCACGGTCCCCTCGGCGTGGACGGCCTGACGGCCTTCGCACAGGGCCAGACCGTGATGTTCATGATCGGCGCGCTCGGCGGCGGTCTCGTGATGACCGGCATGGTCCACGCCCGTACGGGCAGCGGCTACCGCGCCTTCAAGCGGCTGAACTACCTGATGATGGCCGCGCTGCTGCTTCTGCAGTGCCTTCCCGCCATTCCGCCATTCGACACGCTCGTCTTCCAAGACGCCTTCCGCCTTCCGCCCCATCTGGCCGAAGTCGCGCGCTGGACGCTGCTGGGCGGACTCGTGATGAACGCGTCCTTCTTCCTGCGCAACGTGCCGATGATCGTGCTCTTCAACAATCTGGAGAGCGGCAAGGCCAACATCGCGACGCTCCTGCGCATCGCCCTCACCTTCGTCCTCGCCATGGTCTTCCCCGTGTTCGGCCTTGTCGGACCCTGGTGGGGCCTCACCGCGCTGACCGCCGGCGTGATTTTCGAGCACCTCGTCACCTGGTGGTATGCACGCCCCTACGTGCGCGCCCTCCTCGAAGAGCGCCGGATTCCCTGGCAGAGCACGCTCGACGACCTGATGGCCGCCCGCCGCCGCTACCTCATGGTGCTCGAGCAGCTGCGCTTCACGCTGCCGCTTTCGTTCGGTTCGTTCATCCTTGCGGCCTCGCCGCTGGCGATCGCCCTGTTCGTCGGACGCTCCGCCGACCACCAGACGATGCTCGCCATCCACTATGTCACAATCGGCGTCGCCAACCCCATTGGCTTCGGCGCCCTTCGCATGCAAGCCGTCTCCATCGCCTTCCCGCCCGCCTATCCGGGCGACCGCCGCATGCTTGCCTACGCGCTCGGCGCCGGCGTCGTGCTGGGCGTCCTGCTCTTCGCCTTCTGCACGCCCGCCCTGGCGAACTGGTACTTCGGCTCGTATCAGAACGTGCGGCCCGAGCATCTCGACCTCGCCCGCGGCGCCGTCGCCTGCTATTGCGCCTGGCCGATGTTCCAGGCCCTCCGCGCGCGCGTCGAAGGCATCGCCGCCGTGCGCAAGCAGCCGTCCGCCGTCATGGCCGGACAAATCACCTATCTCGTCGCGCTCACCGCGGCCCTTGCCGCCACGCTGGCGCTCGGCGTTGCGGGCTGGAAGATGTCCGTCATCGCCATCAACGTCGCGACGCTCGCCACCATCGCCGCCATCTACACGGCGCTCGGAGCCAAGGCGCGGAAAGCCGCGTGCCGAGCGTGAAGCGTGCCGCGCGATTCCCGCAGGGCCGATTCACGCTGCACGCTCAACTCCCGCCTGCGGCCTGGACCAGCGCGCAGCCGCCGCAGTCCGGGTGTACGCCGAGACAGAATTCGCGATGTATCTGCAGAAGGCCCTGCAGCAGCAATCCGTTGCCCGCGTACAAGGCCGGATTGTGGTCGCGGCCCAGCAGCCGATAGGCCGTCAGGCGCATCGGGGCGCAGACCTCTTCGGGACAGAGCCAGCCCGGAATCGTCTCCAGCCGGTTTTCCGCCCGTGCGAACGGCGTGACCACGTTTGCGAGCATCGCCGCCGCACGACGCGCCCCCAGCGGACCTGCCTCGCAGAGAATCGCCCGCGCCGCAAGCTGCCCTTCCCGCGACGCCAGATCGCATGCCGACAGGCGCACCAGCAGCTCGGGCAGCGCGCCGGCGAAGAGCGCAGCCGCCGCCACGAGCCGCCGCAGCGGCGCATTGGCAGGCCGCACGTTCGTGCGCTGCCAGGGCACGAGACGCGCGACCTCCAATTCGGCCGCGCACGACAGCGCCTCGTAGGCCGCCGCGCGGTCCGTCGGCAGCTCGCGCCACGGGATGCAGGCCGCAAGGGCGCGGAACGAGTCCGCATTGCGCTTGTAGCCGAAGGCCGCCATCATCTCCTCGTAGAAGACCTGCGCTCGATCGCCCGTGCGCATGAACCGCGCGACCAGACGGCGCGCCTTCCCCTCGAGGCGGCGACGGCCCGCGGCCCGCAGGACCTCCACGAGGAAGTCCGGCGCCCGCGCGAAAACGCCTTCGCACGGACGCGGCGTCGCGGGCAGGCAGGCATAGGGGTAGGCGGCCAGGTCGATTTCGTCCGGCGAGAAGTCGGTGCGCGTGCGCAGGAAATCGCCCAGACAAACCGTCGCACACGACGGCGGGACGGGCGCAGAACCGCCATTGAACCACGTCACATGCAAGACGACGCGGTCGTAGGCCGGATCGCGCACA
Source organism: uncultured bacterium (assembly GCA_902803135.1). Taxonomy (GTDB): domain Bacteria; phylum Verrucomicrobiota; class Kiritimatiellia; order RFP12; family UBA1067; genus RUG572. The sequence continues at coordinate 2,756 of CADCPA010000021.1, forward strand.
TGGCCATGCTGCAGCCAATCCCCCGCGCGCAGATGGATTTCGACGTCGCCGCGGCGACGTTGGGTTCCGATTTCGACCACCGCGTTGCGGAAGTCGGGTCCGGCCTCGAGGTTCCACACCCCGGGATCGACAACGCGCAGCGGCACGCCGTCCACGGTCCGCAGGTCCCCGGGACGCAGCGTACCGTCATACCAGAGCGCCTGCACGTGCCGTTCGGAAACGGGCGGCGGCGCGGCGAACACGTGTTGTTTGCAAGAATTCATGACGGCGCGTATTTAAGCAAATGACACGCGCCGTCAAGAGGTCGAATTGTTAAGACTTTGTCAAGACAATGTCAAGATTTCCCGACGCTCCGGTATTTCTTCACCGCTTCGGCGTAGGCCGGCGTATTCACGAAGCCGCAGCACTTGAACTCGGGGCAGAACCCGCGGTAGACGCAGTCGGGCACGCAGCATGCGGCGAGCTCGGGCTCCTGCTTGGCGAGTTCGTCCACGACGAGCTTCCAGGCCGCGCGCGTTTCCGGACTCGCCTGCGAGCAGAGGCGGCGGCGGCTGATGAACATCACTTCCGCCGCGTTGGCGAAGCACTCGTGCTCCACCGGCGCATCCTGCTGCTTGACGGCGCGCTCCTCGCCCGTGCGGTCCGTCCGCTGGGTGGAGACGAAATGCTCGATACCGTATTTATGGCGCACGAAATGCACGCTCACCCAATAGGGCAGGTTGCTCCACTTCCAGGAGACGAGCAGCTTGCGGATCGGCGAGTGCTCGGCGAGGAGGATGCGCTTCTTCCACGCGGAGGTCGGTTCCTTCGTCCCGCCCTCCATGCGGATTGTCGTGCGCGCGGCGTCGGCGACGTCGCGCCAGGTCCCAAGGACCTTGAGGAATTTGATTGTCGTATTCATCATTGGTAGGTTGTCGGATTCTTGTCTGGACCAAACGGCGACAGGTCGCGGAGGTTCTTGATGATCGGCGGCAGCTTCTCGAGCACGTAATCCACTTCCTCCATCGTGTTGTAGCGCGAGAGGGAGAAGCGGATCGACCCGTGCACGGCGATGAACGGCACGCCCATGGCGCGGATCACGTGCGACGGATCGAGCGAACCCGACGCGCAGGCGGAGCCCGTGGAGATGCAGATGCCTTCGTCGGAAAGGCGGTAGGCGATCGCCTCGCCTTCAATGTACTCGAAGGAGACGTTCAGCGTGTTCGGCAGGCGGTGCGCCCGGTCCCCGTTCACGCGCACGTTCGGGCACGCGGCCAGAATGCCGGCCTCAAGCTTGTCGCGGAGCGGCTGGAGCGCGCGCGCCTCGTCCGCCATGTGGACCGTCGCGAGTTCGCACGCCTTGGCGATGCCGACGATGTAGGGCACGTTCTCGGTGCCGGCGCGGCGGCCGCTCTCCTGATGGCCGCCCAGCAGAAACGGCTTGATCTTCGTGCCACGGCGGAGATAGAAGACGCCCACGCCCTTCGGCGCATGGAACTTGTGGCCCGAGATGGACAGCATGTCGACCGGCACGGCTTTCGTGTCGATCGGAATCTTGCCCGCGACCTGTACGGCGTCCGTATGCACCGTCGCGCCGTACTCCTTGGCGATTTCGGCGACTTCCCGGATCGGGAACACGACGCCCGTCTCGTTGTTCGCCCACATCACGGAGACGAGCGCGTTCTTCGTGCCCTTCAGTTCCGCACGCAGCCGGTCGAGGTCGATCTGGCCTTCGCCGTCGACGCCCAGCTCGACCTCCTCGTGACCCTGCGCCTTCAGGCGGCGGGCCGGCTGCAGCACGGCCGGATGCTCGACGGCGGTCGTGATCATCTTCATCGATTTGCCGTACCAGTCGGCCGTGCCGCGGATCGCCCAGTTGTCGCTTTCCGAAGCGCAGGAGGTGAAGTAGACTTCGTCCGGCGAGCAGTTCAGGAACGCGGCGACTTCTTCACGCGCCTTCGTCACAAAGCGGGCGACCTGGCCGCCGAAGAAGTGCATGGAGGACGGATTGCCATACAGCTCGCCCAGGAACGGCAGCATCGCATCCCGGACCTCGGGCGCGACCTGCGTCGTGGCATTATTGTCGAAGTAGACGATTCTGTTCATGGTCTGAAAGTCCTTGGGTCCGGTAGTATAGCATATTTTCAGGCCGACGGCACGAGGGGAATTGGAGGCGTTCGCCTATTTCGCGGTCTCGGGCGACGCGGCGGGCTGGGCTTCGGGTTCGGCGGGCTTGACGCCGGCGCCGTAGGGAAGCGGACCTCCCGAGACTGTTTCCAGCAGGAGAATGCGGGAGACCCAGTCGTATTCGGCTTCATCCTTGAACTTGCGGTAGTCGAGCAGTTCGAGCTGGGCGCGGCAGATGTCGTCGGGGCGCACGGCGGAGGTCTTCGCGAATTCGTCGATGCGCGCCTGCATGCGCTTCACGAACGCGCTGCCCGTCTCGGAAAGGCGCGTAAAACGCGCGTCGGCGGCGCAATAGTCGTCCATCGCCGTCTCGATTTCGTTGTAAAGTGCGCTCTGGAGGCCCCGGAGGCGCACGTCGTTTGCCTCGACCAGGAACTGCGACTCCTTCACCGAGCTGCCGAACCACGTGAAGACCGGCAGCGTGAACGCCACGCGGATCTGCCACTCGTCCGAACGGCCGCTGGAGTGTCCGCGCATCAGATTGCGCTTCAGCCGGGAACCGCTCCAATCCATCTCGGACGACGTGCTGTGCGCATAGGAGCCTTCGACGAAGTCGAACCACGGGAGGTAGGCGGCCTTGGCCGCGCCGACGTCCGCACGGGCGGCCGCGAGTTCCGCACGGGCGCCCACGAGATCGGGACGGCGGGCGAACGCGGCGGACCACAACGCCGCGACAAACGTCTTGTTCGTGCTCGGCGGTTCCGGCGGCGTGTAGCGGATCTGCAACTTCCGCTCGGGGATGCCCGTGTAGAAGGCGATCTGGCGGCGCACCTGACGGCGCGCGACCAGGGCTTCGTCTGCCTGCGCCCGCGCCTTTTCGCGCGCGACCTCGGCGTGGAGCGCGTCGAGCGGGGACTTCATCACGCCCTTCTCAAGCCGGTGTTCGAGGCAGATGCGCACACGTTCCCACAGGTCGCTGGTCTCGCTGCGCCGGCGCTGTTCGCGACGGAGACGCTCTTCTTCGAGACACAGGGACTTGACCTCGCAGTAGACGGCGTACTGGGCCGTCTTCGCCCGCGCCTCGAGCGCCTCGATCCGCGCATCGCCCGCCCGGCGGACATAGCGGTTGACAAAAGGATTGGCAATGTAGAAGCGAAGCCCCGCCTTGAAACTGTCGCCGTCGCCGTTCGCCGGAGGACGCCCCGTGGTCCGATCGCGCGTGTCGTCCCACGACTGGCCCAGACGCAGCTGCGGATCCTTCCACGAGAGGTCGCCGTCGAGCTGCTGGCGCTTCGCCGCCGCACGGATGAACTGCACCTTCGCCTCGTCCGCCCGCTGGCCGGCCCGACGCGCCAGCTCGTCCCAGCCCCAACCGCCTTCCGGCGCCTGGATGTCCTCTTCCGCGGGCGGCGCGACCTCGATCCCATCGTTCGCGGCCTGCGGCACGGGCTCGGCGAGAAGCTCCGCCAACGACGGCTCCGCGGCGGCGGACGCCATCGTCCACAGCACGCAGCAAACGGCGGCCAGGAGTTTCACACGCCGGAGCTTCACGAACCGACCTCCTCTGCCGCGGCGCCGGCCTTGTGGGCCGTCTTGGCCGAACCCGGCGTCAGCTGCGGGAAGCCGGTGCCCGGCCGGCCCTGCGTAATCAGCACGGACTCGCCCGGAATCAACGTTCCCGCCTCGTCCAGCAGACGGATGCGCACCTTGCGTCCGCGCACCGGCACGCGCGGCGCCGGATTCATCGGATCGAAGAAGTCGAGCACTTCGGGATCGATCGTCTCGATGCGGCCCTTCGACAGCACCGGCTGGTTGCGACCGACCGCGAGACGGCTCACCACGAGCTCGTCGCCGACATGCACGGCATCGACGAATTCCGCCGGCAGCATGCCCGTCACAAACCGCGCGTCCGGCGCGGAGGCGAGACGCACGATCGCCTCGCCGGCCGGTACGATGTCGCCCGCACGGCGGAACACCTGGGAGACGACGCCGTCCGACAGCGCCCTCAACACGGACGTATCCGCGCGCTGCAGTTCCTCGTAGCGCTTCAGCGCCGCGCTCAGCGAATTGCCGTCCGCCGTCGTCGGCTGGGCGTCGTAGCGGGCGATCTGTTCGCCGATTTCCTTCACGTCGGCCTCCGCCTGCTCGAGCCGCGCCGCGAGCGCCTTCAGCAGCGGCTCGTAGCCGCCCACCGTCTTCCGCAACGCTTCGGCTTTCGGGCGCAGCGCCGTCAGCTCAAGCTCGCTCACGAGCTTCTTCTCGACCAGCGGCATGAGACGTGCGATTTCGGCGTCGAGTCCGGCCAGTTCGGCCTCGTCGCGCAGACGCTCCATGCGCCGCTCTTCCAGCGCCACCGCCGCCTCGCGCACGATCTTGCGGCTCGCACGCTCGGCGTCGCGCAGATTTTCGCGGAAGCGCACGGCGGACTGTTCCGCTTCGCGGATCTTCACTTCGTTCATCGCCTCTTCGGCCACACGTTCCGCGGGATCGAACCGCACAAGCACGTCGCCCGCCTTCACGCGCTGACCGGGCACCACCTCGATCGAGACGATGCGCGCGGCCTCGACCGGGCCCACGTTCTCCGCGCCCGAGTCGACGATGCCGCGGAAGCTCACCGCGTTCTCGCGGCCGAAAAGCCACACCAGCACATACGCCGTTCCAGCCAGTACCACGAACCCGCTCACGAGCCGCGCAAACTGGCGCAACCGCTGTCGCATCGGACGCCGAAGTGCAGGACGCTTGAAACTCTTTTCCATCATTCACCCCATTCCCAGCACGCTAAAACCATCAGAGCTCGACCGTGCTGCGCTGGAGAAGCAGCACCGGCGACCCGTAGAGTCCCGTCTTCTTCATCGTCGCGACGAGATCCTTGCGGTAGGACGGGTCGAGGAGACGCACCTGATACGAGAACTCGGCCTCTTCGCCCTGCACGGCGTCGCACACGCCCAAGACGCAGAACGAACTGCAGTACTTCGTCAGAATCGACTGAAGCTCGGCCTCCGCGGCGGCATCGCCGGTCTTCATCGTGAAGCGCAGCATGCCCTCGTAGTCGCGGCGGCTTGCAAACGGCAGCACATGCAGGAGGAACGCCGTAACCGCGAAGAAGAGACCGCCCGCCACCGCGACGAAATACGCGCCCGCGCCGCAGGCAATGCCCGCCCCCAGGCAGGAGAACAGGAACACGGCGTCGCGCGGATCGCGGATCGGCGTACGGAAGCGGATGATCGTGAGCGTGCCGAGGATGCCGAGGCCGCGCGCGAGATTGTTGCCCACCGCCATGATGAGCATGCAGGTGACGATCGCACCAAGCACCATCGACTGGATGAAGGAGCGGGAATAGGTGAACCCGCGGAACGTAAACTGGTAGACGACGGCGGAAACAAGCGAAAGGAGCAGAGCCAGCCCCATCGAAGCGAGAATCATCGTCGGCGTGAGGGCCTGTCCCCCGCCCATGAACATCGAAAGATAGTCGTTTGCGTTCACTTTGCCTTCATCCTTTCAAAATCAGATCGAGGAAAGAACCGCCTGCTGGGCGAAGTTCGTCGAGGGGTAGCCCGAGAAAGACGCTTCCTTCCAGATGGCCGTCGAATATTTGCAGTTGCCGCTGCGCTTGAGTTCGAATTTCTTGACGAGTTCGATTACCCACGTCGGCACCGTGTTGTACGTCTTCACTTCGAGCACCACGCCCGAATACGGAAGGCCGAATCCCTGCGCCGTGCAGGAATCCATGCCGCGCCAGATGCCGCTGCGGCCGAAGTCCGTCCAGGAGTCGGTCTTCTGGTACTGCAGTTTCCGGTCGAACGTAATGCGCACGTAGTCGTCCACGACGCCGATATACGACTCGCGGGTGTAGCGCACGAGCACTTCCGGACGCGCCGCCGTCTCCCACACGACGCGGCGGAACTTGAGGAAGTCGATTTCCTGCTTCTTGTTCTTGAAGATCGGCGGAATGCGCGACCCGTAGATCAGGCTCGGGCCCCATTCGTTGAACGGCACGCACGCGCGCGCCTTCACGATCGTGCGCTCGAACTTCGCCTTGATTTCCGCGAAGATCGGCGCCGAGCCGATTTCACCGTAGGTGCGCACACGCATCTTGAAGCGGGCGTCGAGCTCGTCTTCCTTCGCATAGTGGAGCGCATACTGCGGCGTCTCGAGCTGCAGCGTCGTGATGCTATACTCTGGCGGATCGCCGCGCGTATTGGGGTCGGGTTCGCAGAACGGTCGGACATACTCGCGGATTGCCGCGACCAAAGACCGCGGAATGATGTATTTCGACTCGTAGCGCGAAACGATGTCACCCTGAACAGCCATCTTCTTGCGCGTCACCTCAAAACAACGGCCCATGCCGCGCGATTGCGGATCGTGGCCGTACCATAACCGATGCCGTCGACGACGACGCCCTCCACCGCGGCCGACAGCCGCTTCGGCCGTCCCTCGGCGGCCGTATAGACTTTGAACGTCCCCTTGAAGACGCCCGTCTTCGCGGTGACGCGCGCCTTCCAGCCCTCGTAGCCCTTCTCGCCGAGCCAGAGCCCCGCCGGAAGGGCGTCGTCAACGAACACGCCCGCGAAGCCGCCGCCGATCGCGCCGGCGACGGCGCCGTCCAGGGCGCCGACGACGGAAGTGCCCGCCGCCCATCCCGCACGCTCGGCCCATGCGCCCAGCGCAAGCGACACCCGGCGCGTCGCCACCACCACCGGCACGCAGGCGCACGTCTCGCCCAAAAGGAGCTGGGCCGCCGCCGAGAAGCGCACGCCCCCCACGAGGAGGCCGGTGATTCTTACGCGCCCGCCGGACGCAACGGCGGCGGAAAGCGTGCTCCACCCTTCTCCGGGCGTGTGCGAGAGGGCTTTGACGGCCTGAGGCCAGGCCACCGCACAGCCCGGCGTGAAGCGGTCGAGCGCCGCCGCAGCAGCCGCCTTCTCGGCCGCGTTGCGCGAGCGGAAGAGATTGCGCGCGCCGTCTACGCCCCAGCGGCCCAGCGTACCGCCCAGGCCCATCTCGCCCAGGGAGAGCCTCAGCGCGACGCCCTGCGAGACCATGTCGCTGACAAGGCCGCCGGGGCCGACGACACCGTTTCGGAACGACAGCTTCCGCGACCCGTCCGCAGGAACGAACGTCGCCGAGACCTTGGCGGTCTGCGTGCGGCGGTTCATCCGTCCGATCTTGACCTGCAGCACGCCCTGCACCGTCGCGTCCGCCGCGTAGGCGTAGCCGTCGTAGACGACCGCCGCCGCCGCCCACGGCGCTTCCGCGCCCGGCGCAATCCCCGCCGTCGCTTCGCGCGGATAGAGGAGGCTGCTCTCCCAGACGGCGTAGAGCATCACGACGCCGCCCGCTTCGTCCGTCAGATTGGCGACGGGTTCTCCTGCGGCGAACGCCACCGGCCCATTCGCGCTGAGCGCCCAGCCGAGGAAGGCATGTCCGGGATAGGAGAATTCCGCCGCCGCCCAGGTCTGCGCCGCATCGTAGGAGGCGGTCACCGGCGCCTTTGCGCCCCGTCCTCCGTTCGCGTCGAACTCGACCCGGTAGGCGTTCGGCGTCCAGACGGCATAAAGCGTCATCTCCCCGCCCGCCGGCACGTCGGGCGCATCGACGCTCGCGCCGTCGGCGTACGCAACGGCCCCGCCGGGCGTCAGCGACCAGCCCGCGAATGAATAGCCCGTACGCGTGAAGAGGTTCCGAAGAAGGCGCGGCGGCGGCGGCACGGCGCGCACGCTCTGATTCGCCATCGCGCCCGTACCGCCGTTCGCGTCGAATACGATCTCATAGCCGTCGATCTCCGTCCACACGGCGTAGAGCGTCGCCGTGGCGTCGGCGGCGGCAAGATCGCGCACCACCTCGCCGTCGGCAAAGACGACGGGGCCGTCCGCCGTGCGCGCCCACCCGGCACACGTATAGCCGGCGCGCACAAACGCACACGTGTCAAGCGCCTGCTCGACGCCGACGCTGAACACGCGCGCGGCCATCGTGCCCGTGCCGCCGTTCGCGTCGTAGGCAATCCTGTAGGTGGCCTCGCCCCACATGGCGTAGAGCGTCAAGGGCGTACCGGGCACGACGGCAAGACCCGTCACATCCGCCGCGTCCGCATAGAGAACGGGCCCCGTCGGCGACGTCGCCCATCCGAGGAACACCGCGCCCGCGCGCGCAAAGGCCGATGCCGGCAGAGGCTGCGCCACACCGTAGGCGAAGCGGAAGTCGGCCATCTCGCCCGTGCCGCCGTTCGCATCGAAGGAGACGACGCAGAGGTCCGACGCCGCCGCGAAGACGGCCCGTAGGGCAAGGCTTTCGTCCTTCTTCACGTTCACGAGGCGCGTCGCATCCGACACGCCGTCCGACCAGCCGACGAACACCGAACCGACCGCCGGGCGCGCCGTCACCGAAACCGGCCGGCGCACGAAGAAACGCCCCGTCCAGCCGCCCGCCGGCACGACCTCGCCATCCACCGTCACCTCGCCGCCCGCGCTCGCCGACACGTCGAGCTCGCCCACGCCGCCAAGGCTGAACTTCGCATTGAGATGGTCGAAGCTGTTCGTCCAGCGAAGCGCAAGATAATCGACGAGCGAGGTTTCCACCGCCGCCCTCCACTCGGCCGCCGTGAAATCGCGCCCCCAGCGCCGCATGTGCCGCTCGATCTCGTCCTCGATGGCGGTGGCCCCGTCGCGGACGACGCTCTCCGTGCGCAGGGGATGGAAAACCGTATTGAGCAGCTTCGTCGCGCGCGCAACGAAGTTTTCCGAGAAGTCCGCGTTCTCCCAAAGCTTGTTGATGAGGAAGCCCGGCTCGTCGCGGCCGCTCAGCTTGCGGCTTGAAAGCTCCGCGAACACGTTCCGCCAAGGCCCCTTCACGCCGTCGCCCTCCTTGCCGGCGAGATCGAGGCTCGTGAGCTTCCAGCGCCAGCGGCCGTCGGCGAGCGCGTCGGCGCGCCCCGTCTCGTTCGTGCGCGCGCGCCAGAAGGCGCAGTTCTCCGTCGGCCAGTCGCCGTTCGCGAAGAAGGTCTCGGCGATGATGTAGTCGGCGTAGTTGGCGACGTCCATCCCCGCCGTTGCCACGGCATAGCCGGCGGGAGTGGAAAGATCGGCCTCGTCGATGCGCTGGAGGAAGGCCTCGTAGTCGGCGAGCGCCGAAGCGTCGCCCGCGACGAGGTCGAGCGCGTACGCGACGCCGGAGGGGCCCTCCGTGTGGGCCACGAGGTCGATGTTGTCCGCATCGAGGCCGTGGCGCTGGGCGAAGTAGTATTTCTCGTCGCTCTCGCGCAGGTTGTGAAGGCCCCAGTAGTCGCCGTTGAGATAGACGACAACGGGCCGCCCCGCCGACGTGTCGAGGGCGAGAGGCGCCGCGAGGCGGTGGAAGAGGAGATCCTTCATCATCGTCGAAAGCCCCCCCGTCAACGGTCCGGGCCAGTCCTTGCCGCACGCGCGCAGCTGAAAGCGCTTGTACGTCTGCTCGCCCCGCTCGGGGAAGAGATCGTAGGTGACGTTGCGCATACCGTACTCGCTGTTGCGCAGCGCGCACACGAGAGACTTCTGCGGCAGCGCGCGGATGCCGCCGTCGGCAAGCGAAAGGCCGAAGTCGAACGACAGCGCCGGCGCCGTCGCGCCCGCTTCCAGAAGCTCGAAATGCGTGCGGATCTCGCCGTCCTGGAAATAGTTCGCATTGGGCTTGCCCCATTTGTTCTCGCCGTAGCCCGCCTCGCGATACAACCGCCCGGGCACGTAGAGGCCCGTTTCGTCCGAGAAGAGATCCTCCGCCGAAGCCGTCAGGGAGACGATCGGCAGCTTCCGCTGGGCGAAGGCGCCGCCGACGGCGTACAGGCCGCCGGCCTCCGCGCTGTATCCCGGGCCGTACGCAGCCACGACGCGCAGGAGCGGAAGGCGCGGCACGGAGCCGATCGGAGCCTGCCAGTCGCCGCCCGGCACGCGCGCTTCAAGCTCGGGAGGAGACGTGCGAATCCACGCATTCGTCTGGAAGGCGCCGGAAGCCGACGTCGCGTTCGCCCGCGCATCGACCGTGACGAACGATCCGCTCGCGAGCGTACGGCGCGTCGGAGACGAGCGCGGGTCCGTGCCGTCGAGCGTGTAGTAGAGCGTCTCGGCGCGCGCGTCGGCGCTTGTCACCGTCACCTGCGGCGCCGCCGCATAGACGCCGGGCGCCTGCGAAAGCGTCGGCGGCGCCATCGTGAAACCCGTCGCGTTGGAGGCCCACGGCGTCGGGGAGGCGAAGATGACGTAGCCTTCTTCGGCCGGTCGCCCGCGATCGTCGATGTTGCCGTCCCAGAGGGAGCCGTAGGAGGTGTTTTCCTCCAGCGTCTTGTCGTCGCCGTCGCCTTCGATGAGCGCGGCGATCTCTTCGCCCTTGTAGTTGGAGAGGCGCGTGTGCACCTTCGTGTTGTCGAAGAGGCGCACGTCGTCCTGAACGAGGGTGGTGCCGATCGTCGAGGTTCCCAGGCTGAAGGCGTCGCTGCGGATCCACGGCACGTCCTTTTCGACGCCGTTGACCGTCATCTTCACGATCGTCGTCGCGGGGGGCAGGTTCTTGTCGAAGTACACGACGAAGAACTCGTGCGGCCCGAGCTCGTAGCTCGGCAGCACGCAGATCTGCGCGCCGCACGAGGCGTACGACTTCTTCTTGCCGAGCACGTACCCTTCCAGATTCACGGCCTCGTCGCCGGCGTTGTAGAGCTCCACCCAGTCGCTCGTGAGCGTGCCGGTGCCGTCGTCGAAGGCGTCGTTCTTGTAGCACACCTCGTTGATGACGACATCCGAAAGGCCCGCAAGCGTCCAGGCCAGAACGCCGAAAAAGGCAGTCTCTCTCATGTGCCGCAGCATAGGCGAAAGCTCCTTCTTCTTCAATCGCATACCCGCACCTTGAAAAAGGCGGCGCCTCCGGCGCGCGGCGCCGTGAGCGTCTTAACCGAGCCGTCGCCGGCCACCGCCTCGCCGACGACCGGCCAGGGGAGGGGCGTCGTGGGGGCGTTCGCCGTCACGAGCCGGTAAAGAAGCCCGGCATGCGTCTTCACGCCCACGTTCCCCGTCTCGCCGAGCGCAATCGCCGCGACGCCGTCCCGCGCCAGATCGGAATACTCGGGCGCGGCAGAGGCGTTGAGCGCGACCGAGACGGTCTTCGTCTTGCCTTCGGCGGGCGTGAGGTCGTAGTAGGACGGCAGTGCGAAAAGCTCCCCCTCCTTCGTCGTGATCGTATTGCCCGCGACAGTCGCCTTCTTCTCGAACACCGCCGGCGTGCGGCTGTTCACGTCGGCATAGGCCTCGGCAAGCGTCTTCGGCACGGGAACGGACGCCGCGCACCCCGGAACGCTCACGAGGAGGTTGAGGCTGCTGCCGGCGGGGAAAGCCGGCAGACGCGGCTTGACGACGAACGCGACGCCGTTCGTCTCCCCCTCCAGGCGGAGGTACTTCGCGGAGAAGTCGTTCGCCGCCACCACGCCGTAGTAGGTCGGCTGATTGAATGTCCTCTTGCCGACGTCGGGGGAGCCCGAGCCGATCATCTCGGTGTCCGGTCCGTCCGTGGCGACGATGATGCCGCCGTTGATCGTCAACCGCGAGCCTTTGTTCACGTCCATGCCGTGCGTGTTCACCGCCGTCGCGTAGGCGCGGATGTCGCCGCCGGAAATGGTCATGGAGCCGTTGGCGTCGATCGCGTCGTCGTAAACGGAGATGCACCTCAAGCGCCCCCCCGTGATGGTGATGTCGCCCATCGCGTTGATGCAGTCGTCGCCCGAGACGAGGTCGAGATCGCCGCCGGAGATCGTGATCGTCGTACCCGTCTCCCCGTCGGTCGTGAAAACCTCGCTGCCCGCAAGCGGCAGATCGGCCTCGAACTCGCCGCCGGAGATCGCGATCGTGTAGTCGGCCTTCACCGCGCTCAGGTTGACGGGGTAGTAGGCGGCCGTCATCTTCGCGGTGATGTTCGTCGTAAAGTCGAACGAGCCGCCCTCGAAGACGAGCGTGCCGCCGCTCGCGAAGCGGCCTTCGGGCCCCTCGAAGGACATCTTGCACTTGCCGCCCTTGAAGGTCGCTCCGCAGGACCCCCTCAGGTCGACTGCGCGCGACTTCGTGCCGGCCATCGCCGCGTTGAACGTTCCGTCCACAAGCGTGAAGGTCGTGTTCTTCGTGTCGAAATGGACGCCCGCGAACTCGTTCGTGCAGTTCTTCTTCGACGCCTCGACCTTGAGCTTGCCGCCCGTCTGAAGATAGTTGCCCTTCAGGAACACGCACGGCGTGTCGCTCTTGTCGTTGTCGAATTCGATCTTCGTGTCGCCGCCCGTCACCGTGAGGTCGTTGCAGGTGAGCACGCCTTCCGTGCCGTCGAGCTTCTTCTTGCTGTAGAGCGAGAGCGACCCCGTGCCGGCGATGACGATGTTCGAGCTCTTCGTCGCCTTGATGCAGGGTTCGTTGGCGCTCGTCTGCGTGAAGACGTTCTGCGTGCCGGGCACGAGATTGAGCGTGAAGTCGACGTTCCCCTCAAGCTTCAGCTTCGCGTCGGTGAACGTGACGCCGTTGAGATTGACCGTCGTATCCTCCGTCGCCGTGATCGTCTGGTCCACCGCATACACGCCGGAAAGCGTCCGCTCGGCGCCCCAACCGGACGTCACCGCCGCTACCGCCAGACCGGCCAGCAGCATCTTCGGATAAATTGCAAACCTCATGGTCTCTCCCCCTTCTTTTAATGAGCAATTTTAACAGAATCAGACCACACGATTGTCACGGAAATGTCTCATCTCAGCGCCCCCCCGAATCTCGCATTCGCCCGCATAGGCAGGAAGAACGGCGCGCGCACCGACGTCGTCGAAATCGGTGTGGAAGCCGGCGTCCAAGATGCCCTTCGACGCGGCCGCACGCGCAGGTGCGCATGCGAACGGCATGCACCCGAGACTCAAAAGGAACTTTTTCATAGGGGAAATTATATCAAAACAAGCCCTGCGAAACAACATCTGGTGTACAAAAATAGCGAGGGAGCCGACCATCCGGCCAGCCCCCTCGGGTACGGGATTTGAGAGTCCTACGCCGCGTCAGCGGACCAGGATCGTCAACGCGCGGCCCACGACGCGCACCGTCGCCGGGTCGCTGACCGTGCAGTTCGCGGCGTCGCGGAACGCCACCACGTCATACACGTAGGCGCCCGCCTTCTCCGGGGCCACCGTGAGGACGGCGCCGGTCTCGCCGGCGAGGGGCTGGCCGTTCACGCGCCACTGGTAGAACGCCGCGCCCGGCGCAAAGGCCGTGAGCGTCGCCGGTTCGCCGCCGATCTGCATGCGCGCGTCCTGCGGCTGCACCGTGAAGACGGGACCGCAGCCCTGGTTCGATCCGGCGCTGCGACGCACGAAGATGGAGAGCGTACGCACCGCGTAGGCCTCGGCGTTTTCACGGAAGGTCCAGTCGGTCGATCCGTTGTGGCCGCTGTCCGGTGCGTCGTTGCCGATGCCGAGCGACGGCTTGATCAGACCCTCGCCGCCGTTGTAGAAGTGGCTGAACGAGAAGCACGTCTCGCGGTTCAGATAGTTGTGCACCTGCATCGAACCATAGCTGCCGGAGGTCATCGTGTCGCCCCAGTCGTAGCAGCCGTCGCTCGCGCCCGGAATGCCGGCCGCATTGCCCTCGTTGTAGGTATTGGGCCAGAATTCGATGTTGCCCTGCGGGAACTCGCCCGTCTTCACGGGCACGACGCCCTCGGCGGAACTGCCGCCATAGACATGCAGGTCCTCGACATAGCACTGGTGCGTCGTCTTCGGACGGCGCGGCGTCGGGATGGCGATGTCCGCAAGGCCCGCCCCGTCCAGCGCGTCCATCGAGGTCCACACCCACCACGAGTTGCTATCCATCCCCGTCAGCTCCAGCAGATACGCCACGCGGTCGAACGGAATCTGCTCGAAGCGCGACTGGTCGACTTCGTAGGCGAAGTCGTTGTGGGCGGAGACCTGGGTCGGAATCTGGTAGCGGTAGACGAGTTCGTAGTCGGCCGCTTCCGCCACGCCGGCGAGCACGGCGGAAGGCGTCGCATCGACGCGCTCCGCCCCCTTCGTCTGCACCGCCGTTCCCACCGTATAGGTGAGCGTATGGAAGCCCGTCGCGAGCGGCTCCCGCAGCGTGAGGAGCACGTCGCGCGCATCGATCGGGGAGACCTCCGCGGCGGCGATCGTCGCGCCTTCAAGCGCAAAGCGGCTCGGCGTGGCATCAAGGGACGTCACCGTATCCGCAAAGCGCACGGCGACGCGGGTGCCGTCTTTCGACACCACCACGTGGTTGATCTTCTTGCCGTCGCCTTGGGCGGCGGTTTCGTCATACGTGTCGGCCACGCCGTCGTAGCTCACGAGCACATAGAGCGTGCGCGTGGTGTACTGGCCGGCGTTCTCCTGGAACGTCCAGTCCGTCGCACCGCTCTTCTGTGCCGGGTCGTTGCCGATGCCGATGCCCACCGCATTGCCGTTGTTGAAATGGTTGATGGCCCACAGCGTCGTCTTCGTCCCCCAGTCGTGCACCTGCATGCAGCCGTGGCCGCCGCGTGAGGCCTGAAGCGTGTCGTCGACATCGAAGATGGCGCCGTCGCCCACGCCCATCTGGGTGCCCTGCGCGTAGTTGCCCGAGCAGAACTCGATGCAGCCCGTCTGCAGGCCCGTGCCCGTCGGGAGGCCCTCGACGTTGGTATAGACGTCCATGTCTTCGACCTTGCCCTGTACGATCGCGGTGAACGGCACGCCGAGACGGGCGGTCGTCTTCGCGAGCGACTTGAACGACGTCCACACCCACTGTCCGTCGAGGTCCAGCATGTAGGCGACGCGCACGGGACGGGAGTCGAGGCGGCCGCTGTTGTCCACGAGGTAGTTCGCCGCGCGGAACGTCGCGTCGTTGAACGTCGCGTGGTCGGGCACGTTGATCTTATACAGGAGCTGGTAGTTGGCCGCATCCGGCACGCGCCGCACCACTTCTTCGGGCGCTTCGGCGTCGGCGTACTTCACCATCACGTAGAGTTCGCGCGCCGTGTAGTCGCCGGCGTTGTAGGTGAACGTGCCGTCCGTCGCCCGGTTGTTCGACGTCTCGTTGCCGATGAAGACGCCCGGAACGCTGTTGTTGTTGAAGTGGTTGAAGCCCCACACCATCTGGTGCTCGCCGTAGTTGTGTACCTGCATGGTGCCATGGCCGCTGCCGGTTTGGAGCGAATCGTCGCAGTCGTAGATGCCGCCATCGCCGACGCCGAGCTGCGTGCTCTCCGTGTAGTTGCCCGAGCCGAACTCGATGTTGCCCGTCTCGATGCCGCGGCCGGTCACGATGCCCTCCACGTTGGAGAGGACGTCCATGTTCTTCACCTTGCGCTGCAGCTTGCTGTTGAACGGCACGTCGAGCTGGGCGAAGTCGGACGACGGCGGATCGAAGGCCGTCCACGCCCACTTCGTTCCCGCGTTGTCCGTCAGCTTGAACATGTACGCGACGCGCGCGATGTTCGCGGGGAGCTTCGCGCGGTTGTCCTTCGCATAGTAGCTGCGGCGCACGTTCGCGTCGCCGAAGGACGCGCCCGTCGCGGGCAAGTCGATCTTGTACAGGAGCTTGTAGTCGACCGCGTCGGCGACGAGTTCCGACACCTCCGGCGGCACGGCGACGTCGCCGTCGTCGAACTCGACCTTCGCGCACGGACGCACCAGCACGTGGAGGCGGCGGGCCACGAAGTTGACCGCGTTTTCGCGGAACGTCCAGTCCGTGGAGTTCGCCCCGTTGTCCTTCTGGGAGGGGCCGATGCCCGTCGCAATGTGAAATCCATCGCGGCCGAAGTGGTTGATGGCGAAGACCGTCTGCGCCGCCGTCACGTTATGCACCTGGAAGCAGCCGTAATCGCCGTCGAAGTTGAGCTGGTCGCCCATGGAGAACGTGTCCGCAAGCTGTCCCGGCACGAGCGTCTGCTTCGGCCAGTCGTAGTTGTACGGCCACACTTCCATGAAGCCGTCCGCACCGTCCGCCGCGGCCGCTCCGCCGTTCGACGCGACCTGGAGGTTGTAGACGAAGAAGCCGCCCGGCAAGATCTGCTGCCTGGCGGAGGGGATGCCCAGCTGGCGGGCGTCCTGGCTCCAGGCGTCCATCGACACCCACGCGTAGGCGGACCCCTCGCGCTCCTTGTCAAGTTCGTAATAGTACGCCACACGGTCGAACGGCCCGATCGCGGGACTGTATTCGTTGACCGTGTAGAGCGCGTCCTGCTTGGAGACCCAGTCGCTGTTCACCGGCACGTCCACCGTGTAGAGGAGCTTGTAGCCCTGCGACAGCGCCGCGTTGACCGTCGTCCCCAATTCGCTCGGCAGCCCCGCGCCCCCCTGCGTAATCGCGGCCGTCGTACCCGCCGGCACGGCGTTCGCCCGCGGCGACGTGTCGCGCACGCCGCCGACCGTCAGCTGCACCGCCGTATCCGTCTCGGGCACGATGCTCGCCAGCGTCAGATAGACTCTCGTCGCGCGGTTGTCCGTGCGCGAGCGCGGCAGGCGCTTCGCCGAAACGACGCCGTAGTCGCCCACCTGGAACGCCGTGTCGAGCCCCGCTTCGGAAACCGGCTTGTCGAAGGTCACCGTCACCGTCTTGCGGCCGAGACCGAGTTCGGCCTTCACGACCTGCGGCGGCGTGGCGTCCGTCTCGTCGGGCATCACGTACACTTCGAGACGGCGGATGTCGTACGACTCGGAGTTCTCGACGTGCGTCCAGTCGGGGTAGCCGTTCGCGCCCGTGTAGGAACCGATGCCGAGGCCCTGCTGGTAGTTACGGCCGCCGCCGCCCCAGCGGTTGTAGGCGAAGATCGTCGTACGGTTTTCATAGTCGTGCACCTGCATCGAGCCGTAGTCGCCGTTGGTCATCCTGTCGCCGAAGTCGAACGTGCCGCCGTCCGCATTCGGGATGTTGGCCGCGTTGGCACCGTCGTAGTTGGAGGGCCAGAACTCGATGTTGCCCTGGGCGATGTCGCCCGTGCGGACCTTGTCCGTATTCGAATAGACCTTGAGATTCGTCACGTACTGCTGGAACCTTGCACCGGTTCCGACCGTCGGAATGCCGATCTTCCAGGGATCGTCCGTGAAGGCGTCCATCGACACCCACACGTATTCCAGCTGTTCGCCCGGCTTGCGGAGCTCGAGGTAGTACGCGACGCGCGAGAACTTCGGCGTGGTGAAGTGATAGTCCTCGGCGTACGGCAGGTGCTCGTTCTGGTAGACCGCGCCGCGGCTGGGCAGGTCGATCGCATAGACCTTCTGGTAGCGGCCGACTTCCGCCGCCGGCACGTTGCGGTACGCGCCGCGCGGCACGTCCACCGTGACCGCCTTCGTCGCGGTGGAGGCCGTCTTGCCGTCCGCGCTCAAAACGCCCGTCGCCGTCAGCGTGACTTCGGGCGCATCCTCTTCGATCGCCTTGTCCAGCAAGAGGAAGAGCGTACGGTTGTCGCCCGCGAGCTCGGCGGAGACGATCTGCGCCGTCGTGCCCGCGAGCGCGTAGTTCGCGGGCGTCTCGGCGGACGACTTCTGCACCGACTCGTTGTACACGACCGTGATCTTCTTGCGTGAATCGGCGGCCGCGACGGAGAGGAACGCCGCCGGCGGCGTCTCGATCGCGGTCGGATCCGGGAAGATTTCCTGGATTTTCGCCGTCCAGGCCGACGCCATCTTCGCGTAGCCGGAATCGTCCGGATGCAGACGGTCCGCCGGCATGTCGTCGAGCGTCAGCTTGCTGTTCATGTCGAGGAAGCACACGCGCGTATGGCCCTTCGCGACCTGATCGGCGACAAGCTGCTCCACGAACGGGTTGAAGTAGGCGTGGATCTTGTCGTTCAGGCTCGTATTGTCACCGCGCTCGAGGAGCGTCGTCGCCACGACATACGCGTTCGGATAGAGCTCGAGCAGACGGTCGATCATCTTGTCGTAGCGGTTGATCGCGTGCTCGTAGTCGCCGTCGTTCGTGTCGTTCGTACCCACGTGCACGAGGATGACGTGCGGCGTCTCGATTGACGGCGCCCAGCCGACGAGATGTTCGTAGAGGCCGATCGTGGGATGGCTGATGCGCCAGCCGCCGTGGCCCTGGTGGTGGGTCTCGCCCGCGTCGATCAGAATCTGCGACGGATTCGCCGTGTTCGCGCCGACAAGGTCGACGTTGTAGTCGAGCGCCGTCAGCTGCTGGTACAGCGGCGTGCGGTACCCACCGCCCTGCGCGCTGCCCGCGCCCTCGGTGATCGAGTCGCCGAGCGGCATGATGCGAAAGCGCGGATTGTCCCTGAAGTCGGCGAAGGCCGACGAAGCCACGGCCATCGCGCAGACCGCCGTCCACGCCAGCAACCGCGTTGTAATTTGACTCATTTCCTGTCCCCTTTCCTTAAAAACGGCAACTGCGGGGAGATCCAAACGAACTCCCCAACGAGAGCTTGCCGTATGATAGCAGAATCGAGTCCGCAAGTCCAGCGGAAAGCATGCTAAAAGACACTACGCAAAAAGTTTGAAGTAGCCTCGGGCAGTCGCAGATTCGTCACCGTACCAGAATCATGATTCCCATGCTGTACTTGAGGCGTAGTCCCTTCTC
>CADCPA010000022.1 GCA_902803135.1 uncultured bacterium
GATCGTTGGCATCAACGACCTGCTCGATCCCGACTACCTCGCCTACATGCTGAAGTATGACTCGGTTCACGGCACGTTCAAGGGCGACATCAAGGTCGACGGCAATACGATGACGGTCAACGGCAAGGCGATCCGCCTCACGGCCGAGAAGGATCCGACGCAGCTCAAGTGGAACGAAGTCGGCGCCGAGATCGTCGTTGAGTCCACCGGCCTGTTCCTGACGGACGAGAAGGCGCGCATGCACATCACGGCCGGTGCCAAGAAGGTCATCATGCCCGCTCCGTCCAAGGATGCGACCCCGATGTTCGTCTATGGCGTCAACCACACGACGTACGCCGGTCAGGACATCATCTCCAACGCGTCCTGCACGACGAACTGCCTCGCGCCGATTTCCAAGGTCCTCAACGACAGCTTCGGCATCAAGCGCGGTCTCATGACGACGATCCACGCCGCCACGGCGACGCAGAAGACGGTCGACGGCCCGTCCAAGAAGGACTGGCGCGGCGGCCGCGGCATCCTCGAGAACATGATCCCGTCCTCCACGGGCGCGGCCAAGGCCGTCGGCAAGGTTCTCCCGGCCCTCAACGGCAAGCTCACGGGCATGTCCGTCCGCGTTCCGACGTCCGACGTCTCCTTCGTCGACCTCACGGCCGAGCTCGAGAAGCCGGCTTCCTACGAGGAAATCTGCGCGGCGATGAAGGCTGCTTCCGAAAAGTGCGTGTGCGAAGGCGGCCTCGCGGGCGTCCTCGGCTATACGGACGAAGCGGTCGTCTCCACGGACTTCCGCAACGAGGCCAAGACCTCCGTGTTCGACGTCAAGGCCGGCATCCAGCTCGACCCGACGTTCGTCAAGGTCTGCGCGTGGTACGACAACGAGTGGGGCTATTCGAACAAGGTCCTCGAGATGGTTCGCGTCATCGCGAAGTAACTCGACCGGCTCGTTCGAGTCGACAGAAGGGCACGGCGGCGACGCCGTGCCTTTTTCTCTTTCAAAATCTTAACATTGTCTTGACATTTCGTCCCTCTGTTTTGTGGTAGAGTATTCATGCACCCCGCGGTGCAGAAAGGATGCCCGCCATGACAGAACGAGAAGCCCGCATTGCCTTCAACATGATTCCGACGGTTGGATCCGTAACCGTGCAGCGCTTGATCCGCGAGACGCAGGGCGATGTCGCAGCCGCCTACGAACGCTATCCCGAAAAGCGCGATTGGGAGGGAAGGGTACCTGCCTGGGAACGGGAGATTGCGCGGGCGGAGAAGATGGGCGTGACGATCCTCACGGAAGTCGATGCCGCCTATCCCCCGCAGTTGCGTACCATCGCCTCCCCGCCGCTCGCACTCTACTGTGTCGGCGATCCGGCGGCTCTGGCAAAACCAGGCGTCGCCCTAGTCGGTACGCGGCAGGGTACGGAGTACGGACGCGATGTCGCCGAGCGGCTCGCGTATGGTCTGGCCCGGCGTGGCTGGTCTGTCGTCTCGGGGCTCGCGCGCGGCATCGATGCCTGCGCCCACAAAGGCGCCCTGACGGGCGAAGGAGTGACAGTCGGCGTACTCGGCGGCGCGCTGGACAAGTTCTACCCAACCGAGAACCGCGCATTGGCCCGGCAGATGATCGCGCAGGGCGGATGCGTGGTGAGCGAGTTCCCGTTCGGACGCGCCCCCGATGCCAAGACGTTTCCCCAGCGCAATCGGATCGTCTCTGGGCTTGCGCGCGGCGTCGTGGCCGTGGAATGCCCGACTCACAGCGGTACGTTGATCACCTGCCTCCGGGCCGTCGAGCAGGGACGCGCCGTGATGGCCGTGCCCGGCCGCATCGACTGGCGGACCTCGGAAGGGTGCCATCACCTGATTCGCGAAGGCGCGCGCATGGTGTGCAGCGTCGACGACATCGTCGAGGAGCTGACGCCGCTTTCGGCGCACGCGAAGAAGAAAACGTCGCAACCGGCGGTGGCCGTTCAGCCGGAGCCGGGTGTGCCGCCACCGCACCCGGCTCTTCAGCCGGTACGGCCGCTGAAGGAAACGCGTCCAACTCCAGCTCCGGAATCGACGATTACCGTCGACGAGGCGGCCGTGATGCGCGCGGTCACCGCGGAAGGCGTCACCCTCGACCGCATCGTCGTCGCCACCGGTTTCCCCATTTCGCAGGTCAACGTCCTCGTCGTCGGCCTCCGCCTCAAAGGCCGCCTTCGCCTCCTCCCCGGCAACCGCGTGTGCCTTCCGGTAATCGGTCAGTGAAAATCGGGGCGCGGCCGGCGTGCGCACCGCGGTTTCTTCCTTGACGACGAGGAGGAGGTATACAGGCACTTTGCGTACCCTATTCTGTATTTCGCCAAGGGTATTCCAGTGCCTCGATTGAGATACAGTGTGGGGTACGCTTTTTTCATGTTTGCGGGAGGATGATGACCTGGAGGTTGCATGAAGAAGAAAGAGACGCGAAAGAAAAGTTCGGCGCTTGTGAAGAGCAATGAAAACGGTGCGGAGCAATCCTACACCGCTTGGATTGCTGACCTCAAACGCCGTTATCGTGCGACACAGATCAAAGCGGCGATTGCGGTCAACTCTGCGCTGATTGAGTTCTATTGGAATCTCGGCAAGGACATCAGTGAGAAATACCCCGGCAAGAAGCGTGATGCAAGGTTCTTCCATAAGCTGAGTATGGATTTACAATGCGAAATCCCGGACGCTACAGGGTTGTCGGTTACCAATATCAAGTATGCACGGTATTTCTTTGAACTATACTCGGCTATGCCTTATCGTCCACAAGTTGTGGACGATAGCGAAGATAGGGTTCATCGTCCGCATGTTGTGGACGATAAAAATTGGAAGAGTTTGCAACTTGCTGACGAGAATTGCCATGTCATTGTGCAACATGTTGTTGCACAATTGGTTTCGGTTCCATGGGGACATCATCGCACGATCATCGACAAGTGCAAGGGCGACCGCGA
>CADCPA010000023.1 GCA_902803135.1 uncultured bacterium
AGGGCGACATCCAGGACGGCTTCATCCAGAAGGTGAAGTTCATCTCCTCCCACGGCATGTTCTCGCTCTGGATCGGCTACGGCCTCGCGGTGGGCCTCTCCTTTGCGAACCTGCTCCTGAAGCGGTACTTCCCGGCGAATGCGCAGCTTCAGCGCACGGCCTTCCACGCGGCCTGCGTCGCCGCGGCCTGCGTCGCGCTGATTCCGGTCTACGAGAACTACACGAACGGCAAGCTCGTCTTTGCCATGGGCTCGGCCGAGCAGAACGGCCACACCTTCGGCTGGCAGTTCGGCAACTACCAGCTCCGCGGTGCAAACGCGATCCGCGAAGAACTCTCGCCCGACGAGGAGCCGCTGCCAAACCCGCAGTGGCCGGACGAAATGGAGCCATCGTCGATCTTCTTCGGCGGAACCGACCCGGGGCGCTTCGTGCCCACGTACATGATCTACTCCGCAAAGGTGCGTCCGGACGTCTATCTCATCACCCAGAACGCCCTGGCGGACGACACCTACATGTCCGTCGAACGCGACCTCTACGGCGACGAAATCTGGATTCCCTCGAAGGAAGACTCCGCCGAGTCGTTCAACATCTACGTCTCCGAAGTCCAGAGCGGCAAGCGTTCCGCCAACGCCGACCTGAAAATCGAGAACGGCCGCGTGCAGGTCACCGGCGCCCTCGGCGTCATGGAAATCAACAGCATCCTCACGAAGATGATGTTCGACCACGAACGTCTGCGCCACGCCTTCTACGTCGAGGAATCGTATGTCATCCAGTGGATGTACCCCTACCTCACGCCGCACGGCCTGATCATGAAGATCAACAAGGACCCCAACCAGCTCAATGCCGAGATCGTCAAGAACGACATGGAGTTCTGGGACTGGTACCAGCGCCGCCTGCTGCGCGATCCCGCCTTCCGCCGCGACTTTCCCGCGCAGAAGAGCTTCTCGAAGCTCCGTGCCGCGATTGCCGGCCTCTACGCGCATCATGGCGTCTACGCGATGGCCGACCAGGCTTTTCGTGAAGCCGTGCTGCTCTACCCGGCCTCGCCCGAAGCGACCTTCCGCTATGCCCAGGAAGTGCTCATCCCCCTGCGCAAGTGGGATGCGATTACGGACATTCTGGACTATACGGATCGCGTCGACCCGAACAACACGCGCACGTCGCAGCTCCGCCTCTACGTGACGAAGCTCAAGACGGTCTCCGCCCGCATCGACGCGTTCAAGGCGAAGGCCGCGAAGGAACCGCTCACCGCCGTGGACAACATCCAGCTCGCGCAGTGCTACCATTCGCTCGGGCAGGACAGCCAGTGCGTCAACACCGTGCGCAAGACGCTCGAGATGCCCGACGCCGACGACTTCGACCTGCTCTATCTCGCGGGCCACCTCTTCGCCGTCTGCAGCCAGCGCGGCGACGCGGCAAACGCGATGAAGCGCGCCCTCGCGAAGATGCCGGACAACCTCGACCCGCAGTACCGCATGGACATGATCACGGTGCTGATGGACGGCGGTCTCAACGCCGAGGCCGAACAGGCAATGAACGCCTATCTGCGCGTGCAGAACCAGGATGCCGCCGCCTGGCTGAAGATGGCCTTGATCAAGGACGCCCTCGGCCAGGTCCAGAACGCCCAGGCCGCCATCTACCAGGCCTATCAGATCGACAAGAACGTCTTCGCCCAGCAGATGAGCGCCAACGAACAGCTCCAGCGCATCGCGGCCCCGCTCTTCCAGAAACGGTGACGCGATGATCTTCGACCGCACGTTCCACCCCGACGAGGCGAACCAGGCCTTCACAACCGGCAAGCTGCTCGAGACCGGCGTCTACACGTACCGCCCGACAGACCACCACGGTCCGACGCTCTACTACGCCGCGGCGCCGCTCCAGCAGGCCTTCGGGCACACCTCCACCGCGACGCTTGACGGCACGCTGCTGCGCTGCACGCCGCTCGTGTTCGCCGTCGCCGGCCTCGTGTTCCTCTACCTCACGGTCCTGCGCCTCGTCCGGCAGACGCAGGGGCTCAAACGGCACCGGACGTGGCTGCTGCCGCTGATTCCCGTGCTGCTCGTGGCCACCACGCCGCTCTACGTCTTCTATGCGACGGACTTCATCCAGGAGATGCTCCTCGTCTGCTTCACGCTGATGATGTTCTGGGCCGGCACGGGCTACTGTCTGCCGGGCCGTCGGCTCAAGCGCGGCACCTGGGCGATTCTGTTTGGCATCGGCGCCGGGCTCTGCTTCGCCACGAAGGAAACGTGCGTGCTCACGTTCGCCGCCCTCTTCGGCGCCGCGCTGCCCTTCCTGCTGCTCGCGTGGCGGACCCGCAGGAATGCCACGGAAGAGGCGACCGACGCCCCGGCGGCGGATCGCCCCCGCACGGGCGTCGTCAGCCATCTCGTGCTGGCCGCCTTCGGCTTCGGCATCGTCTCTCTCGTGCTGTTCTCCTCCTTCTGCCGCGACTGGCACGGCGTCTACAACGCTTTCATCGCCGCCCCGCTCTCCTATGTCCACCGCGCGGCGGGCGATGCGGCGTCCGACGGTGCGGCCTGGCACGTGCATCCCTGGTGGCAACACCTCGTGTGGCTCTTCCATGGCAATCCCCTCGCCGCGGGCAAGACGGGTTCTATCGACCACACGTTCCGGCATCTGCGCCCGCTCGCGCACCTGCTCCTCGTGCTGATTCCGGTCGGTCTCCTCTGCCGCTTCGGCAAGCGCCGTTCCGCGTTCAACCAGCCGCTCGTCACGGCGTTCCTCGGCACCGCGCTCTACGCCCTGCTGCTGCTGATCGCCTATTCGTGCATTCCCTACAAGACGCCCTGGTGCACGCTCCAGCTCGCCGTTCCCTACGTGACCGCCGCGTCGCTCGGCTATCTCGTCGCCCGCGACTTCTTCCTGGACTTCGTCCGCACCCGTGGCGAGCGTCTGCGCATCAAGCTCGATCCCGGCGTCCTCGCCTTCATCTTCCTGCTCTTCCTTCCGGCCAGCGTGCTCATGGAGCACGTGCCGGGACTGCTCGCGATCAACAGGAAGCCGGACGACGCGTCGATTCCCTACAACTACGCGCACGCGTCGCCGGAAGCGAAGCAGCTGGCCGCCTGCGTCGCCGACGTCATGGCGCAGGCCAACGCGAAGGCGACCGCGCCCGACGCCGGGAAACCGTTCGTCGCCGTCGCCCTTCCGCCCACGGACACCTGGCCCTTCCCCTTCTACAACCGCCGGCTGGAAGCCCAGACCGGCTACTGGACCAAGTTCGACGACCTCGTCGAACTCCAGAAGAAAGGCGTCCAGCCGACCGTCGTCATCGTGCCGATGACCGAAGGCCACATGGTGCAGATGCTCTATCCGAACCTGAAGAACACCCGGCGCTTCTTCATGCGCCCCGGCGTCCGCGTCCGCGTGTTCTGGTGAGGCTGCGCCTCGCACCTGGCGAAGTCGGCTATCTGATCATGATCGTGAGGCCGACCGTCACGACGACTTCAAGGTTGCCGTCGGCGTTCACCTTCACCTTGGTCCCTTTCGGACCGTCCGCCAGGTCAACCGTCACGGCATCGCCGCCGAACCCGCCGCCCGTCGTGAGGAGGAAGGTCTTCGCCTTCGGCATCACGCCCGAAAGCTTCACGTTGACCGTTCCCGCAGGCATCGCGCCGCCAGTCGCAAGGGTCGGCGCCACAGCCGCCTCCGTGAAGTTGAACGCGAGCGTTGAGCCGTCCGCGAGCGAAAGCGCGCCAACCTTCGCCGTGCCCGACTCGCACACCGCAAGCGTCGCGCCGCTTCCCAACCGCACCGCGCCGGTCCGCTCCTCGCCGCCGGTGTGCATCTTGAGCGTCGAGGCGCCCTCCAGCACCACCGCGCCCTTCCCCGGCCAGGCGTCGGCCAGCACCTCCACCGTCGCGGCGTCCTGCGCCGTGAGCCCGCCGGAGAAGATGGCGCCGTCGGACGTGTTGGCGAACACGAACGTCCCGATGCCCTTCACGTTCACCTTGAACTTGGCGGCGGATTCGGCGTTCGCGGCGCCGATGGGAGCCTCGCACGTGATCGTGCGCCCGACGGAGCTCTCGTAGTAGTCCGTCGTGTCGAACGTGACGGTGGTCAGCCCGGTGCTGTTGTGCTTGTAGATTGCGAAGTTGCCCGTGTCCCTGTTCGCGCCGGGCTCATTGTAGCACATCGTCCAGTCGGCGCACGAACCGAACTCGTGCGAGCCGGTGTTGTCAACCCGCACATATCCCGCGCCGCGCAGGATGCCGCCGGAGCCAAAGACCGTCTTGGCGTTGCCGTCCACCGGAACGATGTAGGTGTTCTGGATGGGCCTTATCCTGCCCACGACGAACGTGCCGTTGCCGACGGCGGTGTAGTGCGTGATGCCGCCGCCGCCTGTGACCACAAATTCGTCCGTCACCTTGAACTCGCCGTCGAGCGTGCCGAGAAGATGCGCCTCGGAGCCCCTGTTGATCTTCGCGCTCATCACCTCGGCCCTTCCGCCGGCCTCCACGGAGAAGTCGGCGTTGTGCTTGAAGAAGCAGGCGTTGGG
>CADCPA010000024.1 GCA_902803135.1 uncultured bacterium
ACCGTCGGCGCCTTGCAGAGCTGGTGGACGGGCAGCACGGCGTCGCTGGTGACGTACGTGCCGATGTGCTGGAAGACGAGGTCCACGTTGTGCGCCTGGAAATACTCGCCCGCCTCGAGACCACGGTCCGAACAGTCGACCAGGCCGAAGTTGAACACCTCGACATCGCCGAAGTCCGCAATTCTTTCCGCAATGAAGCGTCCATAGCCCTCAAGACGCTCCTTCAGCCCCGCGAACTGCGGCCAGTACGCCTTCAACCCCGTGGTGTAGACGCCGATGCGCGCCTTACGGTTCGCCTTTCGCTCCATGTCGATCTCCCGGTCGAATCTTATCGTGTGCGTGTTGAATCAAGACGCCGGACGCCCGGCGCGCAGCGGATTTCCGTGCACGTGCCCGACGTGCGGCGGTTCACGAACGTACACTTGCGCACGTCCACCGTGCTGTCGGGATAGGCCCCTTCTTCGCCGATCGAGACCATCGTGCCGTTGGATGCCGTCGGCGCCTGGACGAAGCGGCAGCCCGTCAGCGTCACCTCGCCGCCGTTTGGACAGTTCAGCAGATAGCTCGAGGTGCCGTCCTTCCCGTCGTCGAACGTGCTGTCCACCACGCGCGTGATCTTCGCCCGGCTCTTGAGATTGTGGCCGAGGCGCGCATGATGCGAGATGCAGCGCGTGAAGTCGAGCTCGGCGATCTTGCCGATGTAGAGGTTGTGCGAGCAGCCGTCGCCCGCGCCGTTGGCGTCGAAGACGCAGCCGTCGATCTTCACGACCGCCCGGTCGAGCGCGCCGCAGAGGATGCCGTTCTCGTTTTCCGTGAACCGGCACTTCTCCACGACGAACACACCGTTGCCTTCGAGACGGATGCCGGCGCCGTTGCGGTCCGCGCACGCGGCCCCTTTGAACGTCAGGCCCGACACGCGACAGCCCTCGCCCTTCACGATCCACGTGCCCTTGCCCTGACAGCATTTGCCCGCCGCGTCGAGGATCGTCTTGTCCCGCCCCGCTCCGCGGATCGTCAGATTCTTCGCCCGCCAGGCACACACGTCGCCCGTGTACGTGCCGGCGGCGATCTCGACCGTGTCGCCGTCCTGCGCGACAGCCGCGGCGGCGGACGGCACGGCGTAGGTTTTGCCGGGGCCGACCTGCAGCACGCGCGGAGCGGCCGCGAGCGAACCCGCCGCTCCGAGCAGCACGAGAAAACAGAAGGTCCCCGTCCGGCGGCGAAGTCCTCCCAGACGGTCTGCTCTCAGCGACATGGCCTGTTTTCTCCGATGAGCGCGTCGATGAGCGGCTCGAGATCCGGACAATCGACCGTCTCGACGGCGCCCTTGTCCACGGCCGCGGCGAACGACGGATCGATCGGCAGACGGCAGGCGACGGGAATGCCGTGCTGCTTCGCCAGCTCGTCCACGCGGCTCCTGCCAAACACTTCGAGCTTCTTGCCGCAGTCGGGGCAGGTGAAGTAGCTCATGTTCTCGACGAGGCCGTAGACCTTCTTTTCCATCATCTCGGCCATGCGCACGCTCTTCTCGACGATCATGCCGACGAGCTCCTGCGGCGAGGCGACGATCACGACGCCGTCGACCGGCAGACTCTGGAAGACCGTGAGCGGCACGTCGCCCGTGCCCGGCGGCAGGTCGACGAACATGATGTCGATGTCTTCCCAATAGACGTCCGTCCAGAACTGCTTGACCGCACCGGCGATCACCGGACCGCGCCAGACGACCGGCTCGTTCGGATTGTCGACCAGCAAGTTGAGCGAAATCACACGCACGCCGCCGGCGGAAACGCTCGGCAGAATGCCCTTCTCGCTGCCCAGCGTACCGCCCGTGAGACCGAACGCCTTCGGGATGGACGGACCCGTGATGTCCGCATCGAGCACGGCCGTGCGCAGACCGCGCTTCGCCGCCGCGGACGCCAGCAGCGACGACACGAGGCTCTTGCCCACGCCGCCCTTGCCGCTGGCCACCGCCACGACCTTCCCGACCTTCGACCACGGATTCAGCTTGGCCGTGAAATCGACCTTTTCCTTCCGCTCGCTGCAACTCTTCCCGCAGCTCGCGCAATCATGTGTACATTCAGACATGTGCTTCCTTTAGTGCAATTCAACTCGAAACGACCGTTCAAACTCTTCACTCGAGGCGCTTCGCCCTCAACTCCCGCCTCACCAGGCTGTCACCTTGACGGGCCGGTGGTCCGACGCGACCGCCTCGGGCAACACCTCATGGCCGACATGCTCGAAGCGCATGCGGTGCCGCAGCGACAGGGCGACGTAGTCGACGCAGCTCGTCGGCTCGTCCGCCGGATAGGTTTTCGCAAATCCCGTCAGCACCGAGAACCCGCGACGCAGCTTCTGCACCAGATCGCTCGTCGGCTCCTCGCCCCAGTCGCCAAGGAGGAAGAGCGGACGGTCCGCTTCGACGAGCCCGATGATCTTGGCGACGGAGGCCGCGCGGTCCCCATCCTTCACCGGCAGGTTCAGCAGCGCAACCGAGTAGGACGGGTAGTCGGCGCACAGCACCTTGCCGCCGCCGGGCAGGTCGACGACGTTCGTCTTCGCAGGCTCGGTCTTCACGAAGAGCGCCATGCCCGCTTCGCCCGCGCTCCGCGTCCCCGTCGTACACCAGATGCCCTTCAAGCCCGTGAGCGTCTCCAGCGCCGTGAACTGGTCTTCGCCGTCCGCACGCACGGTCTTGCGGTCGATTTCCTGGAGCGCCGTCACCGCAACATCCGCCTTCTTGACGACGGCGGCGATGCGCGCGAGATCGCGCACGCCGTCGAGGCCCCGCCCGGCGTTGATGTTCCAGGTCAGGAAGGACTTGCGGCGGAACGGCTCGACGAACATCTCGTTCGTCTGCATCAGCTCGCCCTTGACGATGTAGTAGTAGTGGCAGCCGCCCGTCAGCGTCGCCCCGACGCCGAGTCCGGCCGTACCCAGTCCTTTCAAAAAGCCGCGTCTCGTCATTTAGCCACCTTCACGCGTCCCGACGCACCGCGCGCATGAAGGGACGGATCATACATCGCCTCGACGGACGAGCCCGGCATCACGAACGTGCCGGCGCCCACGACGCGCACGGGGTAGTAGAACTTCACCGACGCACCCGCATCCAGCTTGAAGCGGCGCGAGAAGCCAAGCACGCGGTCGTCGCGCAGTTCGCGGCGCAGCAGCCACTGATGCGCCGTCGCGCCGATGAACGGATAGGCCTCGCCCGCAAGCGGCGTCTGGTCGGGCTCAAGGCACGCCGGCAGCAGTTCTTCGATCACGAGATCCGAATAGACCGTCTTCATCGGCGCCGAGAGCGTGAGCTCCACAATGAGCATTTCGCCGCGCACGAAGGAATTCGGCGCCGCCGCCGTCCCGTCGGTCCGCAGGAAGCGGCGCGAGACGGCGATGCCCTTCGCCTCGGTCGGCAGGGCGTCCGCCTGCGGCAGCGCGAGGCTGCTCACGGAGACGAACGCATCGCCTGCCCCGCGGTTGACGAGCGTGACGTCGCCGCCGCCCAGCACGCGTTCGGCGCGCTTCGGCGAAATCTTGCGCTCCTCGCCGCCGTTCTCGGAGAGGTAGATCTCCGGCACGCCGATGGACGGCACGTTCGCCCGGTAGTAGCTGCCGAGTGCGAGCAGCACGTGGGCGTTGGCCTCCGTCGTGCCCCAATGGCAGCTGCCCGCATCGCGATGCTTGAAGAGATAGGAGACGAGGCCGGCCAGACGCGCATCCTTCGGATCGAGATCGAGCCGTGCCAGGAGTTCGACGGCGGCGGACTTCCCGTCGGCCGGTTCGCCGACGACCGTCTCCATCACCGTCTTCGCGCGCGGCGGATCGCCGCTCCGCACGAACGCGCGCGCCAGACGGCAGCGGTCGAGGGCCGCGAGCGACGCGCGACGGTCGAACCAGTGGAGCTGGCGGTCGCGGTCGGGCGTACCGGCGAGCGCCAGCGTCTGGCACGCATAGACGCTCGTCGTCGCGTTCGTGGACATCGCCCACGTGCGGAGGAACGACTTCACCCGGTCGAGCGAACCCTGCGGCACGTCGAAGCCGCCGGCGGACGCCGCGACGAGGAAGTGCGCAGACCACAGGGACACCTCGCGGTCCCACGGCGCCTGGTCGCAGTCGGGCCACATGACGAAGTCGTGCGCGCGCACCATGCCGCAGACGCGGCGGATGCCGTTGGCAACCATCGCCTTCGCATCTTCCGCGGCCGTCGTCTCGGCGACCGGCAACGTGTTGAGAATGCCGCCCGCCGTCACCAGCGGGAACATGCGCGACGTCGTCTGCTCAAGGCAGCCGTACGGATACGCCACCAGATATTCGAGCGCCGCGGCCAGTTCCGCCACGGGACTGCCCGACGCGAGGAACGTGCGCTGCGCCGTTTCCGGCAGCACGGCCGCCGTATTCGGGAACACGCGCTTCTCGCCCGCCTTGAGGCTGACGGTCGTCGCCGTCTTCACCCACGGCGCCGCCGGACGCACCGGCAGCGAAATTTCATTTCGGTGCTTTTCGCCGAACCCTTCCGTCACGAAGATGAGCGATCCCTGCCCCGGCGTCTGCGTCGCGCGCACGGGGAACGTCAGCGTTTCGCTCGCGCCGTCCGCCAGCGTGCGTTCACCATGCACGGGCTGGGCGAGTTCGACCGAGCCGCCGACGAGCAGATCGTAGGCGACCTTCCCTTCCGCGCCGCTGCGGTTCGACAACGTCATCGTCGCAAGAAACTCGTCCCCGGGCGCCGCGAAGCGCGGCGCGTCCGGCTGCATCACGAGGTTCGGCGTGACCTTGGCCTGCACCGAGCCGGCGCCTGTGGCGCGCTTGTTGTAGGCCACGGCCGTCACGCGCACTTCGCCGACGAACTCCGGCAGCTCGATCGCCACCGTCGCACGGCCGTCCTTGAGTTCGACCTCCTGCTGCCAGAGGCTGAGCGGCTTGTAGCGGCGCGACGGCACCGGACTCACCCGGCAGAACAGGTCGCCGTCCGCACCGCCGCCTGTCTTCACGCCGGACCGCTTCAGGTCGCCGTCGAGAATCGGCAGCAGGCGGTTGTAGACGTCATAGAGCAACGCGCCGAGGAAACGCGACTCGCCGAACCAGCCGGCCGGGTCGGGCGTCTTCTCGTCCGTCAGCAGGTTGATTCCTTCGTCGACGACCGTCACCACGGCCCGTTCGCCCACGGCGTTCTGTCCGTGCGCGTCGATCTCCGCCGTCACCGTGGACCCGCCCGTCGGCGCGCAGACGACCGTCGCCTTCACCGCCACGTCCAACGCGCTGTCGCGCGTCGCGCAACGAATCGGCAGAAGGCCGAGGGCGCGGTTCGCGACCGGACGTTCGCCCGGCTTCACGGCCTGCACGACGCTCAGCGCCACGTCGACGCCCGGCGCCCAGGCGGCCTTCACCGGCTCGAGCTCGATTTCGCACGTCGCGTTCGTCAGCGTGAGAATCTGGGAATAGATCATCTCGTCGCGCATCACCTGCAGCCAGGCGACGCCCGCGAACGGCGCCTTCACCGTCAGGCGCGGGCACTCTCCGGGATAGTAGACCTTCTTGTCCGCCGCGAGCGAGATGCGCGACGGATTCTGGAGCGGCGCGCGCACGGCGGCGTCGCCGGCACCGCCGACCCAATAGCTCGCACCGAAGGAGACGCCCGTCTCCTCCTCGCGGAGCGTCACGGCGTAGTCGCCGCCCACGCCCACCGGCACGGCGAGCGTGCCGAGGCCGTTCGCGCCGATTTGGACGGCGACCTCCTCGCCCAGCGGGTGGCGGATCTTCTCCGACTTCCATTCCCACGAGTTGCCGTCCTTTTTGAGGCTGTAGACCGTCTCGACCTGCTCGAAGGCCGCAACCAGGCGTCGTGCCCCGCGGCACGGCGTGCCATCGGGATTCACCACGACCACGCGGCAGGCCTTCGGCGTCGCGTTCTGACGCAACGTGTCGGGCAGCGCGACGCCGATGTAGTGCGGATAGGCATGCAAGACGGTCGAGGCGCGCGCCGCGGCGGGACGCCCCCCGCCTTCGAACACGCCGCCCTGCACGGTCATCTTCACCGCCGCGCGCGGACGCATCGTCTTCGGGAAGCCGGCGGCGAACACCGCCTTGCCGTCGCCGTCCAGGCGCACCTGGTCGACCTTCTTGAAATTCGGCGGCAGACGGCGGTTCTCGTCGCCGAAGCGGAACGCCTCCCAGCCGCGCGGCGCAAACGGCGCATCTTCAAACATGTACGCGCCCTCTGCCGGCAGACCCTTCGCCGGACCGCCGAAGAGGTGCTCGCCCGCCACGGTGAAGAGCAGATTCGTCGCCGTGCGCCCGCCCTCCTTCGGGGGCGTCGCCGTCACGCGGATCTGCGGCGGCACGAATTCCTCGACCTTGAAATGGCGCGCGCCGAGCACGTCGCCGTTCTTGCCGGGGAGTCGGACCCAGAACGACCAGTTGCCGCTCGGCTGATCATCCGCCACCGTAAAGTCGGTCCGAACCACGGAGCCGAATGCGTCGGCCACCTGCGTGCGCTTCATCACGGTCTTGCCCTCGGGATCCTGCAGTTCGATCTCGACGGGGAAAGGCTTCGGCGCCTGGCCGCGGCCGTTGCGGAGCAGCGCCTGCACGAGAATCGGCTCGCCGTGGCGGTAGATGCCGCGGTCCGTCCACACGAAGGCCTCGCACTTTTCGTTCTTCAGCAGCGCGCGACGGTCGAACGCCGGCTCGGGCTCTTCGACCCAGTCCCGCAGGGCCAGGAACGTCGTATCCGCGCCATCCGGCTTCGCCGCCACCACCGCAAAGGCCGAATCCGCCTTCGCGCATTCGCAGCAGCACCAGCCCTCGGCGTCCGTCGCGCCTTCGCTCTGCACGATGCCGTTCGAACTGTAGACGAGAATCTGGAGACCGGGAATCGGGCGTCCGCCCGTGAGCGACGTCGCCCAGACGTAGATGGAAGAACCGATCACGCGCACGGAGAGACCGATGTCCGTCACGCACACGAGGCGCCAGCGCGCAGGATTGCGCCAGTCTTCCTCCTCGGCATTCTCCGCGCGCGCACTGACGAGGTAGACGCCGTTGGCGACTTCGCCGTTGTTCAGCGGCAGCATCGTCGAGGCGGACTCGTTCAGCGGCGCCTTGACGTGGAGTTTCCTCTCGACCGGGTCGCCGGCCAGTTCGGCCGTGCCGCGGGAGTCGGCGGAGCCGCCCCAGTACTCGCTGTAGCAGTGCTCTTCGCGGGCGAGCAGCTGCACGATGTTCTTCGTCGGCACGGAACGGATGCTGCAGATGAGGTTCGTCACGTTCACCGTCGTCAGCGCGACGGCACGACGGCCCGCGGCGGGCAGGTAGCGTCCCGACGCGGCGAATTCGAGCTTCTGCGGACGGTCCCCCGTCGTGAACGTGCGGCGGTATTCCTGCGCGAGCTTGCGTCCGTCCGCCATCGGCAGACCGGCGCGCACCGTAACCGTATAGGCCGTGCGGGGCTTGAAATCGCCGAGGAACGAACAGGCCTTGCGCCATTCGCGAAAGTCCTGTCGGAGCGCACCGGGATTCGGCGTCACCTTCACGTAGTCGAGAATCGTCGTGAGGTCCGGCGTCGAGGCGAACGAAAGCTCGAAGCCGTCCAGATTGCCCTTGAAGCTGCGGATGGCAGGCTCGGGATTGGGCTGCGGCTTCGCCGGCTTTTCGTCCGCGGCGGGCTCCGGCGCCGGGGCGGCCGCCACCACATTCGTAATCGTGACGTAGTTCGTCACCACCACCGTCTTCGACACGGCGTCGACAGCCTCCACGAGGCTGTCCAGTTCCCGCTCCTGCGCCGTCTTGGGCGCAGCCGGCTTCTGCTCGCGCTCGCAGCCGCAGACCGCCAGCAGCGCCGCCAGCAGGTACAAGGTCCGTCCGACTTGTCCGAAAATGAGATTCTTCATGACATAATTCCCCTTTTGATGCCATCTATAATATCAAAAATCCGCCGTCAACTCAATCAAATCCAATAATCCAAACACTCACCCACTCACACATTCTCCGCCTTCTCCAGCCGGACCCGCTCGGCCCGCCGCCGGCGGAAGAAATCGACCAGCATCGCCTTGCACGGCTCCTCCAGTACCCCCGTCAGCACGTCTGGATGGTGGTTGATGCCCGGATGGGCGAAGATGTTGAACGTCGTGCCGCCGCCGCGCTTGGGGTCTGAAACACCCCAGATCACGGTGTCGATGCGCGCGAGGATGATTGCGCCCGCGCACATCGGACACGGTTCCTTCGTCACGTAGAGCCGCGTCCCCGCGAGGCGCCAGTTGCCCTTCGCCTGGAACGCGGCCGACAGCGCCAGCATCTCCGCATGCGCCGTCGCGTCCACAAGCATCTCCGACTGGTTGTGCGCACGCCCCAGGATGCGCGCCGCGCTCGGCGGCGCCTCGGGGTCTTCCGGCTCCTCCACGATGACGCAGCCGGTCGGCACTTCACCGTCGGCCGCGGCCTTCTCGGCCTCGCGGAGCGCCATGCGCATGAAGAACTCGTCGAACGCGGCGTTCATGGCGTCTTAGCGCTCCAGCAGCGCCGTGAGGGCCAGGAGGTAGCCCTTCGGACCGAACCCGCAGATCTGTCCCACGCAGGCCGAGGCCGTCAGCGACGCGTGGCGGTAGCCTTCGCGCGCGTAGACGTTCGAGATGTGGATTTCCACGGTCGGCACTTCGCTCGCGAGAATCGCGTCGTGCAGCGCCACCGATTCGTGCGTGTACGCCGCCGGGTTGAGGATGATGCCGTCGTAGGCGCCCTTTGCCTTGACGACGGCGGCCACGAGCTCGCCCTCGACGTCGCTCTGGAACGCGTCTACCGTCACGCCCTTCGCCGCCGCGGCCCGCCGGACCATGCCCACGATGTCCGCCAGCGTCGTCGAACCGTAGATCTTCGGCTCGCGCGTCCCCAGGAGGCCCAGACTCGGACCGTTCAGCAACAGAATCTTCTTCATGCCCATCTTCTCGTGTTCCTCATTTTTCGAAAGCCAGACAACATTTAAAACGTCCACATGTGCCGTTGAGCGCGGCGGGATTCTCGCCCCGTCCCCGTTCGGCCGACAGATGTGCGGGATAGCGCTGCTGCCACGTGCAGCAGCAGCAGGCGCGTCCGCACGGACCCAGCCCGCCCAGCATGCTCACCTCGTCGCGCGGTCCCATCTGCCATGCGTTGACGGAGACGCCGAACAGGCGCCGGAGCTCGGCAATCGGCCGCGCGAGATCGGGTTTCTGCTGCACCGACGTGAAACGGATGAACAGACGGTTGCGTCCGAACGACAGGCGCACGTACGGCACCTGCAGATCGGGCACGGCGGTCTGGGCCGTCTTGACGAACGTCGTGCGCATCGCCTGCGACAGCTTTTCGTTCGCGGCCAGCTGGGCGTCGTCCTCGGGCGTCTTCTCGCGCAGAAGCTGAAAGCCCGGGGGACGCGCCCCATGCCGCGCCGGATCGTACACGGCCGTGTCCGTAACCATGCCGAAATCGGAACCGTAGTCGAGCGTCACCAGCGCCAGCGAACCGTAGGGCGGCGGCGGACACGCGCAACGCACAAGAAAAAGCCCCTTTTCGGGCATCACCACCTGGGCGACGCGGATTTCCTCGCGAGCCTGTTCCATCGTCAGCGCGCCTCCTTGACGCCGAAGTGCAGGCGGTCCATCAGGCACAGCAGCAGCGGCAATTCCTGAATGTTCCGCTCGAGCGACGCGGCAAACTCCTCGATCGCGTCGAGGTTGCGCAAGGCCATCGCGAGCGACAGCTTCGACGCGCGCGATTCCAGCTGGCTCCGCCGCGCTTCGTTCACGAGGGGCGTGCCGCCGTCCGAATCGTCGTAGGCGGAATGGGACGGCGGCGCGGCCGTGAGCGCCATCAGATCGCGGAACCAGCTCGTCAGCGTGGCCGTGAAGTCCGTACGGAAATCCTTGTAGCGCGCCGCAACCAGGCCCGCCCGCGCATCCTTGCCCGTCTCTTCGCCGGGGCCGTCCTCCGCCTGTTCGAGCTCCGCGTCGACAAGCTGCTCGGCCTTGAGCTTGAGCGTCTCCAGCACGGCATTGAGGCGGCCGGCCGCGCCGGCGACGGCCGTCACGCCCGTCAGACGATCGCTCGCGAGGATGTCGAGCACCGTCGTGCGATAGGGCTCCTCAAGCCCGCGGGAGCGGGCGTCGGGCAGGTCGATGCGCTGGCAGCGCGAGACGATCGTGGGCAACAGCTGCTCGGGCAGCTCCGTCAGGAGCAGAAAGATCGTTTTCGGCGGCGGCTCCTCGAGCGTCTTCAGAAAGGCATTCGCGCTGACCGTATTCAACCGGTCCGCCCCGTAGATGACGCCCGCCTTCCAGCCGCCCTGGAAGGCCGTCTGGTCCATCGGCTGGATGAGCCGCGTGCGCATCGCCTGGATGGAGATGATGCGGCTCTTCATTTCCGGGGCCAGGCGGTGGATGTCGGGGTGCGACCGCAGATCGCCGTCGCCGAAGAGGAGCTTCAGCACGCGGTCGGCGACTTCGCCCGCCATGCCACGCACGCCGCCGACGAGCAGATAGCCGTGGGCGGGCCGTCCGGCCCGGACGGCTTTCTCGATCTGTTGATAGGCTTCGTCGGGACTCATCGCGCGCACTCCTGTCACCGCTCCCACGCACGCCGCTCCGGCGCTTCGAGGAAGATGTCCTTGATCGTCTTCAGCGTATACGAATCGGTCTTCTGCAGCTTGTTGAGCGCCATGAGGAATTCGGCCGTCAGCGAAACGCCGTCCACGCCGCTGTCGATCTGCGCCGTGGCGCCGTTCGCCCACGAGAGGTCGATGACCACCTTGACGCGGCCCGGCCACTGCGCCGCCAGTTCCCGGAGCGCCGCGCCCTTCTTCATGAGGTCGGGGTCTTCGTACGCCATCGGCACGTGCAGCGCCTCGGAAAACTTGTCGAGGCCGTCCGCCAGGCGATAGACCTCGCGGGCGATGAACTGCAGCTCGGGCGTCTCCTCGTGGGTGTCGCGGTCGGTACGGTGCGACAGTTCGCCGCACACGAGCACGGGCTTGTCGACCTCGCCCGGCAGCCACTCCTTGAACTTCGCGTACGTCTTCGCGAAGCAGAGCGCCTCCTGTTCCCTCTCGCCGCCGTCGTCGAGGAGGAGGATCGCCCACGGTTCGGGCGGCAGCATCACGATGTTGCCGAACTCGTCCTTGACGTCCTTGCCCTTCTCGCGCTTCGGCTTGGGCTTGCCCATGCGCACGGTGCAGGCCTTGAGCATGCCCGCGAGACGCACCTGCACGCGCAGCTGGCGCTCCGCGCCGATTTCCGCCATGAGCGGAATCTCCGGCGGTTCGGCGGGCTGGAACGTCGAGAGCGACGTGAGCACCTTCTCGAAGGCGCCGAGAGGATGACCCGTCAGATAGATGCCGCAGAGGTCGCGCTCGTCCTTGAAGCCCTGCGCGGCCGGATAGGCGGGGCAATCCGCCAGCTCCGTGTCGTTCGAGTCTTCGCCCGGGGCGAGCAGGCTGAACATGTCCATCTGGCCGCTCGCGCGTTCCTTGCCGCGCGTCGCCGCGCGCTTGAGCGCGAAGTCGATGTTGTTGAGATAGCGGGCGCGGTGGAAACCCGGCATCGTCGCGGCGAGCGAATCGAACGCACCGCACTTGACGAGGTTTTCCAGCACGCGCTTGTTCACGACCGCCGTGCCGTAGAGGCGCGTGCAGAAATCCATGAGGCCCTTGTACGGACCGTTCTTCTCGCGCTCGGCGACGATGGCTTCGGCCGCGGCTTCGCCCACGCCCTTCACGCCTGCGAGGCCGTAGACGATCGCGTGTTCGCCTTCGACCGGCGAGAAGCGCGAATAGGCCTTGTTGACATCCGGCGGCTTGACCTCGAGGCCCATCGCCTCCGCCTCCGCCACGAAGCCCGGCAGCTTGTCGAAGTTGCCGATTTCGGAGGAGATCTGCGCACACATGAATTCGGCCGGGTAGTGGGCCTTCATGTAGCCGGTCTGGTACGCCACCCAGGCGTAGCACACGGCGTGCGACTTGTTGAACGCGTACGAGGCGAAGGCCTTCCAGTCGTCCCAGATCTTGTCGATGAGCGCGCGCGCCTTCTGCTCGTCCTTCCACTCGCCGATGCGGAATTCGGGATTCGCGAGGCAGCCGTCCACGAACTTGACCTTGAGCTCCTCCATCACGGCGAGCTGCTTCTTGCCCATCGCCTTGCGAAGCTTGTCGGACATGCCGCGGGTGAAGCCGCCGAGAAGACGCGAGAGCAGCATCACCTGTTCCTGGTACACCGTGACGCCGTAGGTGTCCTTCAGGTACTTCTCCATCAGGGGATGGTCGTACCGGATCGGCTCGCGGCCCTGCTTGCGGGCGATGAACGTGGGGATGTACGCGAGCGGTCCCGGACGGTACAGCGCGTTCATGGCGACGAGGTCGGTCAGGCGTTCCGGCTGAAGTTCCATCAGGTACTTCTTCATGCCGTCCGATTCAAACTGGAAGAGACCGGTCGTCTCGCCGCGTCCGAAGAGCTCGTACGTCTCCTTGTCGTCGTCGGGGATGTCGTCGGGATTGAGATCGATGCCGCGAAACTTCTTGATCAGCGCCACGCACTCCTTCTCGACGGAGAGCGTCTTGAGGCCGAGGAAGTCCATCTTCAGGAGGCCGACGGGCTCCACGAAGTGTCCATCGTACTGCGTACACAGCAGGGATTCGCCCGGAGTCGGCATCACCGGCAGCGTATCAATGAGCGGATCGCGCGAAATGAGAATGCCGCAGGCGTGGATGCCGGGCTGGCGGATGCAGCCTTCGAGGCGGCTCGCGTAGTCCATCAGCTCCTTGACGGTATGCACGTGGCCCGCGGAATCCGCGAACGTCGTCTCGTCCTTGAAGGCGTTCACGAGGTCGGACGAGTAGTCCTTGTTGGGTTCGCCGTTCTTGTCGAGCGGACTCATCGCCGCCTTGAACGTGATCTTCGGCGTGTCGGGCACGAACGAGGCGAGCTTGTTCGTGTCGGGCAGCGGATACTCCATCGTGCGGCCGACGTCCTTGATTGCGCTCTTCGCCGCCATCTGACCGAACGTGACGATGTGCGCCACGTGGTCCGGACCGTACTTCCGCGTGACGTATTCGAACACGCGGCCGCGGCCGGTGTCGTCGAAGTCCACGTCGATATCCGGCATGGAGATCCGGTCGGGGTTCAGGAAGCGTTCGAACAGGAGGTCGAACTTGATCGGATCCACGTTTGTAATGCCGATCGCGTACGCGAGCGCCGAACCGGCTGCCGAACCACGGCCCGGCCCCACCCAAACGCCCATCTGGCGCGCGGCGAAGATGTAGTCGTGCACGATGAGGAAGTAGCCCGGGAAGCCCATCGTACGCACCGTGTCGAGCTCGAACTGCACGCGGTCCACGATCTCCTTCGGGAGCGGATCGCCCCAGCGCTTCTTGCAGCCGGCCCACACGAGCGAAGCGAGGTAGTCCGCCTCGAACTTGATGCGGAGCACCTTGTCGAAGCCGCCGAGACGGTCGAAGTTGTTCGGCTTGTCCGCGGTGTTGAATTCCTTGCGCAGGGTCTCTTCGTCGAACTTCTTCGCGTACTCCTCCTCGGTGCCGAACGTAGCCGG
The DNA here is from genome assembly GCA_902803135.1 of uncultured bacterium. Classification (GTDB taxonomy): domain Bacteria; phylum Verrucomicrobiota; class Kiritimatiellia; order RFP12; family UBA1067; genus RUG572. The sequence goes on from CADCPA010000024.1 coordinate 13,561, forward strand.
AATCGGGAACTTCGGCATGATCGGCGACGAGTCGAGTTCATACGATTCGACCTTCTCGGCGAGGGCGACGGTGTTGGCGAGCAACTCGGGGTGATCGGGGAACAGGGCGGCCATCGCGTCGCCGTCCTTGAACCACTCCTCGCCCGTGTAGATCATGCGCGAGTCGTCGGAGAGCTTCTTGCCCGTCGACAGACAGAGGAGCATGTCGTGCGAAGGATCGTCCTCGCGGTCGAGGAAGTGCACGTCGTTCGTGGCGACGACGGGAATGTCGAGCTTCTGGCCGAGCTCGATCATCCCCTCCACGACCTTCAGCTGGCGGGCGTAGAGCTTGCGGTGGTCGTCGATCGCCACCCCGGGGATGTTCGTCTTGACCGAATTGTGCAGCATCGCCTCGAGGTAGTAGTCGTCGCCGAAGACGTCCTTGTACCACTTCGCCGCGCGTTCCGCCTCGTCCATGCGCCCGATGTCGATCGCGCTCGCCACTTCGCCGGCAATGCACGCGGCGCTGCAGATGAGGCCCTCGTGGTACTTCTCAAGCAGCGTGTGGTCGATGCGCGGCCGGTTGTAGTACATGCCGTTGATCCACGCTTCGGAGATGAGGCGCACGAGGTTGTGGTACCCCGTGATGTTCTTCGCGAGGAGCACCAGGTGGCGGCGCCTCTCCTCCTTGTTGCGGCTCTTGTAGTCGCCGCTTGTCGTCACATAGGCCTCGCAGCCGAGAATCGGCTTGATCGGCGGCAGGTCGTCGTAGCCCTTCTTCGACTTGCATTCGTCGTAGAACGCCTTGAGCGCGAAGAGATTGCCGTGGTCGGTGACCGCCAGCGCCTTCATGCCCCATTTGCGGGCACGCTTGACGAGCGGCTTGATACCGCACTGGCCGTCGAGGAGCGAATAGGTCGTGTGAACGTGGAGATGGACAAAATCCTGCATGGTGAACCCTTCGACCCGACCCCCTGGACAGGCCTATTCGGCCTTCTTCGCGGGCGCCGGCTTCTCCGCCAGCGGCAGGTAGACGGTTTGAAGGACCTTCTTTTCAGCGTCCGCCAGCGTGAGACGAACCTGATAGTCATCCTTCTTATCCGCCAAACGGACCTTCAAAGCGGCCTTTTCGCGCCCTTTCGAGGCCACATCGCCGCGATGGCAGTCGTAGCAGACCTGTTCGTGGCGGGTGTCGGCGTACTTGAAGGTCGAAACCTTCTTGTGGTCCGCATCGACCACGGCCAGGCGCAGCGAACGCATTACGGCCGCGGCGTCGGGGTTGAAAATGTCGGCCGTCGCCGAGACGATCCAGTCCGACGTGTCCGCATCCTTCTGCACGGCGACCTTCGCGTTTTCAATCCGCGGACCCGCCGGCTGCGCAGCCTCCTCCGCCTGCACGACCGACGCGCACAGCCCCAAACCCACCAGACCGGTGACAAGCATCTTTTTCACTTCAGCATCTCCTTGCAAAAAATCCGGCAACTAGTATAGCACAAACGGCGGATGGGGGACGAGGAAAAGTTTCACGTCGTTTCTGCGGGGGCGGAGAAGAGGCGCGCAGAAACAAAAAAGCGCGGGCGCCGTCAAATCAGGCGAAACCGCGTCTCCAATCTTCAACAAATGGTGGAGAAGAAGAGATTCGAACTCTCGACCCCCACGTTGCGAACGTGATGCTCTACCAACTGAGCTACTTCCCCAGCGTTGAAAACGGCGTATAGTATAGCACTTGTCCCACGAATGCGCAAGGGGGAATGTGAAAAAAGTTTAAGTCCGCCTTGGGGTTCTTTCGCGCGTGCGCGCGTTGTGGTATAATGTCGAAACAATGAGCGAACATATCAATGAAGAGGTGGTACGTCTCGAGAACGTGTGCCGCCACTATCTCGTCGGCGGCGAGACCGTACGTGCCTTGGACGGCGTCTCCTTCTCGATCCACCGCGGCGAATACTGGGCCATCATGGGGCCCTCGGGATCCGGCAAGAGCACCCTGCTGAACATCCTCGGGTGTCTGGACCGTCCGACGCATGGCAGCTACTGGCTCAACGGCGTCGACGTCGCGCACATGACCGACAACGAGCTTTCCGACCACCGTCTCAAGAATCTGGGCTTC
>CADCPA010000025.1 GCA_902803135.1 uncultured bacterium
GGCAACGGGGACGTTGCCGTTCCCGTGGGCAACGGGGACGTTGCCGCTCCCGTGGGCAACGGGGACGTTGCCGCTCCCGTGGGCAACGGGGCCGTTGCCGCTCCCGTGGGCAACGGGGACGTTGCCCCTCCCATCGCACACAATACGATATTTCAACGTGACCAGTGGGATACGCAACTTCGTACGGGTGAAAGTTATGCAAGTAAATGGGAGTATGTCCGCAATAATCCCGTTCGTAAATGTCTTGTTGCGCGTGCGGACGATTGGCCATATCAAGGCGAATTGAATATCCTCCAATGGCATGACAGGTGAAATGGGCGACATGTCTAAAACATCCATCAGATTCTTCAACGACTGAGAAGTGCGAGCCGTTTGGAACGACGCGACAAACGGCTGGTTCTTCTCGGTTTTGGATGTCGTTGGCGTCTTGAACAATGGAAAAGTGGTGGGAGGAAGGTTATGCGCAAAGTGAAGAAATCCGTCAGGGTACTTCAGGCAAGTGCCGGGAAAGGCGCCAGAGGACATTGACATGAAGGGCCGCGCCGAATGCCTTTCCGTTCGAGGTGATCCAGAAGAGCGAGTCGGGCGTGAGCTGCGACTTTTTCGCGATGTCCGCAATCGAACTGTTTATAACAGTTGATATCGGGCAACTGATACCTGTCGGGGATTATGCTATACTCTTCGTGTGAATAAGAGACAAGAAAGCGACGATTTCATGGCAACCGATCTGAAGACGCCTCCGCATAGCGCGGAGGCCGAGCGCGGTCTCATCGGGTCCATTCTGCTCGATACGCAGTTTGGCGATGACGCCCGCGTGCTCGACCTGTGCCAGGCCCGCGGCCTGACGCCCGAATCCTTCTACGAACCCCGCAACCGCATTCTCTACGAGACCTTCCGCGAAATGAGCGGTTCGTCGATGCCGATCGACGCCGTGACGCTGACGGACCGTCTGCGCGCCACGGGGCGCCTCGACGCAATCGGCGGCGTCTCCGCGATCCAGGCGCTCGTCGACAATACGCCCACGAGCGCGCATGCCGAGTACTACATTGACATCGTGCGCCAGAAGCATCTCCTGCGCACGCTCATCCAGCGCGCCCGCGAGACCGAGGCGAAGTGTTTCGACGAGACGCAGAGCGCGAATGCGGACATCCTTCTTGGCGAAGTCGAGAAGAACTTCCTCGAGATCGGCGGCGGCGCGACCGTGCAGCAGGACTGGAAGACCGCCGTCGAGAACACGCTCAAGGCGATGGACAGGCTCTTCGACGGCGCAAACCAGTTCGACGGCCTGCCGACCGGCTTCAAATACCTGGACGAAAAGCTGATGGGCCTCAAGCCCGGCGACATGATCGTCATCGCGGCGCGTCCGTCCGTGGGCAAGACCTCGTTCGCGATGAACATCGCCGAATGCGTTGCCCTCGGCCAGGACATCAACGGTCTGCCGCTGCAGGGCGGACACAACCGCCCCCACGGCGTCTTGATGTTCTCCCTCGAAATGAGCACCGAGTCGCTGGCCAGGCGTATGCTGGCCGGCCGCGCGGGCGTCAACACGTGGCGTCTCCAGCGCGGACTGCTCACGCGTGAACAGCGCATCGAGGCGAGCGAACGCCTGATGACCGCTGCCAGCGCGCTGCGCGCAGCGCCGATCTACATCGACGATACAAGCGCCATCGACGTCGCCGACATGCGTGCCCGAGCCCGCCGCATGAAGCGCATGCACAACATCGAGCTGATCGTGATCGACTACCTCCAGCTGGCGAACTGCCGCGAATTCGCGAAACAGGGCCGCCAGCTCGAAACGAGCCGCATTTCGGGCCAGATCAAGGCCATGGCCAAGGAACTCAAGGTGCCGGTGATCGTGCTGTCCCAGCTTTCGCGCGCCAACGAAAAGGACGGCGACAAGGACGAAATTCCGAAGCTGTCGCACCTGCGTGACTCGGGCGCCATCGAACAGGACGCCGACATGGTGTTTCTGCTGCGCCGCCCGTGCCGTTCCAAGACGGCCCGGTGGCATGACGACGAACTGCTTGCCATCGTCGACGTCGCCAAGAACCGCAACGGTGAAACCGGCGAAGTGGACCTCAACTTCTACCGCGAAGGGACACGCTTCGGCGATCGAAAGCCGAATACGCGCGGCCAGGCCCAGAATGACGCCGCAACGGCCGAGGCCGATGCCGCGACGGCGGAGGACGTGCTCGAGCCGCCGCCGGAGGCGATGGGCGGCGGCATGGACCAGCTCGGCGGCGCGGTCCAATTCGACCAGCAGATCATGCTGTGATGCGGAGGGGCGCATGAAGCGGTTCGCGGCGTTGGCGTTTTGCGCATGGGGGACGCTCTGCGCGTCGGGAACGGCCGGCGTGCAGGCGGACCTCGCCAACCCCGCGCTGTTTCCCGTGAAGCCGCTGCTGGCGCCCTTGCACGATCCGGTTCCGCTGGTGGTCGGGGGCGAGCCGCAGTTCGTCGTCGTGTGGGATTCCCAGGCGGAGACGAACGCGCCGTACGGCCTCGTCAACCGTCCGATCCGCGACGCCGTGCGCACCTTGCGGCGCGAATTCTACTTCTGCACGGGCAAGGACATTCCCGTCGCCGACGTCGCCGAGCGCGAAAAGTACGACGGCCGCCCGGTGATGCTCGTCGGCCGGAGCGTGCTGACCGACGCGCTCGGATTCGAGCCGACGCGCCTGCCGCCCGAAGGATACGTCGTGGCGACGTTTTCGAACGGCGTGGCGATTCTCGGCAACGATTCGTCCGTCGATCCCTCGTTTCCGCGTCCGGCCGCCCGGCTGAAGCTGGGTCCGCGCCGGGCGACGCTCTGGGGCGTCTACGACTTCCTCGAGCGCCTGCTCGGCTGTCGCTACTATTTCCCGGGGCCGGACGGATGCGTGCATCCGCCCTGCACGTCGCTGACGCTGCTGCCGTTCGCCTATACCGACGCCCCGCGCTTCCGCAACCGCGGCGGCCTGCCGCGCGGAACCGAAATCGTCGAGCGCACGGTGGGTCATGCGCTCGTCGACGCGCACCTCGCCGATTTTCAAAGCGCCTCGCGCCTGGCGCAGACGGAGCCCTATGTCTCGATGCATTCGCCGATGCCGGAACAATGGGCCACGGCGCATTCCAATCTGATCGACCAGGCGTTCATGCGGACGCTGCGGGGCACGGTGTTCTTCAATCCGACGAACCACTACCGGAACTACTTCAACGTGACGAGCCTCGCCTTTGCGGACGCCCTGGCCCAGTCGTACAAGGACGACGACGAGACCGATGGCGCCGTGGGACAGGGCTTTGCCCATAACAACGCACGGTACTGCGTGTTTGGACAATGCGACGTCTTCTGTCCGCTCCCCGTCATGCTCGCGAACGAAGACGTGCGGCGGGAAGGACTTGTCACCGCCGAACACCTCGCGTTGGGGCCGACCGCGTGGTATGCCGACGTCTACGGACGCTTCTACCGGCGGCTCGGCACGCGGTTGCAGGAGCTGCTGCCGGACAAGAAGCTCATCGTCTTGCCCTACGGCGGCTGCGTGTATCCGCCGCTCCTTCCGCAGTACCGCCGCCTGCCGGACAACCTCGAGGTCGGCGTGTGCCTGGGCAAGATGCCGCGCTTCATCCGCAATCCCGAGGTGCGGCGCCAGAGCGTCGATCTGATGCAGCGCTGGCGCGCGGCGCTGGGCGGACGCCCCGTGCGCCAGATCTGGACCTATAATGCCGGCAACACCTGCTTCGAGCAGGCCGTCGCCAACGAGTTTCTGCCGGAGATGGTCGCCGCTTTCGGTGACTGCCTCGGCGACGTCGGCCTCAATGTCGACACGGGCCTCTTCCCGTCGCCCGTACCGGATTTGGCGGCCTCCCTGCATTTCTACTACGCGACCTATTGCGCCGTGCGGGCGCAATGGGCGGGCGCGGCGTTCAATGCGGAGGCGGCGCTCGACGAGCACTGGACGCTGTTCTACGGTGCAGAAGGGGGCGCGCGGCTGCGGAAGCTCCACCAGACGCTGCGCCGCGCGTTCCTCGAGATTTCGGTTCGGGAGGCGCGGTCGGGTTCGCTCTATCCGCCGGCGACGCTCGATCGCATCGACGCGGATCTGGCCGCGGCGAAGGCGTATTTCGAGAAGGACCGGGCGTCGGTGCGGTGGCGGCGGTTCCGGTTGATGTCCTACCCGCTCGAATACGAACTCGACCGCCAGCGCGGCATCCATGCCGGACGCGTGACGGTCGAGTGCGAGCGGATGCGCTATGTGCAGGGCGACGAGTGAGCCTCACTCGTGCCGCAGGGCTTCGATCGGATCGAGCGAGGCGGCGCGCAGGGCGGGGTAGAGCCCGAACACGATGCCGATGCCCACGGAGATGCCGAAGGCGAGCACCATCGAATAGAGCTGGATGACCGTCGGCATGTCGGTGAAGAAGGTGATCAGAAGCGGAATCGCCACGCCCACGATGAGGCCGGCCAGACCGCCGCCGATCGAGAGCACGCACGTGTTGATGAGGAACTGGATGACGATGTGGCTCTTGCGCGCGCCGATGGCGCGGCGGATGCCGATTTCCTGCGTGCGTTCCGTGACGGAGGCGAGCATGATGTTCATGATGCCGATGCCGCCGACGAGCAGCGAGATGCCGGCGATGGCGCCGAGCACGATGTTGTAGGTGCGCTTCGTGCGTTCGGCTTCGCGGAGAAGGGAGAGCGGCACGTCGATCTTGAAGTCGTTCTTCTTGTGGAAGCGGCGCAGCATCGCTTCGATTGCGTTGGCGCCGGCTTCGACGACGGTCGTGTCGCGCATCTTCACGATGATCTGCGACAGCTCGACCCTTTCGCCTTCCATGCCGCCGGAGGAATAGCGGATGTTTGCGACGCCGAAGAGCCGGGCCGCGGTGGAAAGGGGAATATAGGCGTCCACATCGGAGTCGGGCGCGCTCACGGTGCCCCCGGATTCGTTGCGCACGATGCCGACGACTTCGAACACGCCGCTGCCGAGGCGGACGTGCTGGCCGATCATCTCTTCGGCCGCGAGCAGACGGCGCACGCCGAATTCGGTCAGCACGCAGACGTTTGCGCGTGACTCTTCATCCGCCGGGGTGAGGACGCGGCCGGCGAGCACGGGGCGCGGCACCACGTCGAACCAGGTCGGAATCGTCTCGACGACGCGGAGCTCCATCTGGCGCTCGTTGTAGCGGGCCATGCGGCGCACCATGCGCGCGGGCACGGTGCACTCGACGCCGGGAATCGTCTCGCGGATGCGGAACTCGTCGTCGTTGAGCAGGCCGTAGATGGCGAGCTTCGCGCTTTGCTGGGAGGTGCTGGGGCCGTCTTCCGACGTCGGCTTGACCGAGTTGACCATGATGTTCTGGCTGCCGAGGCGGCGGATGGATTCGAGCGCCTGATGGCTGGCGCCTTCGCCGACGGCGAGCATGGCGATGACGGAGCCGACGCCGAAGACCATGCCGAGCATGGTGAGGAAGGAGCGGGTCTTGTGGCGCCAGACGTCGGTGACGCCGAGCTTGATGAAGGGCACGTAGAAATTCAGCGATTGCATTTGAGCAGCTTTCCGTCCTTGACGACGATGTGGGAGTGGGCGTAGGCGTCGATGTCGGGCTCGTGCGTGACGACGATGACGGTCTTGCCCTGTTCGTAGAGCTCCTGGAAGAGGGCCATGATCTGCACGGACGTCTTCGAGTCGAGATTGCCTGTCGGCTCGTCCGCGAGCAGCACGGCCGGATCGTTCGCGAGCGCGCGCGCCACGGCGACGCGCTGGCGCTGTCCGCCCGAGAGCTCGGAGGGCAGGTGCATGAGTCGGTGGTCCATCTCGACGCGCCGGGCGAGCTCCTTCGCGCGGCGCGTGCGTTCTTCCTGCGGAATGCCCAGGTAGAACATCGGCATCTCGATGTTTTCGAGCACGGTCAGCTGGGGAATCAGATGGAAGCTCTGGAAGACGAAGCCCAGATTCTTGAGACGGTGGTCGGAA
>CADCPA010000026.1 GCA_902803135.1 uncultured bacterium
GAAAAGGGCGGCGACGTTGTCGGCTGTCACGCGCACGGTCTCGGCCGTCACGTCGCAATACGGGTTGATTGCCGCGATGTTGGCCCTTGTCGCCTCTGCCTTTGCGAGCCCGACCTGGCTTGCGGCGTACTGCTGGCGGTTGAGGTTGGAGGGTTCGACCTTGTCGAAGTCGATGAGGTGCAGGTGGCCTACGCCTGCGCGGGCGAGCGCGACCGCAATGTTGGAGCCGAGCCCGCCTAGCCCGCACACAGCCACGCGGGCGGAGTCAAACTTGGCCTGCCGTTCCTCTCCGTGGCGCGCTACGAGGGCGGCGCGGAACGTATCGCGGTCGGGAGTCATCTCAGCCGCCTCCCATGAAGCAGACGACCTCGACGCTGTCGCCGTCCTTGAGGACGGTGTCGGCGTAGGCGGCCTTCGGCACGATGTCGCCGTTTAGCTCCACGACGACGCGGGCCGCGTTGAAGCCTGCGGATGCAACGTGCTCCGCGACGGTGCGTCCCGCAGCGTCAGTTTCCTCGCCGTTTATTCTTACCATTGCTTTCAGTCCTCGTCAGATGCGTCTTTGTCCTTGAGAGAGATGCCGATGTCCTTCATGCGAAGGGTCAGGAGTTCTTCGGACGACGGGTCCTTCAGCTCCGTGACGCGCAGCGCCTGCCGTTCGACGGACTTCTCGAAAAGGTTGCGCGACCAGCGCGCGTTGCCGAACGTCTTGGCGCGCTTCTTCGTCATGACGGCGATGTAAGGCTCGAGCCATTTCTCGACGTCCGGCGAGAGCGTGTACTTGGCTTTCTTCGCCATCGAGCGGAATATCTCCGCGAGCTCCTTCGCGCTGTAGTCCGGGAACTCTATCGTCCGGCTGAACCTGCTTTCCAGTCCGGAGTTGATTTCCATGAACTTCTTCATCTCGTCCTTGTAGCCGGCGATGATGACGACCATCGACCCGCGCGCGTCCTCCATGCGTTTGAGCAGCGTGGCGACGGCTTCGGATCCGTACGAATCGTTCGGTCCCTGGTTGAGCTGATAGGCCTCGTCGATGAAGAGGATGCCGCCCATCGCGGAATCGATCAGCTTGTTCGTCTTGAGCGCCGTCTGGCCCGTATAGGCGGCGACGAGGCCGGAGCGGTCCGTCTCCACGAAGTTCGCCCGGTCGAGCACGCCGAGCGCGCGGAACGCCTTGCCGAGAATGCGCGCCACCGTCGTCTTGCCCGTGCCCGGATTGCCCGTGAAGACGAAATTGTAGCTCATCGTGACGTCGTTTTCGACGCCTTTCTCCTCGCGCAGCTTGTTCGCGCGCACGGTGGCGATGAGCTTGCGGACCTCGTCCTTGACCGGCTGCATGCCCGTGAGACCGTCGAGTTCCGCGAGCACCTCGTCGATTGTCGGGGCGCGCCGGTCTTCCTTTTTCTCCTTGAGTCCGAGATCGTCGAGCGTCAGTGTCGTCAGCGACTCGGCGGCGAGATCGTTGGCGGCGGCGAGACGGTTCGCCTGGCGGCCCGTCGCGTCCTCGAACAGCTGGCGTACGACACGCGCGTTGCCGAAGGTGCGGTCGCGGCGCTTCGTCAGCTTCGCGATCGCCCCGTCCAAGCCCGCGTCGAGGTCCGGCGCCAGCGTGAACTGGTTCTTCTTCGCCATCGAGCGGAAGATCTGCGCGAGCTCGGGGGCGGTGTAGTCCGCAAACTCGATCTTCTTCGCGAAGCGGCTCTGGAGACCCGGGTTCGCATCGAGGAAGTCGCGCATCTCGTCCGTGTAGCCGGCGGCGATGACGATGAGCTTGTCGCGGTCGTCCTCCATGCGCTTCAGCACGGTGGCGATCGCCTCCTTGCCGTAGTCGTCATTGTCGCCGCCCACCAGCTGATACGCCTCGTCGATGAACAGGATGCCGCCGGGCGCCTTCGCCGTCGCCTCGGCCCGCTCTTGGGCGGTGAGCTCCCGAGGCCGCCCCGTCGCGTCGACCTTCGGCGGAATGCCAATCGCCTCGTCGATCTTCTGATTCGTCTTCACGGCCGTCTCGCCGGCATAGCGGCCGACCAGTCCGGAACGGTCCACTTCGACAAGCTGGCGGTTGCCAATCACGCCCAGAGCCACAAACGCCCGCGCCACGAGGCGCGCCACCGTCGTCTTGCCCGTACCGGGATTGCCCGTGAACACCATGTGGTAGGTCATCGGCGGCACCTTGAGGCCCTGCTTGCGCCGCGCCTCGTTGATCTTGACCAGGTTGACAATGCGACGCACTTCGGCCTTCACGCCTTCGAGGCCGACGAGACCGTCGAGTTCCGCCAGAATCTTCTCGACGTCCTCCGGTGCCTGCGACGCAACGGGCGCGTCAGGCGTCTTGTCGCCGCCAGTCCCCGGGGATGGCAACGGCAGCAGGGACGCCAGCACCAGCGAGAGCGCCATGCCGATCGGTCCGAGCAGAACCCGCAGCCAATCCGGGGTTTGACCGCGGAGGGCGACCGCGCGGACGATCCAGGCCGGAATCGCCAGCAGCATCATGTAGACCAGTACCATCGCGAGATCATCTTGATTCAACAGCACGGCCAACACGACGAAGATGACGACTTCCAGCAAGCACCCGATTCCCCACCCCTTCACCACGCCTATCCGCCGGACCGGCTTCTCGTTTCCCGAATCGTCGTGCGTAAAGTCTTTCATGGAAGACCTCACTTGATCGTGATGAATGTGGCGGGGTCGGCGACGAGCGCCGAGAACAGCAGACCATCGGATGTCTCGCGGATCCACAGATGGAGCCGGGCCGGATCGTCAAGGGACGAACCGTCGAGCTCGAAGCGTGCGCGATAGAGCGCCTTGTCGAGATGCGTTGCGCCGACGACGAGGAAGCGTCCGCCGGGTTCAAGCGTCACGGTGCCGGGCGGGAACGACTTTGCGGTCGCCGAGAGCAAACCCGCGCGCACGCGCGTGCCGCCAGTCCAGTTCTTCCCCGCGCCCGTGAGCGAGCAGCGGCCCGGACCCTCCTTGATGAAGGCTCCCGGACCCACCCACGTCTGCTGCAGGCGCAAGGCGCCATACGTCGGCGAGCCTTCGGGATTGTCGACGATCACGCGCAGGTCCGTCGCCAGATGCGTCGCATAGTCGTTGTCGAACAGCGTCTGCCCTCCACCCGACAGGTCGGCCACGCGCAAGACGGCCGGCGCGCCGTTCGTGCCGCCGTTGAAGACGACGCCGTAGTTCCGCCCGGCGACGGCCGCATCCTTGTTGCAGACGCGGTTGGTGAACGCGCCGTTCCGGAACGTCAGGCGGCCCACATGCACGTCATGGTCCTTGAGGCGGAGGTTGCGCCACCCCTTCGCCGCGTCGACGCCGTTCGCCGACGGTGCGTCCACACGCGCCCGCGCCCCGGGAAGATCGGGGTAGACGCCCGTGGACCAGTTGTCGTCGTTGTCCCAGTTGCCCTTGTCGTCCTGCACGAAGACGGCCTCTTCATCGGGATCGGGATCGACCCAGAGGCCCTTGCTCTTCGCCTTGGCGATGAAATTCGTCGTCCGCGCCGGCAGATACACGTCGCGCACGCGCTCACGTTCGGCCTGCCACGTGGCCAGGCCGTAGGTCGTGGATGTATTTCCCGCCTCCTTGCGGTAATTGCCCCAGCGCGCCGCCTCGCCAAAGATGCCGGGCTCGACCTCCGCGCACATGCGCTCCCAGCGCGACACCGTGTTCGTCGGGGCCAGCAGGCCGTGGCGAGGATGGAAATGGCGCCGCGCACGCCGGGCATAGAGCGCCTTGTAGTCCGGCACGGCGAGCAGGCGGCTGTGGATCTTGCCCGGATAGACGTCCGTCGCGTCCAGCCGGTTGTCGCCGACGCCCTCAAGCGTCCGTTCCTCGTCCCAGGCGCAGAACCGGAAGCGTTCGCCGTCCGCCCGACGCCGCATCGCCGCCCAGTTGTTCCCGGGCCAGTCCTGGTTGCCGCCCCAGTGGTTGAGCAGCATGTAGTCGGCGAAATTCACGACGTCGAGGAGATTGGTCAGCGCCGCGTAGCCCGCCGCGGTCGCAATCTGGTTCGCCGTCGCCGCGTACATCGCATCCCAGGCGGCCGCATCGCCGTCCCGCACCTCGGCGCCGCCCACCTTCGCCTTGATCACGTCCCATTCGTCATTGCGTCCGCCGAAGTAGAGTTCGCCATAGGTCGCATCCGGACGTTCCGTCACGTTGTAGAGACCCCAATAATAGCCGTTGAGGAACAGATGGACGTGCGTGCCGTAGGCGCCCGGCTGGCCCATGTCGCGAAAGAGGTCGCGCATGAACTGGTCGCGCATGTTGGTGCCGCGCAGACGCTGGTCCGCCTGCGAATGCGTCCAGGAATTGTTGTACTCGGCGCGCAAGACGAGCGTGTTGAAACTTGCAAGCGGACACCCGACGTCGTCAAGGACCGGCTCCGCCAGGGATCCCGCCCCGTAACGGCCGCGGAAGCAGAGGCGGAAGGATTTCTTCGCCTGGCTGCCGAAGTTGCGGCTCGCCGCGCCCTGGGCGCGCAGACCCGCATCGAGCTGGATGCGTCCGACGCCGTTCGTGCCGATCCATTCGCAGGACGCCGCGGCTTCAAGATCCTCTTCCGTCGGATTGGTGTAGACGCCGTTGTCCGCCCCAAACAGGTCGTCGTCCGGCAAGACGACGGAAAGAATCGGCACGGACGACAGCGCCTGTACGAGAGCGGCCTTCTGCGCCGTCGTCCGCACGACATTCGAACTCACGCCGTAGACGGCGGGCGACGAGCTGCTGCCGGTCGTCCATTTCGACGGGAATCCGTCGGGGATGCCGGGATTGACCGTGGCGTCCGCCAGGAACAGATACGAATGCGTCATGATGTTCCGATACGGGATGTGCCCCGTCTTCACGGCGGTCGCGCGGATGAACGTGCTCTTCGCCACGGGGATGGGCGTACCGGTGTAAACCGTGCCGTGCGAGGCGCTCGGATCGGAATGGTCCAGCGTGTAGTAGATCGTCGCCTCGGGATCGGGATGGGACAGCGTCACCGTCAACGGCGCCGTATAGACGCCCCGTTCGGGGCTGAACGAAACAGGTGCCAGCGGTGCGTCGTGGAGCGGCCCGACATTGCCGTCGCCCGGCGTTGGAACGGAAAACCAGCCGAACGTCTCGCCCCCGTCGGGCAGACGGCCCCACGACGTGTCGCAGGGCACCTTCCCGAACGTCACCGTGTCGGCGGTCGTGCCGTCCGGCTGCGTGAGCACCAGCGTCTCTCCGTCGCCGCCCAGACTGAAGTTCGTATGGAGCGCCGGTGGGGACGAACGGAAATACTTGCGGCGGAAATACTCCTCCACCCCCGCCCGTTCCGCGTGCGTCAGCGCATGGTCGAAGATGGCGACTTCGGCGATGAGACCGTCGAAACCGCGCATGCTCGTGCTGCCCGGCCGGTCGCAGGAGTTGCCAATGTACAGACAGTCCGCCTGCTTGAACGACACCGATCCGACCGACTTGTCTGCCGACACCAGCAGATTCGAATCCTTGTAGAGCGACACGAGCGGCGCCTCGCGCGACATCTGCGTGAAGCCCGCGAGCATCGTCCACTCGTCCTTGACCACCACGTTATTCGCCGACTTCAGGTCGACGCCGCCGACACGCCAGCGCACCAAACCGCCGCTCTGGATTTCGAAATGGCTGTTTGCCGTCTGCGAACTGGACGCCCACTGGCCAAAGAGCCCGGAGGTCGCAGAAGTTCCGTTCCATTTGCTGATGACATAGACGCTGGCGTTCGAAAGCGACGCCATGCCGTTGAAGTTTGTCGGCAGATAGAACATCTGATAGCTGCCGTGGTCGAACTTCAGCGCGACGTGTCCGTTGACGGCGTTGGTGAAGACGGTCGGACGATAGGTGCGCGTCTGCTGCGTCGCATGGTTGCCCATCCCGCTCGCATCCGTCCACTGGCGAACGGTCGACCCGTGCCGGACGGTCGAGCTGGTCATCACATCGTCGCCGCGAAGCCAAAGGCAAAGCCCCGTCACCTGGTTCGGCACCACCTCCTGCACCGCGGCCACGAGGTTCGTGCGGTCCTTGCCGCTTGCGAAGACCAGCAGATGCTGCTGGGCGCCGAGGCTCAGGCCATGCGGGAAGACCCATTTGAACGGCTTCTTCGCCTTGTCGGAAAGCCCCCACCCCGCAAGATCGACGGCTTCCGTGCCATCGTTGTAGAGTTCGAGCCAGTCGCTCGAGGACTCGTCCTCGTCATAACACGTGGCGTCGTTGGAACTCTGGACCTCGTTGATGAGGACGCGCGCGCCGGACGCACCCGGCAGCAGGAAGGCGAGCGTCCACAGGAACACGGAACAGATGGGCGGGAACAATCGCATTATTTCACGGGGAGCTTGACAGTGACGGGCTTCTCGGGCGAACCGACGACGACGCGGAAGCCGTCCGCGATGCGCGCATCGATCTTCGCGACCTTCACGCCGTTCGTGCCGGTCGAGTAGATGACGGTATTGTTGCGGATGGGCGCCATGCGCGCCAGGCACTTGGACGCTTCGCCGTCCAACGCAAGGATCTGCTGCGTGCAGTCGATGAAGGTGTTGTTCTCGACCGGGTTGTAGAGCGGTTCGCGCGGATGGTCCTGCATGATCTTCGCGAGGAGCGGGTACTTCTCGGCCCACACCCCCTCCGTGTAGTTCAGCGCCTTCGCCTTGTCTTCGAGCATCCACGAGGAGCCGCCGTGCTCGAGCGAGTTCCAGTTCTTCCATGTCATGCCGCGGCAGTCGATCGACAGGCCGATGCGGCAGTGCGAGAAGATGTTGTTGCGCACGGGGTGTTCGCGTCCGCCGCCGATCATGATGCCGCGGGCCACGTTGTGGAACACGTTGTCGTAGACGGCGTCGCCGCAGTCGCAGTCGTCGAAGTAGAAACCCATCGTGTTCGCGTCCTCAAGCGTGCCGCTGCCGAGATCGTGCGTGTAGTTGCCGCGCAGCACGTTGCCCATCGTGGTCCAGTCGCGGCCCGTGTAGTACGCGCCCGCATCCCCCGTCTCAAGCAGCACGGCGTAGACCTCGTTGCTCTCGAAGAGATGCTCGTTGCCGCCGTAGAGCACGGCCGAATGCGGCGCATCGTGCATCGTGTTGCCGCGCACCGTAATCCCGCAGCCAGCGACGTTCAAGGCCGGCGCATAGGTGCGCTGGAAGAGTCCGAAATGGTGGATGTGGCAGTTCTCGACGAGCGTCTCCGCCTTCGTCAGCGTCTTGCGGTCGCCGCCGGAGACGCCCACGCCGTTGCGGCCCGTGTTGTAGACGAGCGTGTTCTTCAAGAGGTTTCGATTGCCGACGAGGCTGATGCCCGTGCCGCCGAGATTCGCCACGACGCAGTCGACGAAAGCAAGACGGTCGCCCTCGGCCGAAAGACCCGAATCGTAGGCATAGCCGAAGCGCAGCCCCTCGAAACGCAGGTCGTGCGCCTTCTGGATCGCGAGAATCGGCTCGTAGCCGGAAGCGAGCACGACGTCGTGCTCGCCACACGCCGCCTTCTGCGTCGCCTGCGGCGGATAGAGATAGAGT
This sequence comes from uncultured bacterium, assembly GCA_902803135.1. GTDB lineage: Bacteria > Verrucomicrobiota > Kiritimatiellia > RFP12 > UBA1067 > RUG572. Next base: position 7,509 of record CADCPA010000026.1, read on the forward strand.
TTCTTCGCCGTGCGGTCCAGCCACCATTCGCCCGGTGCGTCAAGCTCCTCGAGGAGATTGAAGGCGTAGAAGCGGCGCTCCTTCGCGCCCCATGTGCCGCCCATCACGCCGTAGGGGACGGGCGCGGCGAGGCGGAGGACGTTCGCCTGACCGTTTTCCGCGCCGTAGGAGGCCGCGCGGACCGAATGGTTGTCCCAGTCGTGCGTCCAATAGCCGTTGAGCCACACGCCCGCGGCGAAATTCCAGCGTTTCGCACGCGGATTGTCGTAGACGAAGGCTCCCGGACGCCGGCTGTCGCCCGTGTCGACGCCCTTCGCGAACGACGTAAAGCCTTCATTCGGCCAACGCGCGAGCGTCGCCGGCGCGCCCCGCACGAACAGCAGCGGACCGGTCGGCGTGCCGCCGAAATGCACCGCCATCTCCGGCACGTCCGCCGGCAGCAGATCCGCGATCTCCGCCACGCGGACTTTGTCCCGCGCCGCTGCGGGCAGGCGTGCGCGCATCGCCGCATCCGTCACCGGCTTGAAGCGGTCGACCGGCACCGGACGACCGCGCATCAACTGCGCGCGGCGGCCGACGCCGCGCCAGACGACCGGCGCCTCCGCCGTTCCCGAATCCTCCGCACCCAACTTCACCGCACCGTCGAGCACGTAGCAGCCGTCGGCGAAATTGACGACAACGGCTTCGCCCGCCTTCACCATTCCCTTCGCCCGCGCCGTGCGCACGCCCGACACGGCGTCCTGCGGCGCACGCCACGGCTTCGCCCGCGACCCGTCTCCGCCCGCAGGCGCCTTCGCGTCGACAAAAAAGTCCGCACCGCCCGCGGAAACCGCAGCGACGAGCCCGAGAAGAAGGAGACAGTTTTTCATAACTGAATTATACCACAACCCCCATCAAGTCCGCACGCACTATTTCAGCTCCGTCCAGTCGAGGGACCAGTAGCGGCGGTCGGTTTCGTAGGGATCGACCGGCGTCTTCTGGGGATCTAAATCGGCGGGAAGAATGCCGAAGCGCTTCATTTCGCGGAGATATTCGGGATTCGGACAGAACGTCGGCATGTCGAAGCGCGGGTCGGCATCCAGCATGCTTTTGGCGTCTTGAATCATCGCGAGCAGTTTCCGGTAGTCGGGGTCGTCCGTCGTCGCGAAGACGGCTTTCCCGACCCCGTTCGTGCAGAAGCCAAGGCCGCCCGCCTCCTTCGCCAGGGCCGCCTTCAGGTATAGCGACTTCTCCGGACGGGTGAGATTGAAGAGCGTGTGGCGGTCATACTTCTGCACGCGCGGGTTGCGCGGATCCTTCGGATCCTTGAAGACGATCTTTCCCCCGTCTGAAATCGTCGTCGGCGTCGAATGGCACCCCGTGCAGCGATTCTTGACGGCGGGCTGGGCGGCCTTCGTCGCGGGACGACCCCACGTCGGATTGTAGGGGTAGCCGGACTTCCCGCCGCCGACGAAGCCGCAACCGAGCGCGGCGTAGGTGCCGGCATAGGGCGCAGAGGCGTCGAGCCACTGCATGACCATCCGGCGATCGCGGTCCGAAACCTTCACGCCATGGTGCGAACCGTCGAGCTTGTTCATGAGCGGACTTCCCCCGCTGCCGCGCGCATACGGGGGCCAGTCGCTTTCGGCGAGGTTGCGTCCGTCAAGGACCTGCCCCCACAGGAGCAGATGCAGATAGCCCATCGAATACATGGGCCCGCGGTCGCCGCTCAGGTCGAGGCCGCCCGCACGCTTGTCGGGATTGTGGCACGACACGCAGGAGCGGTCCAGGACGGGCTGCATGTCGCGCGGGAAGTCCGCCACGTCGAAGAGCCGCCCCGTCGGATCGATCGCGCTCGGCCCCCGCGCGAGCGCCTTCGAAAGCGATGTGGTGCGGCGCACCGCATTCGCGGTCTTGCGCTCATGGCAGCCGACGCAGCCCTGCTTCTCGCCGGGCATCACCTGCGTAAAGCTCTGCATGCGCTTGACGGCGCGCCCTTCGGCGTCGACCGCGACGAAGAACAGCGCCTTCAGCGCCGGCACCGTGAAATACGCGCTGCCGTCGTCTTCGACGGGCACCCAGCCGAGCAGGCGCGGCAGCGAGAACGAACCGCCCCAGGTCAGCGGCTCCATGCCGCCCGAGAAGTTGATCGGCTTCGGCAGCAGCTCGAAGATCATGAGCCGTTTGATCGTGCCGGGCTTGACGCCCGCCATGCTCCGGCTCTCCAGCACGTTCTCGAGGTAGAATTCGCCCGTCTTCTTCGTGAGGTCCGTGCGGTCGGCGAGGATGCGCTCGCGGGGACGCGCCAGGAGCGGACGCGGCTCGAAGAGCATGACGTTGCCCGCGAAGCCGCCGAATTCGGCGGGCAGACGGAAAAGCTGTTCGGTGTTGCCGGCACGGTCGGAGAGGAGGACGCGCTTGCCGTCCGAGAACATGAAGAGGTCGCCCGAAAACGCCCAGGGATCGAAGAAGTTGCCCTTTTTGATCGGCTTCACGTTGGAGCGGTCGTCCGGTCCGCCCTTCACGGACACCCAGCTCACGTTGCCGCCATGCTCGCGGCGGCCGTGTCCGGGCGAGTCGATGAGCACCACGTCTTCCGTCCCGGGAATCGGCTTTGCGTCGAGATAGACGCTCTCGGCGTAGGTGTTGCCCTGGTAGATCTGGTGCTGCGTGCCGTCGGGATTCATCGTCCAGAGATGGTGGAACGTGACCTGGCGGCGGTCCACATATTCCCAGCGCATGTAGAGGAGGCGGCCGTCCGGCAGCACCCACGGCGTGTTGTCGTGCTCGGGGTTCGCGGAAATCATCCGGATGTCCGAACCGTCCGCCTTCGCGCGGTAGATCGTCGCGACCTGCGTCATCCAGCAGTTCACCCAGCGGCGGCAGCGCGTCGAGACGAAGACGATGTCGCCATCCGGCAGCCAGGTGGGCTCGAAGTCGTCATAGCCGCCCGAGGTCAGCTGCTTCAGGCCCGTACCGTCGGACTGGATCGTATACAGGTGGAAATGCGCTTCGCCCGCCGGACGATACGAGAAGAGAATCGTCTTTCCGTCGTAGTGGACGCTCGGGTCGCGCACGGCGCCGGCGACGTCGCCGAGAATGAGCCGCACCTTGCCGGTCTTCAGATTGTAGGCGCAGAGACGCCCGTTCGACGCGTAGGCCGGCGCCTCCGCGGACCGCCCGTAGTACGAAATATTCGCGTACCAGTGCGGCTCCTCGCGGATGGACCGCGTGACGAAGACGATTTCGTCGAAGGCGCCGACGTCGCCGGACGTCAACCGCCCGCGCAAATCGGCGCCCTGCACGACGAGGTCCAAGCCGAAACCGGCCAGAACGCAGCAGCAGGCAATCAACGACTTCTTCATTCGAACCTCCTGTCTCACCGTCTCTTCGGCGGAACCGACTTCACTTCGGCAGATTGTAGCCGCCGCGGCGGATCCAGCAGCTGCGGCAGCGGCAGTTGTCGTCACGTCCGCACGTCCCCTGGATGTCTTCCGCCGGATGCGGCTTGAGCGACTTCCTGCAAAGGGCGAGGAACGTGTCCTTCGACTCGGGACGGCACAGCCACAGCACGCGGCTCTTCGCCTCGTCGCCACGGTTCACGAGCGCGTCGAACGGCTGCTGGGCGATGGACTCGCCGAGTTCCGCGGCCACCGCCGCGCGGAGCGCCTTCTCGCCTTCGGGGTCGATTTCGCGCGTCTCGGGACGGTTCCAGCCGTAGCCGCCGAGCGAGTACTCGGGTACCGCGAGGTCCATCCACAAGACAAGCGTACGCCATTCGTCGGGCGTCAGTTTCGGACCATGTCCGCCCAGCAGGCGCTTCGTGAGCGCGCTGCCGCCGGCGAAGTACTCGCCGGGCTTCGTGACGTCCGTCTCGGAATAGGCGTGGATGTAGGCCACTTGGCGGTCGGCAATCAGACGACGGTGACCTTCCGCACCGATGAAGCTCGGAGCCTTCGCGCTGCCGCCCAGACCGTGGCAGGAGATGCACTTGCGGTCGAAGATCGGCTGAACCGACAGCGCGTAGCGGAACGGTCCCGTATAGCCGAGATCGACTTCGGGCTTCGGCTCGTGGACTTTCATCTCCGCCGGATGCCGTACGACGCCGCGGCTCGTGCGCTTGTCTTCATGGCAGCCCGTGCAGCCCTGCACTTCGCCCTTCTGCGTATAGATGAAGCTGCGCATCGTCAGCACCGCGACCCCGTTCGTGTCGATGGCCTGGAGCTGGATCGGCATCCCCGCGGGAATGCGGAACGCGCAGGAGCCGTCCGCCGCGACGGGCACGACGCCCAGCGTCTCCTTGTGCAGCGAGAGGTCGAGCGGCAGATTCGGCGTGTCGCGGCAGCAGATCGGCAGATTGTGGAAGCGGTTGATGCGCAACGCGGCGATGGACCCCTTCGGCAGGTCCACGCGGCAGTCGTAGCAGTTCTCCACATAGCAGACGCCCGTGTTGCCTTCTCCCGCGTCGGCCGGCTCCGTGGCGAGGACCGGCGGTTTCTTCCGCTTCACGAGCGGAATCGGGTTGAACGTGCCATAGGCCGGATCCTTGTAGACGAGTTCGCGTCCGCCGAGCGTGTCGACGAGCCAGATCGCGCTCGAACGCGACTCGGGCCAGGCGCTCTCGCCGCCGCCCTTCGCCTTCGCGTGACCGGCCGGATACCAGCCCGGATCGTCGATGTAGCTCGCAAAGAAGAGCGTGTCGTTCACGGGCATCGGCGCGGCGTAGTAGCCGGGGAATTTCCAGCCTTCCGTCTCCGGGAACGGAATCTCCGGCGTCAGGCGCGTGATCGGGTCCATGCCGTCCTCGCCCCGGCGCGCGTCGAAAAGGACGAGCGAGCCCCCCGTCACCATGTGGTGCGCGCCCGCGGTGGCGACCACGAGCGGGGAATCGGGAATCGGCTTCGCCTCCGTCAGCACGGCGATGTCGCGCGAATAGTTGCCGTAGAGGTGCGAGACGGAGGTGCCGTCCGGCCGCATCGCCCACAGCGACTGGAACCAGATGGCGTTGCGGTCGATGTAGTCCCAGCGCGTATAGACAATGCGGCCGTCCTGCAGCACGGCCGGCTCCCATTCGTTCGCCTCGCCGTAGGAGAGCGGACGGATGTTGCGCGCGGTAGAGACCGCGTCGCCGACGGGCGGGAGGTCGCCGCGGTAGATCATGAAGCTCGGCGTATAGCGGCCCCAGTGGCAGCGGCCGAAGTTCTGGCAGCGCGTGGAGGTGAACGCGAAGCCGCCGTCCGGCAGATAGCACGGGTCCATATCTTCGATCAGCACGGTCGCCCGGTTGTCCATCGTCGTCAGGGGATCGCCCGGACCGCCCGTGATCTGGCGCACCCAGCTGCCGTCCGCGGCACATTCGTAGATGAAGTAGCGGCGGTGGACGAGATGGCGCTCGGGCACATTGGGAGGAAGGATCTTGGGCACCTTCAGCGCCTCGGCGTCCGCCTCGGGCTTGCGCGTATGGTCGCAGAACGCAAAGAGCACGCGGTCGGCGTCCCAGTTCAGATCGGGATTCAGCACGCAGCCTTCGGGGAGCTTGTCCGCGAGCAGCACCTTCTTTTCCGGGAACGTGCGCCAGTTGTCGAGCGCAATCAAGCCCGGGCCCGCCTTCGAAAAGCGGCCCAGGTACTGGTCCACCATGTGGTTGTGCTGCGAGAACGGCACATCGCGCTGCACGCAGAGCAGACGGTCGAACTGTAGGTCGGGGTGGGCGAAGAGAATCCGGCGACGCAGGCGGCGGACGATCTTCTCGGCGATTGCGCGGTCCTGAGCCGAACGCGCGCCGACGGCAAAGCGGCAGTCGACGGCCAGTTCGTCCGCAAACGGCTTCATCTTCTCGGCGGGCAGCGCGCGCGCCACGTAGTCGTACGTGCGCCGGCAGAGGTCGACCGCCTCCTCAAGCGAGGTCGACGGCGCAGGGGCGGGCGGCGGAATCTTCCCCGGCAGACCGGCCGGCAGGTCCGTACCGTAGAACTCGACTTCGGCGAAGTTGCCGCCGCAGCAGGCAAACGAATCAGGCGGATAGGGATTGGGCGCGTTGACGCGGAAGAAGCGGAACGACTGCAGCGCCTTCGCGTCGTTGAGCCGCACGTCGACCCACTGCTTGCCGGCATCCCAGCCTTGCGGCGGCGCGGCGACATGGAGCGTCACGGCGTCCTTGAAGTCGGCCCGGTTCGCCCCCTGGAACTCGCAGCCCCAGGCACGGCGATAGGCGTAGCCCGCGGCGTCGGGACGCCCCAGATAGCGGATGCGCGTGAGCATCTTGGGCACAGGCAGCTCGATGCCCGCCCAACAGTTGGCGGCCATTGCCGCGAGAGGCGGGTCGAAAAAGGTCGCGGGGTCGCCGTCGAAGACTGCGGTCTTCGTCCGCAGCGGCGAGCCTTCCCAACCGCCTTCCGTGCCGAGAACGACGAGACGTCCCGCGGCATCGTGCTTCGCCAGCGGCGTCAGCAGCTGTTCCCCGGCAACAGCCGCACCGGCCAGCGCCAGCGCGCAAAGGCCGAGCGAGAGAACCGATCCCGTCTTCATCACAGCACCTCCTCGAGAATGAGCGGTCGTACCGTCGGCGGCGTCGGCGAAACGGTGATTGCCGCACGGACCAGCTCGGCGGCGACGGCCAGTTTTTCCGGACGCGTCGTTGTGCTCAACCGCGCAAGCGGCGCCCCGGCCGCGACGGCGCTGCCGCGCGTCACGCAGAGGTCGACACCGGCCAGCGCGTCGATCGTGTCGTCGGATTTGGCACGGCCCGCGCCCAGCTCGAACGCGGCCTGGGCGATGCCGTTCGCATCGACGGACGCAACATGCCCTTCCGTCGGCGCCGTCACCATCTGCGCCTCGACGGGCGACAGCAGCTTCTCGCGGAACGCCGCGAGATCGCCGCCATGGAGCTCGACCATGCGCGCAAAGCGCGCATAGGCCGAACCGTTTTCAAGATTCGTGCGGCACAGGTCGCGGGCGGCCGCGAGGTCCATGTCCTTGGCGAGCGACACCATGCGCGCGGCAAACTCGACGGAGAGGTCGATCACGTCGCGGGCCGTGCTTCGTCCCCGCAGCACGTCGATCGCCTCGCGCACTTCGTTCGCGTTGCCGACGGCAAAGCCGAGCGGCTCGTCCATCTGCGTCACCAGCGCGCACGACTTGCGTCCCGCGCCGCGCGCGCCCTTCACGAGCGCCGCGGCAAGCGCCTGGGCGTCAGCGCGCGTCTTCATGAAGGCGCCCGCGCCGCACTTGACGTCGAAAACGAGCGTTTGCGCGCCTTCGGCCAGCTTCTTCGAAAGAATGGAGGCGACAATGAGCGGAATGGACGGCACTGTGCCCGTGACGTCGCGGAGCGCGTAGAGCTTCTTGTCCGCCGGCGCAATCTCGCCCGTCTGCACGGTCAGCGTGCAGCCGCAGTCCGCAACGACGCGGTGGTAGGCGGCGAGAGAGAGTCCGGCGACGTAGCCGGGGATGGACTCCATCTTGTCCGCCGTGCCGCCGGTGAGGCCGAGGCCGCGCCCCGTCAGCGAGGGCACGGCGAGTCCGCAGGCCGCCGCCAGCGGCTGGATGATCAGCGAGAGCTTGTCGCCGACGCCGCCGGTGGAATGCTTGTCGGCCGAAGGCGGAAAACCCGTCCAGTCGAGACACGTGCCGGAATCGCGCATGGCCTCCGTGAGGGCGAGCGTCTCCGCGTCGTCCATGCCGCGGCAGCACACGGCCATGGCGAAAGCCGCCATCTGATAGTCCGGCACGTCGCCCTTCGTATAGGCGGCGACGAGCGCGCGGATATCTTCCGCGGCCAGCGCCTGGCCTTCGCGTTTTCGGTCTAGGAGCAGTTTGACAATCATCGAAACGTTCCTCCGTTGGCGGAGAAGCGACCGTCCGTCGTTCCCCGAGACGTGCGACTCCGGTTGAAGAGAAGAAAATCAGCCGTCGAGCAGCATGTCGACGCGCGGCGTCAGGGCACGGCCCCGCAGGAAGTCGCCGCCGGCGAGTTCGCGGGCCCCCTCGGCCTTCAGCGAGGTAAGCAACAGCACGCCATCGCCCGTACGGACAACCGGACCGCGGCCCGTCGTCGCCACCACCGTGCCCGGCAGTTCGGTGCGCCACGACGGATCGATCTGCTCCGTCTTGAGGAAGTCGACGCCCGTGATGACGACGCGGCCCGTGTTGCCCTTCCGACGGAACCGGTTCGGCAGGAACGTGTAGCAGCCCGGCCACGGCGTATAGGCGCGCAGCAGCAGTTCGATGTCGCACGAGCGTTTCTTCCAATTGATGAGGCCGTCCGTCTTCTTGATCTTGTACGCGTAGGTCGCCTTGGCGTCTTCCTGCGCGACCGGCGGCGGAAGCGTGCCCGCGTCGAGCATCTTCAACGTCTTCGCGAAGGTGACGCCGCCCGCAATGGCCAGGCGGTCCATCAGCGTGTCGCCCGTGTCGTCCGAATAGATCGGCTCGACCGCCTTGCGGAGAATCGGGCCGTCATCCATGCCGCGGCCCATGCGGATCACCGAAATGCCCGTGAGCTCGTCGCCCGCGAGCAGCGCCGCCGTGACCGGCGAGGCGCCGCGATACTTCGGCAGCAGCGAGAAATGGCAGTTGACGCAGCCATGCTTCGGCATGTTCAGGATTTCGTCCTTGAGGAACTGTCCGAACGCGACAACGGCGATGACGTCCGGCTTGCGCGCGCGGATCCATTCGACGGATTCAGGCGCGTTCACGTTCTCGGGCGTGATGCAGTCGAGGATGCCGCGTTCGGAGGCGTACTTGCGGCACGGGCACGGCGTGAGGTCGCGTCCACGGCCTGCCGGACGGTCCGGCTGCGTGACGACGCCCACGACCTGAAGGCCGGGGAGGCGCAACACGGCGCGCAGGCACGTCGCCGACGCCTGAGACGATCCCATGAAGACGATTCTCATATCTGTGTGCCCCTCCTCGGGTGGATGTTTACTTGCAGAGCCCCGGATAGTCCAACGTCGCAAAGTAGTCGGCCGGCGTCTCCGCGCGGCGGATGACCTTGAACGTGCCGTCCGTGCGCAGCAGCAGCTCGGCGCTGCGCAGTTTGCCGTTGTACTGGAAACCCATCGCGTGGCCGTGCGCGCCCGCATCGTGGAGCACGAGCAGGTCGCCGGGCTCGACGACGGGAATCGCGCGGTCGATGGCGAACTTGTCGTTGTTCTCGCAGAGCGAGCCTGTCACGTCGCACGTCATGAGCGGCACCGCGGGCGCGACGCCCGGGAAATTGTAGGTCGTACCCGCCTCGCCGTATTTCGGCACGGAGATGTGGTGGTACGAGCCGTAGAGCGCGGGACGCATCAGGTTCGCCATGCAGGCGTCGAGGCCGAC
>CADCPA010000027.1 GCA_902803135.1 uncultured bacterium
CCGGACGGGGCATAGTACTTATACCACTTCAAACACAGATCCGGCGAGGTGTCTTCGAACTCAAAGGCCAACGTGCGTTGTGCCCAGTTTCCTAGGCCTGGACACACAGTCCATAAGCCTCGAACCCGAACACGCCTTCTCCGTGTAAGCACAAATATAATAGCAAAAGTCTGAAGGCGATGCAAGGGGGAAAAATAAAAAAATCATATTTTTGCAAAAAGCGTTCCGCGCCCCTTCACATGCGCCGAACCCCAGCATTTTAAGGGGATTCTTCACATTCCCTCCACCATCTCGCGTCCAACGGCTGCAATGCGCCTCTCGATTCGCGAACAAATTTGGCTGACATTGTTGCGCGTCGTGCCGCATTTCAAAGCCGTCTCTTCAAGCGATCGGCCCTCCTGGACATGGAGGCGGTAGACGTCCCGCGCCAGCGCGGAAAGCGCCGTCTTCGTCAGCACGTGCTCGACGGCCGAGGCGAGGATCGCCCGCCGCCAATCCGCGTCGAGAGACTCCTCGATGCGCGCGACGGTCTGCTCTTCCGGCGTCTCCGCCTGCGGGTCCGCCGCAATCTTCGTCTCGTCTAACAATTCGTCGAGCGACACGTGCGCGTCCCGGCGGCGGACATCGTCCTTCCGCCACTGCATGTGGATCTCGTTGACGATCATCGTCGCCAGATAGGAATGGAAGCGGCCCTTCGTCGCGTCGTACCGTCCGTTGCGGAGCACCTCGACCAATTTCGCGAGCACGACCATCACGATGTCGTCCGCACGGTCGCCGGCGCCCTTGATGGCCGCGAACGTCCGCATCGCGGGCACATACAGATCGGCCAGCCGCGTCCACGCCGCCTCGTCCTGCCCGGGCACGGCGGCATGTATCTTTGCAAACAGCGTGTATGAAGTTTCCGGAAACGTCGCCACGGACATCGTCCTCTCTACCGTCAGTCAACCTTCTCGCCCGCACACGGATCAAGACGCTCGGCGGCCTGTTCGAGGATGTCTTTCAGCGCCCGCGACTCGTCTTCATCCAACGCGTCGGCAAACCCCTCCATGTACTCCGGCCAACCCACACGATCCTCTTCGACTTTCCGCACATAGTCGCGCAGCTTGTTCGCGAGCTCCTTCGGTCGGCCCCTCAGATTGCGTACGTCCTGATGGACAAGCTCCCAGGCGCAGACGAGCGCCTTTCTGTACGCATCCAGCGGGTTTTCATCATCCTCCGTCGTTCCCGGGTTCGGCGGCAACGCGGGAATCTTCACCACATCATCGAAGTCAGGCCCCGTCTGCCAGAGGCCAAAGCCGAAGCCTGCCGCCAGCAGAATTCCCAAAACCGCAACCGCCCAACCTAGATTTCGTGTACGCCTCAGCGCACGCATCTCGCCGCGCAACGCGTCGCCGGCACGCTCGGCCGCGACCTCGCGCGCGTTCGCGCGCGCCCGCGCAAGCGCGGCGTAGGATGGACACGCACGCCCGGCCGGATTGAGGTGCAACAGCTTCGGCAGGATCTCGGACCACACCGGATCGTAGGTTTCCAGGGCGGACGCCACATCCGTGCGCGCCTCGCACCATGTGCCCGTCAGCAAACGGAACACGATCACCCCGAGCGCATACCAGTCGCTTTCCCGCGACGCCGCCACGCCCATCTCGAGTTCGGGCGCCATGTACCCGACGCTGCCCATCACGAGCCGCCGGCCGTCCCGCAGCCGCGCCAGCGTCTGCTCCCGCGTCATGCCGAGCGACGACCGGAGGTCGGCGTCGAAAACCTTGGCCACGCCGAAATCGGTCAGCACGGCGTGGCCGTCCGGACCCACCAGCACGTTCTGCAGTTTCAGATCGCGATGCAGCACGCCCTTGCCGTGGATGTACGCGAGCCCTTCCCGCAGGTCTTCGTACCAGACGGCGATCTGCTCCTCGTCGACGCCCGCGCCGACGTCCGCCAGCGTCCGCGGACGCCCCTCCGCGTCGAGGACGAGGTCCATCACATAGTACGGACGCCCCGCCGCCTCGCCGTAGTCGAATACGCGTACAAGCCGCGGATGGTCGAGCCGCGCCAGCAGCTTCGCCTCTTCGATGAACCGCGCGCGCACCGCCGCGGAGTCGCCCGCCGCGCCGGTGAAGAGCTTGAGCGCATACCGCGTGCCCAGCCGCGCGTCCTCGACTTCATACACCTCGGCCATGCCGCCGCGTCCGAGCGGACGCACGATTTTCCAGCCGCCGAAGGCGGCCCCGGGCTCAAGGATGTAGGCCATCTCCATGCATCGTATTCTATCAGATTTCAACCGCATCGTCTAGCGCGGTCATCTGCGCGAACGCGCGCGCGTCCATCTGCAGGAGGAAGGACTCGCCGCCCGCGACGACTTCGTTCGCGAGGAAGCGCTTGGACTCGAGCAGCTCGTCGATGTGGTCTTCGAGCGTGCCGGCGCAGATGAACGTATGCACGAAGACGGTCTTCGTCTGACCGATGCGGTAGGCGCGGTCCGTCGCCTGGTTCTCCACCGCGGGGTTCCACCAGCGGTCGAAATGGATCACGTGCGTCGCGCGCGTGAGGTTGAGGCCGAATCCGCCCGCCCTGAGCGAGAGGATGAACGCGTTCGGCTCGGCGTCGCCGTTGAACGCCGCGATTTCCGCCTCGCGCTGTCCGGGCGTGAGGCCGCCATGCAGGAACGGGAAGAGCCGGCCGAACGTCTCCTGGAGATGTGCCCGAACCGCCCGCCCCACTTTCGCATACTGCGTGAAGATCAGACACGACTCCCCGTTCGCGAAGATCTCGCCGAGCAGCTCGTCGAGCCGGGCGAGCTTGCCGTCCCCGTCGCACACGAGCTTGAGCTCGGTGAGCAAGGCGAGCATCCGCCCGCGCGTCGGCTCGTCGGCCGCCGTGTCGAGCCGGAACGAGGCCAGCGCCGCTTCGTAGCGCCGGCGCTGCGCGGGGGAGAGCGGACAATACTCGCGCACTTCGCGCTTCTCGCCCAGTTCCGCCGCGACGCCCGGATCGGTCTTCAGCCGCCGCAACACGAACGGCTCGAGGATGTGCCGCAACTTCGCCGCCGCCCCGCTCCGCGCATCGTGGCGGATGGCCTTCGTGAACGTCTCTTCGAAATCTTTGCGTTCGCCGAGCAGGCCCGGGTTGAGCACGTCCTCGATGGACCACAAGTCGTTCGCGCTGTTCTCGAACGGCGTGCCCGTGAGCGCGATCTTCATCGGCGCCTCGAGCGCCCGCGCCGCCTTCGCCGCCCGCGTCTCCGCGTTCTTCACCATCTGCGCCTCGTCCAGCACGAGCGCCGCAAACGCAACGTCCGAAAGGAGCGCGAAGTCCCGCACCAGCAGCGAATAGCCCGTGACCACCACATCCATGCCCGCACACGCGCGGCGGAACTGTCCGCCGATCGCCCGCGTGCCGCCCTGATGGAGCATCACCTTGAGCGACGGCGCAAAACGCCGAATCTCGCGCACCCAGTTCGTCGTCACCGAAACCGGCGCCACGACGAGCACGGGGCGGTGTCGGGCCTCCGCCGCAAGATGCAGCAGCCACGCGATGACCTGGATCGTCTTGCCCAGGCCCATGTCGTCCGCCAGGCACGGACCGAACCCCCACTTCGTCAGAAACGCCAGCCACGAAACGCCCCGCATCTGGTAGGCGCGCAAGGTCGCCTTGAGACCGTCCGGCGGCGCCAGCACCTTGAATTGCCGTTCACCGCGCAGCTCGTTGAGCAGCCCCCGCAGCCAGCCGTGCGCCTTCACCTGCGCCACGCGCAGGCGCCCCGCCCGCCCCGTCCCGAGCGCGAACGAGACGGCCTCGCGCACCGAAAGCTTCTTCGTCTTGGCCGCGCGCAGCGCCTGCAACGCCTCGCGCAGCACGTTGCGGTCGATTTCGATCCACCGGTTGCGGAAAAAGACGAGCGGCGATCCCTGGTCGAGCAGGAACCGGATTTCCGGCTCGCCCACCTTCTCGCCGTCGACGCGAATCGTCAGCTTGGCGCCGATCCGGCCGGCCGCGTGATTCGCCTCCGGCGTCGGCGCCCCCTTCGTTCCGCCTTCGAGCGGCGCCAGCTCGGCCTCGGCCGTCAGATGTTCGCCCGTCACGCCCGCCGGCATCTCCACGGCGAATCCCGCCGCCGTGAGCGCCTGTGCGCCGACCCGCAGAAAGGCCTCGGCACCGGCACGGTCGAGCGTCGCCGCGGATCCGCGCAGACTCGCCAGCGGCGGGAAAAGCGCCGCGGCCTGTCCGAGCGACACGTAGCCGAGACGCGTCGCCGGCGGCGCCGCCAGCGACAGCCGCCAGTCCCCGTCCGGCGTCGCCGGCGCGACGAGCGTCAGGCGGAGCGCGGCACGGTCGGCCGCGGAGACGACGAGCGGCGATCGCCAGGCCGCGAGGTCGCGCGCCAGCGAAGCGAGATCGTCGCCCCCCTCCCAACGGATGCGCCCCGTCTCGCTCCGCAAGGCCGCCATCCACGCGTCGTGGACCGTCTCGTGTCCGCCCGCATCGTCCTCGAGCGCCGTCCGCCGCGCCCGGCGTACCAGCCCGTCAAGACAGCGGGCGAGAAAACGCGCCTCACGGCCGGATGCCCCGCCGTCGCACGGCCAGACGACGGGCTGCCAGCGGGCAAAAGCCGCGGCACCTTCCTGAACGAGCGTCGGCAGATAGCGGCCGGCCGCGACGATCTTGGCCGCCCGGCGGAAGAGCTCGGCCGCCGCCAACACGTCCGCGCCAAGAAAGACGCCGCTCTTGAAACGGCGCCCGCGCACGTCGCTGAGAAACATCAGCAGATTCGGCCCGCTCGGCCACAGCCGCGCGTCGTCGGCTTCGTCCTCCTCGAAGCCGTCCGCATACCACACCACCTCGCGCACGGCCGTCCGCAAGGCGTCGCCGCGCAGCGGCACCGCGGGTCCGCCGGCGACTTCCGGCGCCTCGGCCCGGAACGCCGCACGGCCGGCCGCGTCGATCTCGAGGTGGAGCTCCGTCATGTCAACCGACGAACGCGGCTTCGCATCGCGCCCGGAGATCCGCCACGCCGACCGCGAGGTCCGGCATCTTGAAGAGATAGCTGCCGGCAACGAGCATGTTCGCGCCCGCCGCGGCCGCCTGCACGGCCGTCTCCGCATTCACACCGCCATCGACCATGATGTCGAGGTCGGGACGCCGCGTCCGCACCGCGCGGATCTTCGGCAGACACGCGGCGATGAACTTCTGTCCGCCGTAGCCCGGATGCACCGTCATCACGAGCAGCTCGTCGCATTCGTCGAGATACGGATAGACGCGCTCGATCGGCGTTTCCGGATTGAGGGCCAGCGCCGCACGGACTCCCAACGCCCGTGTACGCGCGAGTTCCCGATGCAGATCGCAGTCGGCCTCGACATGGAGCTGGAGCGTCTGCGCGCCGGCCGCCGCAAAGGGCTCGAGATAGAGGTCGGGACGCGTCATCATCAGATGCACATGGCGATAGAGGCCCGGCGACACGCGGCGGACGAGCGAGACGACGCTCGGGCTGTACGAGAGATTCGGCACGAAGTGCGCGTCCATCATGTCGAGATGGAGCGCGTCGGCCCCCGATGCGGCGACACGCGCGATATCGGCCGCCAGCGCGCCGAGATCGGCCGCCAGCAACGAGGGCAGGATGTGGATTTTCTTGGGCATCGTCTTCATTCCGTTTGGCTCTGTTTCGGCGCCACCCGCCCGCCGTTTCCGCGGCGTGGAGTGAGTGAAAATTGTAGAACAAAATCCCGCCTGCGTCAATACCCGCGCCGCGCCCTCGGAGCGTGAGGAGAGTCGGAGCTTGCCTGTGGACGGCGTCGACGGGAACATCGGATTTTAGCGCGGCGCAAGCTCTCAATAAATGGTATAATTAACGCCGAGGAAGAGAGGGAAATATGGGGACCTATAACGATTTTTCGCAGCTGAAGAAGCTCAAGCCGGCCGAGAAGCCGGCGCCGAAACCGGCCGAGCCGGCACAACCCGTCGACCGCACGCTCGCCGGCGCCACCGACTCGGCGGACTATTTTTCCGCGCTGCTGGGTCCGCGCGAGATCAAGAAGGAAAAGAAGCCCGCCCCCGCCGCGACGCAGGGCGTCCCCGCCCTCCGTACCACCGTCGTCACACCCGCCACCGTCGCCCGCGTGCGCGAAGAGCGGGCCGAGGCGCAGCGCCAGGCCCTCGAAGCCGCCGCCGCCCGCCGCGAGGCGGCACTCAAGGAGGAGCTTGAAGCCCAGACCGCGGCCTGCGAATCGCTCGCGACGGACCTCGCCGCCGTCAAGGACGAACTGGCTGAAGTCCAGGCCGCCGCCCGGCAGGCCGCGCAGAACTGGGAGGCCGAACGCGCACGCCTCCAGTCCGAACTGGCCGCCGCGCAGGCCCAGCTGAAGGACGCGCTCCGCACCTCCCTCTCGACATCGGTGCTGCTCGACAAGCCGGTCGGTCTCGCGGAGAAATTCGCAGGCGAAATCCACGAGCACGTGCTCGAGACGGTCAAGGACGCCTACCGCAGCGCCGAGGCCGCGGGTCGCGACCGCCGCGCGCGCATCCTCGAAGCGATTCTCGCGGCCAATCCGATGTCCGGCGAGCTCGAGCGCCGCCGCGCCGAAGTGAAGCAGATCGTGAAGGAAGCGGGCGCGTCGCTCGACGACGCGGCGATCGCCGACCTCGAGAAGCTCGGCTTCCGCTACATCAGCGGCAACAAGCACCACAAGCTCGAATGGGCCGGCATCCGCTTTCCCCTTTCGAAGACGCCGAGCGACTACCGCTCCTGCCTGAATTCAGCTGCGGAAATCAACAACCGCGTCTTCTGACGAAGCGCCGGGCCGGGCGTGCAGAATCCGCTCTGCGCGCTCAACTCTCCGTTCTGCGTCAGAACAAGGTCATCTGGCCGGGGAGATCGCTCAGTTTCCTGCGGGGCTTGCGGACGATCTTGGGCGCGTTGACATCGAGATCGTTGGCTTCAAGATTCTTGAGAATCTGGTCCGCCCGGTCGACAACGGCTTTCGGCAGGCCCGCCATCGCGGCGACGTGGATGCCGAAGCTCTTCTCGGCGATGCCGGGCGCGATGCGGCGCAGGAAGACGATGCGGTCGCCCTCCTGCTTCACGCGCACCGTGTAGTTCTTGATGCCCGGAAACTTGTCCGCGAGGTCCGTCAATTCGTGGTAGTGCGTCGCGAAGAGCGTCTTTGCCTTCGTCTTCGGATTCTCGTGCAGATACTCGGCCACGCTCCAGGCAATCGAGATGCCGTCGAAGGTGGAGGTGCCGCGGCCGATTTCGTCGAGGATGATGAGCGACTGCGGCGTCGCGTTGTTGAGGATGTTCGCGCATTCCTGCATTTCGACGAGGAAGGTGGAACGTCCGCGCGACAGGTCGTCGCCCGCGCCGATGCGCGTAAACACACGGTCGAGCGCACCGAGGCGCATCCGCGACGCGGACACGAAACTGCCCGCCTGCGCCATCACCGCGAGTGTCGCGACCTGGCGGATGTAGGTCGACTTGCCGGCCATGTTCGGTCCCGTAATCAGCATGATCTGGTCGGTCGTGCCGTTGAGCCGCGTCGCGTTCGGCACGAACGGCTCGGCGTCCGGCAGCTGCTCGATGATCGGATGGCGTCCGTCGTCGATGTCGAGCACGTCCGACGCGTCGATGACAGGCCGCACATAGCCAAGTGCGAGCGCACGGTCGGCGAAGGACAGCACCGCGTCGAGTTCGCCGATCGCGTTCGCGGTCTGCTGCACGGGCGCCGTGCGTTCCGCCACCTGTCGGACGATGTCGCGGAACAGATCCTGTTCGAGCGCGAAGCTGCGGTCCTGCGCGCCCACGACCTTCTGCTCGTATTCCTTGAGCTCGGGCGTCGTGAAACGTTCGGCGTTCGTCAGCGTCTGGCGGCGCTCGTACTCGGGCGGCGCGCTGACGGCGGCCGCCTTGGAAATTTCGATGTAGAAGCCGAACACGCTGTTGCGCCGCACGCGCAGCGTCTTGATGCCCGTGCGCTCGACTTCCTTCGCCTGATATTCGGCGATCCAGCGGTGTCCTTCCGTCGCGATGCTGCGCAGTTCGTCGAGGTCGGCGTTGTAGCCGGGCGCGATGAGGTTGCCTTCCGTAAGAAGGACGTTGGGATTCTCGGCAATCGCGCGGTCAATGAGGTCGACGACCGCCTGTTCGGCCGACATCCGCTCCTGCACGCCCGCCAGCACCGCGCACGCGGCGTTGCGCACGCCCGCGACGGCGGCCTTGAGTTCCGGCACGGGACGCAGCGAGCCCGCGAGCGCCTTGAGGTCGCGCGCGTTGGCGCGGCCGGAATCCACCTTCGCGATGAGACGCTCGAGGTCGCGCACTTCAGCCAGGCGCGCGCGCAGCGAGGAGAGCGCGAGACGGTCCTTGACGAATGCCTCGACCGCGTCGAGACGCGCGTTGATCGCCTCGGCTTTCCGCAACGGCTGGCGGATCCAGTTCGCGACGCGGCGCGACCCCATCGGGGTGCGCGCGACGTTCAGCACGCCGAGCAGCGACGCCTCGCGCGACACGCCGTCCACCGGCAACAGCGCGAGATGGCGAATGGAGGAGGCGTCGAGCGCGAGGAAGTCGGACGCCTCGCGCACGCGTACGCTGCGCACATGGTCCACCGGATGGCGCAGCGTCGTGTGCACGTAATACAGCAGCGCGCCGGCGGCGCAGACGAGATCCGCCCTGCCTTCGAGGCCGAAGCCGTCGAGCGCCGTCACGTTGAAGTGGCGCAGCAGCGCCTCGCGCGCCGCGTCGAGGCTGAACGTCCAAGCGTCCGTGTAGGAGACGTTGAGGCCCGCGGCGGCGAGGGCGCCGTCGTCCTGCAACGCAGAGCCGGAGGCGTCGTCGTCCGGCTTCGGCAACACGAGTTCCGCCGGCCGGTCGCGTGCGAGCGCGTCGGCGAGCTTCTCCTCGGACGCGAACGGCTCGACGGCGAATTCGCCTGTGGAGAGGTCGAGGAGCGCGAGGCCGCAGCCGGCGACCGCGGCGATGTACGTATTGACGTTCGCGTCGAGAAGGCCGTCTTCCGTCACCGTGCCCGGCGTGACGATGCGCGTCACCTCGCGGCGCACGATCTGTCCCTTCTTCACGAGGCGCGGGTCTTCCATCTGGTCGCAGATGGCCGCCGTCTTGCCGGCGCGGATGAGCTTGGCGAGGTAGGCGTCGAGCGCGTGGTACGGGATGCCGCAGAGCGGCGCCCCCGCGCGCTGCGTGAGCGTGGCGCCGAGAATGGGGGACGCGACGACGGCGTCTTCGCCGAACATCTCGTAGAAGTCCCCCAGACGGAACATCAGGATGGAACCGGGCGGCAACGTGTTCTTGATTGCACGGTACTGCCGCTGCATGGGCGTGAGTTCGTCTGCCACGTCGCTCTCTCCCCTACCTTCGATCTTTTCGCGTTTTCCGGCGGATGCGCCTACGGACGGTCCGCCATCGTGAAGACGAGCTCGCCGCCCTTGAGAATGTCGGCGTGGCTGATCGTCGGGCCCGTGACGGGCTTGCCGTTGAACTTGACGCTCTTCACGTACTTGTTCTTCGCGGAGAGGTTCAGCGCAAAGACCGTGAACTTCTTGCCGCCCGGCAGCGTCAGCGCGACGCGCGGCAGCTGCGGCGCGCCGAGCACGTACTCGCCGCCGCACGGGTTGAACGGATAGAAGCCCATCGCGGAGAACACGTACCACGCGCTCATCTGGCCGCAGTCGTCGTTGCCGCAGAGACCGTCCGGCTTCGGCAGGTAGAAGCGGTCGAACACGTCGCGCACGCGTTCCGCCGTGCGGTCGGGACGGCCCATCACCGAATAGAAGTAGATCGTGTGGTGGCTCGGCTCGTTGCCGTGCGCATACTGGCCGATGAGGCCCGTCACGTCGGAGACGAAACCCTGGCCCTCGACCTTCTCCGGCGCCGTGAAGAGCGCGTCGAGGTTCTTGAGGAACTTGTCGCGGCCGCCCATCGCCTCGACGAGGCCCTGCGGATCCTGCATGACGTGCCAGGAGTACTGGAACGCGTTGCCTTCCGTGAAATCGTTCGCCGTGTCGCCGCCGTGGCCGAGCTGGAACGGATCGTACGGCGTGCGCCAGTTGCCCTTCGTGTCCTTGCCGCGGGCAAAGCCGATCTCCGTGTCAAACACGTTCTTCCAGTTCGACGACCGTTTCTTGAAGTACGCCGCGTCCTCCGTGCGGCCGAGCTTCTCGGCCATCGCCGCCGCGCAACTGTCGTCGTAGGCGCACTCGAAGGTGCGGCTCACGCTCTCGCCGCGAATGAGGTCGAACGGATAGTAGCCGTACTTGTCGAGCAGATCCCAGTTTTCCTTGCCACGGCCGGGATGCGGCTTCGTGAGCGTCTCCTTGATCTGCTCGAAGACGGCGTTCGGGTCGGCGTTCTTCGGCAGCAGCCCCTTGAGGTACGCGTCCACGATCACCGGCACGGAGTGCGTGCCGATCATGCACTGGTTGTCCTTGCCCCAGAGCGTCCAGATCGGGAGGTAGCCCGTGCGGCGGCCCTGCTCGAGCATCGAGTCGACGAGGGACGGCACCGCATCGGGCACGATGAGCGTGTAGAACGGATGCGCCGCGCGGAACGTGTCCCACGACGAGAACGTCGAGAAGAACGGCTTCTGGCCGACGTCCGCGAGATTGTTCGGCTGCATGAAGAGATGGAAGAGCGACGTGTAGAAGCTCTTCTTCGCATCCGCGTCGCCATCGACTTCGGCGCGGGCGAGCAGCACGTTCCACATCCAGCGCGCGATTTTCTTCTTCTCGTCGAAGCGCCAGCCCTTCGCTTCGGCCGCGAGGTTCTTCTTCGCGGCGGCGACATCCCCTTCGGCGGAGAGCGCAACCTTCACCTGCAGCGTTTCGCCCGGCTTGAGGTCGAAGTCGAACACATAGCGCGGGGCACGTTCGCCGCCCTTGCGCGGGAGCTCCTTCACCTGCGTGTAGGGGCGGTCGAACGCAATCGCAAACGAATACGTGCGGTTCACCCAGCAGCTGCGCTCGATCTGACCGGCTAGACCGGTCTTGTCCGCCTCGAGGGCGACATCCGCCTTGCGCATCTGATGCTCGGCATTGCCGCCGATCGCGCTCTGGCAGTCGACGAGCAGGCGGCGCGCACCGTCGCCGTCGTACGTGAAGCGGTAGAGGCCGACATGCGGCGTCGCCGTCATTTCGCAGCGCACCTTCGCGTCCTTGAGCGTCACGGCGTAGTAGCCCGGGCTCGCGGTTTCGGTCGCCTTGTCGTGCGCCTGCGGGTCGGGGTTCTCGCCGCGGAACGGCAGGATCGGCACGTCGCCGAGGTCGGGGCAGCCCGTCCCGTTGAGGTGCGTCTGCGAGAAACCGCAGATCGTCTTGTCGCCCCAGATGTAGCCGCTGCAGTGTTCCCAGCCGCCGCGGCCCGTATCCGGACCCGGCTGCACGAGACCGAACGGCACGCAGGCCGCCGGCGTCGTATGGCCCGTACCGGCCGTACCGATGAACGGATCGACGTTCGCCGCGAGGTCGGCGACCGCCGCGAAGTTGAGGGAGGCGGCGGGTTTCGTCCGCCAGCCAAGACGATCGGCGAAGTCCATGTACCGGTTCCAGTCCTGAAGCGTCAGGTTGTGGATGCCCGTGCGGAGGTGGTAGGAGACCCAGCCGTCCTGACGCGCCTCGTCGGGTTGCGGGAAGCTCGTCGAGACGAGCCCCTTCTTGCCGTAGAGCTCCCAGGCGGGGGATGCCAGCGCGGCGCAGGCGTACTCGCCGGGCTGACCCGCCCAGTCGTCCTGGGTCGCGGACGCGATCGCCACCGCGCGCGGCGCCATGAGCGCGACGAACATGTGCTGGTCGAAGTCCATCTCCCTGTCCTTGCCCGCATACGCGGCGAAGTTCTTGCAGAACCAATGCGGGAAGGCCTTCGTGATGCGCGCGATGCTCTCGCTCTTCGGCAGGTCCATGTGGTTGAGCTTCGCGCCGCCGCAGCCGGAGTCGTTCGAGCAGGCCATCGCGAAACGCGTATCCTCGACACCGGCGACAAGCGCCGTCTTGCCGCCGCGGGAGTGTCCGACGACGCCGATGTGCTTCGCGTCGAGCAGCGGCTCCGTTTCGATCCAGTCCATCACGCGGCTCGCGCCCCAGGCCCAGGCCTGCAGCGCACCCCAGCTGTTCGCCGTGCGTTCGGACGACCAGCCGGCGAACACGCCGGAGGCGCAGTTGTCCTTCGCCTCGTCCGGCGCAATCTCGCCATAATGGAACGCGAGCGCCGCGTAGCCGCGGGCAACGATTTCTTCCACCGGCCAGAACGGACTCTTCACCGCGCGCGTCGGGTCGATGTTCTTCTCCGCCGGACGGTTGCAGATGAGCACGAAGCCCGGTGCGGGCTTCGCCTTCGCCGTCACGGGAATGAACGCCGTGAAGACGAAGCTCTGCTCGCCCTTCGGCGCCTTCCACGTCGCGCGGATGCGCTTGCGAATCGCCTGGCCGTCCAGCATCACCGCGTCCGGCTCGACCGCCGCAAACGTCAACGCGTCGGGCCGACCGACCGGACGCACCCCGTATTCCCGCTCGCGGAAGAGCTGCAGCAGTTCAGGCCGGCGCACCTGCTCCCAGGTTGCGACGTCCGCAACCTTCGCCCCGGCCTTCGTGACCATCAGTTCCGGCACATGCTCCGGCTGCGGCTCCGCCGCGAACAGACAGGCGCCCGCAAGGGCAATCGACAGAAAACACTTTTTCATGACACTTCTCCAACATGCGGCGGCGAGGGAACTCGCCGCCCTGCCATTCACAATCCGACTCTCCTCAAGCCACAACCTTCAATCTCTCGACCAGCATCGGCAGCGCGCGCTCAAAGGCGACGCCGTACCAATGCGAGTCGTCGGTCGCCTGGATCGCCGCGCACACGACGTCGGCCGCAAGCGCGGCGGCGTCAAGCGCGGAGAGGCCGCGCAGCACGGCGCCCGCGAAGACGCTCGCGAAAACGTCGCCCGTGCCGTGCGAGACGCGCAGGAGGCGGGGATTGAAATCGTACTGCACCGTCGTGCCGTCGGACACCGCCGTGCCCAGCAGGTCCGGCTCGAACGAAACGCCCGTGAGGATCACGTTCTTCGCGCCGAGGGCGTGCAGGCCCTTGACCATGTCCGCGATGAACGCCTTGTCGTAGCCTTCGAGCACCGGCGTCCTGCCGAGCAGGAACGCCGCCTCGGTGAGGTTCGGCAACAGGTAGTCCGCACCCTTGCAGAGTCGTGCCATCTGCTGCGGAAAGTCGTCCGCAAAGCCGGGATAGAGCTTGCCGTTGTCGGCCATCACGGGATCGACGACACGCACCGCGCCCGGATTGGCGCACTGTTCCATGATGCTGAGAATGGGGTCGATTTGCGCCGGGCACACGTAGCCCGTGTAGAAGGCGTCGAAACCGATGCCCTGCTTGGTCCATTCGGCTTCGATTTTCGCGAGTTCGCCCGTGAGGTCGCAGAACGTCCAGCTCTTGAAGCCGCCCGTATGGTTCGAAAGAACGGCGCTCGGCAGCACGGCGCATTCGACGCCGCAAGCCGAAATGACGGGCAGCGCCACAGTGGCCGAGCACTGCCCTACGCACGAGACATCTTGAATCGTCAGCAGTCTTTTATACATGATCTTTTCACTCTTAACTTTCAACTTTCAACTTTCAACTCTTAACTATTCACTATTACTTATTACCTGCCAAGAGCCCTGTCTGCCGCAGCAGCGCCTGTATGGACGGAGCGCGGCCGCGGAAGCGGCGGAACACTTCCATCGGGTCGACGCTGCCGCCGAGCGCGAGGAACGTGTCGCGGTAGCGGCGGCCGAGCCGCCGCACGGCCGCCTCGTCGCCGAGGCCCGCTTCTTCGAACGCGCCGAAGACGTCCGCGCTCATCACCTCGCTCCACTTGTAGCCGTAGTAGCCGGCGCCGTAGCCGCCGCAGAAGATGTGCGTGAACGAATTGAGCAGACGGTCCTCCGGAATCAGACGGCCCGGAATGAGGTCCGCGCAGATCTCGTTCTTCAACGCGTTCGGATCGGCCGGCGGCTTCGTGTGCAGCGCGAAGTCGGTGCGCGCGTAGGCGAGCTGTCCGAGGGACGCGCTGGCGGCGCGGTAGTTCTTCGCCGCGCGCACGCGGTCGATGAGCGAATCGGGGATCGGCTCGTTCGTTTCGCAATGGCGCGCGAAGGCCTTCACCGTCGGCTTGTCGTAGCACCAGTTCTCCATGAACTGGGACGCGACCTCGACGGCGTCCCACTCGATGAGCTCGAAGCCCGAGGCGGACGCCTCGTCGACCGTCGAGAGCATGTGCTGGAGCGCGTGGCCGAATTCGTGGAAGAGCGTCTCGACTTCCGAGAAGCGCATCAGGGCGCGGCCGTTCTTGTCGGGTACAGCCTGGTTGCAGCACACGAGCGCGAGTGGCAGCTTCACCGTGCCGTCCGCCAGCTTCTCGTGCGGGTGGAAGGCGTTCGCCCACGCACCGCCGCTCTTGGTGGCGGGACGCGAATACGGATCGAAATAGAAGTGCGCGATCGTCGCGCCCTGCTCGTTCTTCACGCGGAAGAACCGCACGTCGGGATGCCACACGCCCGCCGCGCCGTCCGCCGCCTCGACGGTAATGCCGAACAGGCGGTTCGCGACGCCGAAGAGCCCCTGGAGCACGACGGGCAGGTTGAAGTACTGGGCGAGCTCCTCCTCGGAATACGAGTAGAGCTTCTCGCGCTGGCGTTCGCACCAGAAGGAACGGTCCCACGGCTTGATGTCTTCCGTGCCGTCCGTCGCCCGGGCAAAGGCCCGCAGCGCCGCGTCTTCCGCGACGGCGATCGGCTTGGACGCCGCCGCCAGCTCGTCGATCATTCCATTGACGGCCGCGACCGAGGGCGCGCTCTTCTCGGCCAGCGAGAGTTCCGCGTAGTTGCCGAATCCGAGCAGTTCCGCGAGTTCCTGCCGGAGGGCGAGGATGCGCGAAACGAGGGGCGTATTGTCCGACTCGCCCGTCGTGGCGCGCACCACCCGCGCGCGGAGGAGCGCCTCGCGCACGGGGCGGTTCTTCGCGTGCTTCATGAACGGATAGTAGACCGCGTCGTCGATCGTGACACGCCACGGCCCCTTCTCGGCGTCGTTGTCGCCCGCGAGCACGGACCTCAGATTCGCCGGCAGACCGTCGAGTTCGATCTTCTTCGTGAGCGTCAGCGAGAACGCCTTCGTCGCGTCGATCACATGGTTGCGGAAATCGCTGCCGAGCTTCTGCAGCTCGGTCTGGATTTCATTGAAGCGCTTCTGCCGGGGTCCGTCGAGCGCGACGCCGGCGAGCGTCGCGGCGAGCACCATCTTGTCGAGAATGCGCAGGCGCGTCGCCTGATTCGGCGTCGCGGGGTCCGCCGCGAGCTTCGCGCGCAGCGCCTTCGCACGGTCGCAGAAGGGACGCGACTGTCCGACGCGCAGGGAGAACGCGACGACGTCGCCCTGGTACTTCTCCTGAATCTTGCGCCAGCCCTCGCCGTTGCACACGGTGATGAGGTGGCGGATGCAGCCCCAGGCGTCCCAAAGCGGACGCTGCGCGTCGTCGAGCGCGCGCACGAAACCGTCCCACGAACAGTCGTCGCTTTTCTCAAGCGCCTCGACCTTCGCCTTCGCGGCGGCGAGCAGCTGCGGCAGCGCCGCCTCCGCCGCCTCGGGCGTCATCTTCGCAAAATCCGGAAACTCGGCTACCGGCAGAAAGGGATTCATGGATTCCTACTTCTCCTTCGAATACTCGACCAGGGCCTGCTTCAGGTCGGCCGTCCGCGTAAACGTCTTCACATTGGTCAAATCGTTCGGCAGCGTCGCGAGCTCCGCCTCGGTGCCGAACACGAAGAGGCGTCCGCCCTTCTCCGTGAACGCGCGGAACCGACGGTAGTTCGTCGCCTTGCCGGGATGCGAATAGACGAGCGCGTCGCAATGCTCGAGCGCACCCTGGCCGACGTTGTCCGTACCGACCACGCGCACATCGAGCGTCGGCTCGCGGAAGAGCTCCGTCGCGAGCATCATGCCGGCCTTGCCGACATGCGCGCTGTGGAAGCCAACCGCGAGGTTGCCGCGCGTGCGCTGCGGATACTCGGCCTCGCAGGCGCGTCCCGTCAGGAAGCGAAGACCGCCGCGGATGATGTCCTGCGTATCGGTGAAGCTTTCGGGATGCGGCGAGCAGCCGACGACGCGCCCCTTCCCAAACGTGCCCGCGACGAGGGCGGGATGGCCGAGCATGGTCGGCTGGCTGTTCGGGAAACTGTCGTAGACGCCCTCGCAGGCGAACGTGGCGATTTCCTTGACGTCCGCCTCGGGCAGCATCTCGCTCGCCGTGAGGACAGGACCGCCGTGGTAGCGCACCGTGCGCAGGGACTTCGGCTGGAGGCCGAAAAGGTCCGCATTGTCCGTCAAACGGATGTCGAGCATCGCGCCGCCGCGGTACGGACTCTTCTGCCGCGTGTACGGTAGGAGAGAGAGGCGCGACGTCGTGTTCGTCTTCTCGTCCTCGGCCGGCGCGAGCGCGAGGTAGCAGCCCGCGCAGGTGCCGAAAAACCAGCCGCCGTTGCGGACAAACGAGACGAGGTTTTTGCGCCCCTTCAGCTGCAGCGCCTTGCCCTGGACGGCCGCGTTTCCGCCCGGCGCGATGTAGAGATCGGCCCGGTCGAGCGCGCCGTTGCGGACGTCCACCGCGTCCACCGCCGTGAATTCGCAGTCCGGCGAGAGGGAAAGCATCTTCGCCCAGCGCACGGACGCGGTGCCGCTCGCGCCCGCATCGTAGTAGGCCGCGACGCGGATCGGATTGGCGACCTTCGCCGCCGGCGCCGCACGCGGCGCGGGGGGCGGCGCGTTCTTCAGCGTACGCAGGGCGCGCGGCACGTCCGCGCCCTTCCCGACGACGACGAGGTTGTCATGCGGGGCGAAGTTCGCCGCCGCGGCGCCCCAGGTGACGATCGTGCCGCCGCGGTCCATGAACGCGACGAGCGACTTCATCTGCGAACCCTTCGGGGCCAGCATCTTCTGGACGACGTTCGTGTCCGCGGCGTCCGGCACGACGAGCGCATCCTCGTGGCGCAGGTCGGTGTGAAGGATTTCGTCCGTCGAATAGGGCGTCACGTCGAAGTCGGCGTCGCGGATGAGTTCGCGCGCGAGGTCGGCCGCCGCCGGGCCCGGCCCCGGCTTGCAGTACCAGCCCACCGAGAGCTGGTGCCGCGTGCGCTGCGGCGCACACAGCGTCACATCGCGGCCCGTCGCGAACGTAAGGGCGTCCTTCACCGAATCCCACGTGTCCGGATAGTATTCGGGATGCGTCGAGAACACCCACACGCGCCCCTTGCCAAACGTGCCCGCCACGGCGCTCGCGCCGTCCGCCATCTTCGGCAGCACGCCGCCCGTCGAGCCGAAGCGGTTCGTCGTCGCATAGCTGTGCAGATTGCAGGCGAAACGGGACATCACCTTGAAGTCGGAACCCGGCACGGCGCCGGCGGAATCCATCACCGGTCCGCCATTGAACCGTTCATGCCGCGCCGAGGCCTTGATGCCGTAGAGATCTTCGGCTTCCTTTGTGTACTGGACCTTGAGTACGGCCTCGCCGCCCCAGCCGCCCTTGCGGTGCTTGTACGGCACGATGCCCAGCGGCTTGTCGCGCGTCTTGTCCGCCATCACCAGGAAGGCGCCCGCGCACGTGCCGAGATACGAGCCGCCGTCCTCGATGAACTTCCGCACCGCCAGCTGCCCCTCTTTCCCGAGGTCCTTCTCCTCGACGTTGCTCATGCCGCCCGGCATGACGAGCAAGTCGGCCCGTTCGAGCGCGCCCGCACGGATGGCGGCACCGTCCACATACGTCGCTTCGAGCTCGGGCGCGCAATCCATCAGCTGCACCCAGCGGAACATCCCGACGCCGCGCGCGCCCGGACCCGTAAACACCGCCACGCGCACCGGCGCACCGTTCGAAATCGCCGCCCAGGCCTCGGGCGAACCGCCCTTCGGCGCCGCAGGCGTGAACAGCGAGCAGCCGGTCAAAGCCGCCAAAGCCGCCGCCGAAAGACCGAGCCAAGCACGGCGAGAAACGAAATGCATGACGTTCCTTCCTCTCTCAAAACAGATATCCATAAGCTGAGACGGATATTATAGCAAATTGCAACCCCTCCCGCAGACAGTTTTTGAAAACAGACGTTGCCGGGGCATGCGTCCCGATTTCGACGTTTTATGCTATACTATACCCCTTGAAAGGTGATTGCCATGAACATGATCAAACTCTTCGGACTCGTTTCGGCCCTGGTTCTTGCAGGTTGCTGCGTCCCGAACCAGGAAAAGGCCGCTGTGTCCTTCCGCGTGCTCTACTGGAACATCCAGAACGGCATGTGGGACGGACAGCGCGACGACTATGCGCGTTTCGTCGCCTACGTCAAGGAGATGAAGCCCGACCTGTGCGTGTGGTGCGAGGCGGAAAGCATCTGGCAGACGGACACGCCGACAAACTACATCCCCAAGGCGAACCGCTACCTGCCGAACGGCTGGCCGGAACTGGCCGCGCGCTACGGCCACACCAACGTCTTTCTGGGCGGCCACCGCGACAACTATCCGCAGGTGGTGACGTCGCGCCTGCCAATCGAGGGGGTGAAGCGGATTGTCGGACCCAAAGAGAAGCCGGTCTGCCACGGGGCGGGATGGTCCGTCGTCAAGGTCGCCGGGCGCGAAATCAACCTCGTCACGCTGCATACCTATCCGCATCTGCACGCGCCGGGCGCGAAGGACGTGAAAAAGAGCCGCGCGGAACACGGCGGCGACTTCTACCGCCGCTACGAGGTTGAAGAGGTGTGCCGCGAGACAATCCTCACCCACACGAACGGCGCGAACGAATGCTGGATGATGATGGGCGACTTCAATTCGCTGTCACCCGTCGACAATCCCTTCTATCAAAAAGACCCGAAAGATCCGTGCTTCCTCGCCCAGTCCTTCGTCCGGGAAGCGACGCCGTACCGCGACATCATCGCCGAGCGCCACCCGGGCCAGCTGGTGACCTCGACCTACGGGATGAAACGCATCGACTACGTCTATCTCACCCCACCCCTCGCCGCCAGCGTGAAGTCGGCCGAAATTCCCATGGACGGCTACTCCGCACCGCAGAACATCCCCGGCTGCGAATTCAAGAGTCCGTCGGACCATCGTCCGATCGTCGTCGACTTCGAGTTCCGGTAAACTGCAGCATGATCTAATAAGCGTCCAATGAAAAAGGCCCTCAAAGCAATTCCGACTGCGCTCTTCCTGCTTGTCACCGTCTGGACGCTCTACAACCAAACGCAGGACTTCGACTATCTCAATCTTGACGACCACGACTACACGTTCCGCTGCGCCTTCGTCAAGGACGGCCTCTCCGCCGCCAATGTCAGGGACGCCTTCCTGAATGTGACGCACGCGGCCATCTGGATGCCGCTCACCTACATCAGCTACATGGCCGACGTCTCGTGCGCGCCCAAGCTCGATCCGCGGCGGCGGCCGACGCAGGCGGACATCGACCGCTGCTCGCCCAAGCATCTCCACCACCAGACGAATGCCGTCCTCCACGCGCTCAACGCCGTCTTGCTCTTCTTCCTGCTCCTCGCCCTCGCCAAGGCAGGCGACGAGGGCGAGGCCGGCGCCGCCACCCGGACGCCTGCGGATGCGCCCGTACCAGCGGCCACGTACTTGTTTCCCCTTCTCGCCGCCCTCTTCTGGGCCATCCATCCCCAACGGGCCGAAGCGGTGGCCTGGATCGCCGGCCGCAAGGAGATCCTCTGCGGCACCTTCACCCTGGCCGGACTCCTCTGCTGGCTGCGCGCGAGCCGCGCGGGACGCCTCGGCTCCCTCGCCTGCTGCGTGCTGGCCTGCATGAGCAAGCCCACGGCGATGAGCTTCCCCTTCCTCGCCCTCGCGCTCGACCTGCTCCTCGGCCGTCTGTCCGTCCCCGTGCCGTTCAATCCGCGCCGCGACTGGAAGACGTTCCTCCCCTACGCCCCGCTGCTCGTGCCCGCCCTCTTCACCGGCGCGCTCGCGATGTATTCGCAGACCCACCCGGAAGGACTCGGCGAGCTGGCGCTCTTCACCGCCTCGTTCCCGTGGCGCCTCCTCAACGCGCTGGTTGCGCTCGGCCTCGACTTCGCCCAGCTTGTCGTACCGGTCGGACTCCACCTCGACTACCGTGCGGTGCCCGAACGCTTCCCGCTCCAGGGCGGACTCGGCCTCGCCGTCTTCTTCGCCGTCACGGCACTCTACGCGCTCGCCTTCCTCCGCCTGCGCGCGCGGCGCCGGATGCTTCTCGCCCTGCTCCTCTTCTTTCTCGCGGCCCGCGTCCCGACCCTCGGCATCTTCGGCAGCTTCGGCGAACACGCACGTGCCGACCGCTTCCTCTACCTGCCGATGCTCGTCGTCTCGATGGCCTTCGCGTTCGTCCGCCCGCGCCGTCCCCGTCTCGTCGCCGGCCTCGCCCTCGTCGCCTGCCTTGCCGCCGGCGGCCTCTCCTATCCGCTCATCGCCTCCTACGCCGACAACTTCACGGCCTTCTCGCGCACGCTCGCCTGCGATCCGCATCACGGACGCGCCCTGCGCCATGTCGCCCACGAGGAGTTCTTCCGCCGCCAGCATCTCGACAAGGGCGTCGAACTCTACCGGCGCAGCCAGGAGGAGCGTCCGCGCGACGACACGGTCGCCTGGCTCGCCTACGCGCTGATGAAGCGCGACTATCCGCAGGACTATGCCGAGATCCGCACCCTCTGCGCCAAGTTCGCGCAGGAACCGTCCCTGGACCGCGGCGGCATGGCCCTCGAAGCCCTCGGCATGACCGCCCTCCGCGAGCATCGGTGGAAGGACGCGATTACGCACCTCACCGCCTCCATCAAGGCCCCCGGACGCACCTATCCTTCCGAAGACGCCTTCCTCCACCTCGGCATCGCCTACTGCAACAACCAGCAGCCGGCCGACGCCCTCGAAATCTTCGAACGGCTGGTACGTTCGCACTATCCCGACATCGCCGAGAGCGCCCGGAAGTACTACGGCATCCTCAAGGCCAATCCCAAGGCGGTGCTGCACCTCTAATGGTTGAAAGTCGAATTTCAACGCAATCTTACACGCCACACCTTCTCACCTTCCCACCCTCTCACCTTCTCACCTTCCCACCCTTCATCACCCCAAGGAGTTCTCCATGGACAAATCCGAACAGGCTGTTGAAATCTTCCGCTCGGGCGCCTGCTGTTCGCAGGCCGTCTTCTGCGCCTTTGCCGAAGAGTACGGCATCGACTCCGAAACGGCCCTGAAGCTCAGCGCCGGCCTCGGCGGCGGCGTGGCGCGCATGCGCGAGGTCTGCGGCGCCGTGACGGGCGCCGCGATGGCGCTCGGACTCAAGTACGGCCCCGACAAGGCCAACGTCTATCCGCACGTGCAGGAACTGTGCGCGCGTTTCAAGGCCGAATGCGGCTCGATCGTCTGCCGCGACCTGCTCGCCGGCGTCGGCGCCACCCAGGGCGGCGCGCCTGAAGCGCGCACCGAGGCCTACTACAAGAAGCGCCCCTGCCACGACCTCGTCCGCCTCGCCGCCCAACTCGCGTCGGAAGTCTGAAATTGAGCCGTCTCACCAAGGGCATTCTCTGCCTTGTCGCTTCGGCCTTCGGTTTTGCGCTGATGGGCATGTTCGTGCGCCTGACGGACAACTACGGCGCACCGATCTCCGCCTTTCAAAAGAGCTTCTTCCGCAATGCCGTGGCGCTGGCGATCGTGCTGAGCCTGTTCCTCAAGCCCGACCGCAAGCCGTTCTTCTACGGCGAGGGTTCCCTGGCCGTGCGCAGCACGGTGCTGGCCCTGCGGGCCGTCGTCGGCACCGCCGGGATCTTCGCGAACTTCTACGCGCTCGGCAAGATCGAGCTGGCGGACGCCATGCTGCTCAACAAGCTCGCGCCGTTTTTCACGGTGCTCTTCAGCTGGCTCTTCATCAAGGAACGGCTCACGCTCCGGCAGGGACTCTGCCTGCTCGGCGCGTTCATCGGCGCGGCGCTCGTCGCCAAGCCGGGGCTGGGGGCGCGTCCGCTCCTCCCGGTCCTCTCCGGCTTCTCAAGCGGCATCTGCGCCGGCGGCGCGTATGCCTGCCTGCGCCAGCTCGGGCTCATGAAGATGGACGGCCGCTTCATCGTGCTCGTCTTCTCCATCTTCTCCTGCCTCGCCTCCGTGCCGTTCATGCTCGTCGACTTCCAGCCGATGACGACGGCGCAGCTGCTGATTCTCGCCGGTGCAGGCGCCGGCGCCGCGCTCGGACAGTTCGCCATCACGGCCGCCTACCGCCATGCCGAACCGCGGCGGATTGCGATCTTCGACTACTCGAACATCCTCTTCTCCGCCCTGCTCGGCTATCTCGCGTTCGGACAGATCCCCGACATCCTCAGCTGGTGCGGATTCGCGATCATCATCGCAATGGCCCTGATCATGAACCGGAAATAAGGCAAACGGCCGTCGCGGTGTTCCGCGGCGGCCGTTGCGTTTCGTTCTTCAGGCGCGTGTTACTTCGCTTCGCCGAAGGCGCCCTTGCTGAAGTTGAAGAACGGGAAGAACGGCAGGAAGCCCTTCTTGTTGAAGCAGAGCAGCCCGAACTGCAGCGCCGCCTGGTCCGCGCTGTTCACAACCGCCAGCTGGCAGCCGTTGCGCAGCGTATCCGTGCGGCTGTAGCCGAACGAAAACTGGGCGCCCGACTTCACCGCCTTGGCTTTGCCCCAGAGCAGATTGACCTGCGCGCCCGACACGCTCTTCGCAGCCGAGGCGAGAGCGAGCTCG
>CADCPA010000028.1 GCA_902803135.1 uncultured bacterium
CGAAGACGCCGGCGATGATGGAGTAGATCGACACGAGAGGCTGGTAGAAGTAGTTCTCGATGCGGTTCAGCTGCACCGTCACCGCCCAAGCCAGCAGCCCCACCGCGCCGACCGCCACGATGAAGCCGAATATGAAGTGCGGGGGATGGTAGATCGCCTTCAGACGCGCCTTCACCTCTTCCGGCGAAGGCGGATCCATCGACGGGGCGACCGTGCGCTCCAGCGTGCTCTGCACCATCGACCGGCGGCAGTAGGGACAAATCGTCGGCGGGGCCGTTCCGATGGTCTGGACGTCGATCAGGCAGTGCGGACACCGGCTGGAGCGCACTTCCACCGAATCGGGGCGACGGCTCCCGGAGGCGGCGGGGCCGACACTGGAACGCGTAAAGAAACTGCGCGTTCCTCTTCCCTCCGTCGCCGATGTCGTGTCACTTGCCATTTAATCGGAGACCGCCTCCGTTTTCAGATGAAATCCTTTTCAAAACCCCCTTCGCGGCAGTTGCGGACCAGGCCACCCGGCCTGAAAATCCGCAGGGCTGCACAGCACATTAAGGGCATTGATGTGGAAAGTATAGCAAAAATCCCCCGCAGTTGCAAGCGAAACGCGAAAATCTACTTCTTCATGTCTTTGCCCGCCGCATAGTCGCGCAGGGTGGAAAGCGCCTCTTCCGCCGAAGCGCAGCGCCTCCCCTCCGTCGGCACGCGCGACGTGCCGCCGCCCCAGCCGAGAATGAACCCTCCGCGCGAGACGAAGCGGTCGACGATCTTCTGCGGCCCCTTGTCGAGCTTCCCCGTGTCCGCGTGCGGGAACAGAAGCGCGTCGCAGTGGTCGAGGAGGCCCCTTCGGATGTCCTCGTCGTTCACCGGAAAGAGGTCCATCGCGTCATCGCCGTCGATTGCGAGCAGCGTCTTCGCGGTCTCCACGCCAATGGGGTACACGGCGTACGCGGCGACGGTCAGCGCGCCGCGACGGCGCGGACGGACGGGCAGCGTGATGTCGCGCCCCGTCACGTAGCGGAACGCGCCCGTCACGATCAGGCGGGAGTTCTCGAAGAACTCGGGATGGCACGAGATGGCGAACACGCGGCCCTTGCCGTACGTCCCGCCGACGATCGCCGCGCGTCCGTACATTTCGGGCTGGCTGCCGTATTTGCCGGCATCCGTGCGGAACGTTCCCCACACCTCGAACGAGGCGTTCTCCACGAGCTGCGTGCTCGGTTCGAGGATGGGGCCGTGGCTGTACTGCACGATATACGTTCCCTTGTCGATCCCGAGCGCCTGTGCGCCCTTCTCGTTGAGACCGATGGGGATGAGATAGCGTCCTTTCGACCCGGACCGGTAGAACGGCATCACGCCGATTCCGCGCGAGGGGTCGGGAGCTTCCTCCATCATCAGACAGCACCCGGCGCACGTCCCCACGTAGCCGCCGCCGTTCCGGATGAAGTCCTTGACGCGCGCCGTCCCGTTCGTGCCGAGGTCGCGCTTGATCGCGGGGGAGCTGCCGCCGGGCATGACGAGCAGATCGAGTCCGTCCAGCCCGCCGTTGCGGATCATCTCGGAGTCGAGCACCTTGATCTCGAGCTCCGGCGACGACTGCACGATGCGGAACCACTCCACGGCGCCGTCGCCGCTGATGCCGCGTCCGGCGTAGACGCCCGTTCTGACGGGCCTCCCGGCCGAGACCGGGAACTCCGCGGAAACGCAACCCGACCACAACAGGACGACTGCCGCAAGACCAATTCCGATTTTTGCCGTTTTCATGTGTGTCCTCACGGGGCGACATCCACCCGGATGCGGAAGAAGCGGTTGGGATTGTACTCTTCCGCGATGATCGTGATGCCGTCGGGATCGTCGACGGCGAGCGGATACTCCGCCACGTTGCCCGTGCCTGTCGCCTCGATCGTTCCGCCCGCAATGACGATGTTGCCGCAGTCCATTTGGTAGGCGCCGCCGATGCCGGCGGCGTTGCCGAGGCCCTGCACGGAGAGCCTGCCGAAGCCCTCGATCCGGAGCGTACTGCCTTTGGGGACGAAGATGCCGGGGTAGTCGTATTCCAGCGAATTGACGACGTTTTCACCCTCAAGCACGATTGTCGCGTTGCCTTCGCAGGTGATGCCGGCGTACAATCCGGCATCGGCATAGTCGAACTTGTCGTTGATCTTGACGTCCTTCAGCGTCACCTTCGCGCCCTTGGCAATGGTGATCTTCTTGCCGCCGACCATGGTGCCCTTGATCACGTCGCCGTTCTTGGCGACGGTTGGCTTCGTCACAGTCGCCAGGTTGATCGTGTCGGCGAACGCGCCTGCGGCGAGGCCGACTGCCGCCGCGCACGCGACGACCACGCACTTCATTCTCTCCATGTCTCTGACTCCCTCTTAATGTCTGTCACCCTCTTGCGACATCATGCACTTACGGCATCATGCTCTTACGGCATCACGGAAGGATTATACCACACCCGCGGGTCAAGGACAAACACTTCTTTTACTTCATACGCACCGTAATCTCATTTTCGGCTTGCCTTCCGCCCGCCCCTGTGTTATCATTCCGCCATGCAACGGGAAACAGGCAAATC
>CADCPA010000029.1 GCA_902803135.1 uncultured bacterium
CCGCGAATCGAAGGTCGTCCTGCAGACGCTCGATCCGGATCCCAAGGCGTGGGCGTGGACCACGACCGCCCCCGCGGCGGGCTGGGAAAAGGCGGCCTTCGACGATGCCGCGTGGGCGCGCAGCGCCGGCGGTTTCGGCAACAAGATGATTCAGAACGACATCAAGCATGCGAAGGTCTCGACGGACTGGTCCACGCCGTCCCTCTGGGTGCGCCGCCACTTCACGTACAAGGCGATGGAGAAGGAGATCCTCCGCGCCGTGATCGACATGTTCCATGACGAGGACGCCGAAGTCTACCTCACCGGGACGCGCGTTCTGACGGCGGCCGGCTACAACACGAACTGGACGCACTTCGCCATTCCGGTCGACACGTTCAAGTCGCTCGTCAAGGAGGGCGACAACGTGATCGCGGTCAAGGTCGTCCAGAAGACCGGCGGCCAGTACTTCGATCTCGGCATCTCCGTCGACGTGGCGAAGTAACGGTCCACAACCGCGCTGCCTGACGACTTATGAAAAAGAAATCGTCCAAACTCAAGTACAAGCGCATCCTCCTCAAGCTCTCCGGGGAGGTTCTGAAGAACCGCGAGGCCGGCGACTGCATCGACGCCGCCCGCCTCGCGTTCATGGCGGAGCGCGTGAAGAAGATCCACGCCCTCGGCGTGGAAGTCGGCATCGTGCTCGGCGGCGGCAACATCTTCCGCGGCCTCTCCGGCGCCAAGAACGGCGTCAACCGCGTCGTGGGCGATTCGATGGGCATGCTGGCGACGGTCATCAACGCGCTCGCGATGATGAACGCGCTCGAATCCCTCGGCGTGCCGACCCGCGTGATGACGTCGATCGAGATGCCGAAGCTGGCCGAGCCGTTCATCCAGCGCCGCGCGCTGCGCCACTTCGAGAAGGGGCGCGTCGTGATCTTCGGCGGCGGTACGGGCAACCCGTTCTTCTCCACCGACTCCGCAGCCGCCCTCAAGGCGAGCGAAATCGGCGCCGACGCGCTCCTCAAGGCGACGAAGGTGGACGGCATCTACACCGCCGACCCGATGAAGGACCCCAAGGCGAAGAAGTACGGCTCGATCAAGTACGAGACCGCCCTCGAGAAGCGCCTCAAGGTCATGGATTCCGCGGCCTTCGCGCTGTGCATGGACAACGACATTCCGATCGTGGTGTTCGACTTCTTCGACGGCGACGCGCTTGAACGCGTGGTCAAGGGCGAAGCCGTCGGCACGCTCGTGTCCTAATCCGGTCGGGAACCGCGTCGTGCTTCCGAGACGTTATAAAGTCGTCATCGCCTACGACGGCACGGCGTATTCCGGGTACCAGTATCAGGACAACGGAATCGCCGTGCAGCAGCGTCTCGAGGAAGTCCTGGCCGTGTTGAACCGCGCCCCCGTGCGCATCTTCGGCTCGAGCCGTACGGACGCCGGCGTCCATGCGAAGGGCTTCGTCGCCCATTTCGATCTCACGACGCCGATCCCGCCCGCGAATCTCGTGCGGGCGATGAACACACGTCTTCCGCCCGACATCCGCATCATGAAGGCCGCCTATGCGCGCGCCGACTTCGATGCGCGCAAGGATGCGAAGGGCAAGGAATACCGCTATTTCGTCTATAACGCCGACATTCTGCCGCCGCACCTGGCTCCCTATTGGACCTTCTGCCATCGTCCGCTCGACCTCAAGGCGATGCAGGACGCCGCGGCGCGCTTCGTCGGCCGGCACGATTTCGTCTCCTTCGCGGCGAATCCGCATCGCGACCTGGAAACGACCGTGCGCCGGATTTTTTCCTTTACCGTCAAGAAGCGCGGCCCGCGCGTCGTCTTCACCGTGAACGGCGACGGCTTCCTCTACAAGCAGGTCCGCTCGATGGTCGGTTTTCTGCTGAGCGTCGGCAAGGGCAACGAAAAGCCCGAGGCCGTCACGGAACTGCTCGAGGCGGCGACGCCGCGCACCGCCCGCGTGCAGACGGCGCCGGGCAAGGGACTCTTCCTGTGGAAGGTCCGGTATCGTTGAGGTCAAGTCGGAAACATATTCGCCCATCGCGCCTCCTTGCACGGGAAACGGGCTTTTGGTACAATTCAAAAATGAACTTCTTCAAACGAGCCTTGGGCGTGGCATTGCTCTTCCTGGCAGGCGCTGTTCCCGGCGCGCCGTCATGGGAGACGGGCAGCTACGTGCCCTCGTCGTGGACGCCGCTGGCGGGCGAGAATCTCCTGGCGGGCCGTGCGGCGGAGATGACCGGCAGCTACCATGTCGAGGGAGGGCGCACGCAGGACGGCGCACCGCTCACCTTGCTGACGGACGGCTCCGTGCCCGGCTCGGACCTCGATTGGTCGAAAGTCGTCGGCCTCGGCAACGACGTCACGCTGACGTGGACGTTCGACGAGCCGAAGCTGCTGGAGAAAATCCGCATCTGCACGCGTTGGGCGGACGCCGGGCGCGACGGCATCAGCATTGCCAAGGTCCAGGTGCTGACGACCCGCTGGCAGACCGTCAGGGGGGCGGCGCTTGCGTATTGCACGGGCGGCTCGAGCGGCAGCTGGGAGGGGACCGGCGCCTCGTATGCGACGCTCGCGGATGCGGTGTCGGGATCGCTGTACTCGAACGTGAAGGCGCTGAAGCTCACGTTTGGCACGCAGGACAACAACGGCGCGGGCTATGTCGAGATCGAGGCGATCGGCACGCCGATGACGCCGGAACCGCGCATTTCCGCGACGACCCTGGGTACGGAGCCGACCGCGGCTTCGCTCGGCGGCACGCTGGAGCTGGTGGGGTTGAAGGCGGCGTCGGCCGACGTCTATGTGGCGTTCGGTCCGGAGGGGACGCCGCTGCCGCCGCCCGTGAAGGCGGCAAGCGGACTCGTCCGCGACGACTTCTACCGTTTTGCGGTCGCGGACCTCACACCCGGTTCGACCTATGCCTATTCGGTTTTCGCCTCCAATTCGCTCGGCAACGTATCCGCACCCGTGACGGGACGCCTGACGTTGCCGACGGACGAGCCGCAGCCCGTGTGCGTCAACGAGATCTGCGCCGCCGCGGATGCGGACTGGTTCGAGATATTCAATCCCAACGCCCATCCGCTGGATCTCGCGGGTTGGCTCGTCTCCGACGATCCGACGAAGAAGCTGGCGAAGTGGAAGGCGCTTCCCGCAGGGGCGAGCGTGCCGGGCAACGGCTATCTCGTCGTCTATGCAGACGGCATCACGGCCTATGCGAACGGCGCGGTGCATGTCGACGTGGGCTTCTCCGCGGCGGGCGAAGCGGTCGCGCTCGCGCGTCCGGACGGCACGCTGGTCTCCTCCTTCGACTATCCCGAGCAGATCGACGACGTGTCGTACGGCTATCTCGCCGGGGCCGCCGAACCGACGCTGCGGTATTTCCGTACGCCCACGCCGGGCGCCCCGAACGCCGCCGAAGGACTGCAGGGGCCGACCCCGCCGCTGACGTTCAGCGAACCGCACGGCTACAAGACCGCGCCGTTCACGCTGGCGATCTCGTGTCCGGCGCGTCCCGACGCGCCCATCCACTACACGCTCGACGGCACGACGCCCTCGGCGGCGAGTCCGCGCTACACGTCACCGCTGGCCGTCAGCACGACGACGGCCGTGCGCGCCTGCGCAATCGACCCCACGGCGGTCCTCCAGCGCGAGAGCGTGGCGACCTACATCTACCTCGACGAAGTGCTGAGCCAGGCGCCGACGACGGTTTCGCCGGGCCGCGGCTTCCCCTCGAACGGCGCCGTCAACGGACAGGCCATGCGTTTCGGCATGCGCCAGGATCTGCTGGCGGACCCCGAGGCCCGCGCGAAGATCCTGCGCGGCTTCACCAACACGGTGGCGACGCTCTCGTTCGTCATCGATCCGCAGAACCTGTTCAACGCCTCGACCGGCATCTATGTCAACATCAGCCAACGCGGCGAGGCATGGGAGCGGCAGGGCATGGTGGAGCAGATCGATCCGGTCCATGGCGCCGTCAACGAGTTCTCCGCGCCGATGGGCTTGCGCATGCGCGGCGCGGCGAGCCGCAACGCCAGCTACCCCAAGCATTCGTTTCGCATTTTCTTCCGCAGCGAGTACGGGCAGAAACGCGTCAACTTCCCGTTCTTCGGCGAGGAAGGCGCCTCGTCGTTCCGCCGCATGGACCTCCGCTGCGCCCAGAACTACTCCTGGGCCAACCAGCCCAACGAGGCGGGCTGGGGCTGGATGCGCGACGCCTACGTGACGGAGACGTTCGAACGCGACGCCCAGCGCGACGCCGGTCTGCCCTATACGCGCAGCCGCTACTACAACCTCTTCATCAACGGCGTCTACTGGGGCCTCTACCAGACGCAGGAACGCGCCGACGACCATTTCGCCGAGACCTACCTCGGCGGCGACAATGAGGACTACGACACGTACAACGTCAACGAGCTGAACTCGGGCGACGATTCCGCGCGCCAGGCGCTGTACGGACTGATGATGTCCGGCTTGACGTCGAACGACGCCTATCTGCGCGTCCTCGGCTGCAATCCCGACGGTACGCGCAATCCCGACTATCCCGTCTACGTCGACGTGACGAACCTCATCGTGCGCACGCAGATCGGCCACTACGCGGCAGACGGCGACTCGCCCTGTTCGGTGTGGGGCGGCAAGCCCAACAACTATTTCGCCATCTACGACCATACCGAGGCCGGCACTGGCTTCAAGTGGTTCTGCCACGACGGCGAACACGCGCTCGGCATGGGCGAGCGCCATGGCGCCGGCTCGTACGACTGCAACCCCGTGAACTGGGGCGTCTATTCCGGACTCAACGGCTTCAATTCGAACTGGCTGAACTATGAGCTGATGAAGAACGCCGAATACCGGCTCGTGTGGGCGGATCTCTTCCACCGCCACTTCTTCCCGGGCGGCGCGCTCTCGACGGAGAACAACGAGCGGAGCTTCCGCGCCCGCATGGCGGAAATCGACGACGTGATCGTCGCCGAGGCGGCGCGCTGGGGGCGCCAGGGCCAGACCTACGCGACCTGGACGAACGCCTGCGAATACATCGTCGCCGATTTCATCCAGCGCCGCTTCCCCTATCTGCTGGCGCACTACCGCGCCGCAGGCTGGTACCCGTCGATCGACGTGCCGGCGCTCAATCTCGTGCAGGACGGCGCAGGCGCCGAATTCGTGTCGGCCCCCGGGGCAACCGTCTATTTCACGCGGGACGGCTCCGACCCGCGTCTCTTCGGCGGCACGCTCAGCGCGTCCGCGGAGACGTTTACGTCCGCTCTGCCCGTGGACCGCGCCGGCTTCAAGGTGTGGGCGCGTGCGCAGGCCGCGGACGGCGAATGGAGCGCGCTGACGGAAATCGACGTGCCGGGCCACGACCCTGTCGAGCTGGCCGCCGCATTCGAAGACGGTTCGCTCAAGATCTCCTACGCCCATCTGCCGCGACCCGCGCATCTGCTTCTCGTGTGGGGCGCTTCGGATTGCGGCGAGAATCTGTCTGCCTGGCCGTCTCCGGCCGACCTCGGCGAAGTCCCGGCCGGCGCGGGGGCGGTGCGCACCGGCGCGCCCGCCGGGTTCGATGCGCAGTCCGCCGCCGTCGTGCGCGTCTTCCTCGCC
The DNA here is from genome assembly GCA_902803135.1 of uncultured bacterium. Taxonomy (GTDB): domain Bacteria; phylum Verrucomicrobiota; class Kiritimatiellia; order RFP12; family UBA1067; genus RUG572. The sequence goes on from CADCPA010000029.1 coordinate 5,584, forward strand.
GAGCTCACGACCTCGCGCGGACGCGAGAAGCTGGCGTACGTTCGCGGCAACGGCACGCAGCGCGTGCCCCTGGAGTACACGCCGACGGCGCAGACGCGGTGCCGGGTGAAGTTTGCGTTGGACATGGGCTACGGCGGCGTGTTCGTGGGTACGGACAAGGGCGACGACCGTGACGACTGGCGTTTCTTCTCCAACAAGGACAAGGGCGGCGACACCTATCTCGACTTCCCGTCCGGCCGTCGTCTTCTGGGCGGCGTGGTGGCGGATGCGACGACGGTCTACGACCTCGAATTCGGCAACTTCTATCTGAAGGATGCGGCGGCGGACCAGATGCTGCTGGAGGGCGACGCGTCGGAGTTCCCGTCCGGCTATGCGCCGCAGACCTATCTCTTCTCCCTTGCCTCGCAGGGCAGCTACAGCTACGGCACGGTCTATTCGCTCAAGTTCTACGAAGGATACAGCCTCGAGCGCGATTTCGAGCCGGCGCGCGACGAGGACGGCGTCGTGTGCCTCTACGAGTCGGTGAACCGCCGCTACTACTATCCGACGGGCGGCGAGCTGATTGCGGGGCCGGTGGTGAGCGCGACGGCCGGCACGACCGTCCTCCAGGCGCTCGCCGTGTCCGCCCCGCTCGCACCGACGTCGTGGAACTGGCCCCGTGGCGGCGTGCAGCCGATTGCGTCCGACCTCGCGTCGTATCTGCGCGTGGCCGAAGTGATGAGCGTGCCGGTGCTCGGCGGGCCGGACGGCGAGGAATATCTGGTGTTGACCAACCTTGATCCGACGGCCGAGCTCTACGTCGGCGGCGCACGGGTGACCTGCACGAAGTCGGCCGACGAGCTGCCCAAGTGCGCATTTACGCTGCCGCTCGGGTACACGCTCGCGCCGGGGGCGTCCATTCTCTGCACGAAGGAGGCGTACTGGCCCGAAGGCAAGATCACCGACGGCAGCATCGACATCCGTCTCTTCGATCCGACGGGTGCGCTCGTCCAGCACCTCTTCCTGTCGACGAAGTGGGAGTCGACGGTGTTCCGCATGTGCGACGGAAAGGGCGGCGCCTTCGTCGCCGCGGCCTTCGAACCCGAAGTCCTCGACGAGAGCGGGTGGCGTCCGTCGATTCCCGACATCGACGACAAGAAGGTGCGCCAGGCCGTGGCGGATGCCATTGTGGCGCAACCCGCGCTGCAGCCGTGGCTCGTGCGCCAGGCGGCGACGGATGCGGGTGCCGCCGCGATCGCCGCCTTCCGCGGCGATGCGGAGACGCTCGCGGCCTGCTACCTGGTCGACGCGGTGCCGGAAACCGAGCCCGAGATCGAACTCGCATTCCCGCACCTGTCGTTCGACGCGGACGGCCGTCTCGTGTTCGGCGCCGAACTGCGCCAGCACGGCGCCGCGGTCGCGCGCGCGCTCAACGGCACGCTGCGTCTGCTCCATTACACGGACCTCGCGGGCGAGCCCGTCGAGTCGGTCGAGCTGGGCACGACGGTACCCGTGCCCGTGGAGAAGCTGGTGCTGCCGCAGCCCGCCGACGGCGCGCGCCATTTCTTCCGGCTGCGCCTCGACTGATTCTCCTTTCTGCCAATTGACAATTCTCTCGGCATTTGCGATAATCATGCCGTCTTTATTCTTTCCGGAGAACCAATGTGAGGGAGCGTTCGATGAACTTGAAAACCTGTTGCCTGGCCGTGGCTGCCGTCTGCCTGACCGAGATCGCTTTCGCTGCTGCGACGCAGGAGCTCTATTCGTCGCCGGGCTATATGCTCGGCATCTTCAATCGGAACAACGAAAGTGCGATGACGAAGACGCCGACGACGCCAGCCCTCATCTTTCCGGGCGCGACGTTGGCCGAATTGGACGAATGCGTCATCTCCGGCTGGGCCGGATCGGGTTCGATGTCAAGTGTCGGCGAGGCCGAAGCCATCCATCGCCATCCCTACTACAATGGCCAGGGTCAGCTTGAATTCCTGGCGACGGCGGTGCAGAAGCTGGACGACAGGTACGTCAAGGCGTCGATCGTCAAGTTGACGGATGGACCCGGCGGCGTGTGGGGACAGGAGCTGGGCGTCCGCTACAGCGCAGCCACGAGCGCCAATTGGCGCAACTACGATTTCGTGACCGTGGGGGCCGACGGCGGCATCACGCTCAACGGCACTTCGTATTCCTACAACTTCTATGCGCTCGCCGCCATGAAGTGGGTGCCCGTGCAGGCGCCGCGCCTTTTCTTCGGCAATCCGGCAGGCGAAGCGACGCTGACGGTCGATGATTTGAAGAACTACCGCTTTACGGGCATTGTCAGCGGCGGGTCCGTCAGCCCCAACAAGTACCAGACAGTCGACGGGCAGAACAAGTACGTGACGTACGACCCGGATACGGGCAAGGCGACGAAGATCCGTCTTGAAATGCAGGTGATGGACGACCGCTATCTCAAGTGTCCGGTCGTCGAATTGACGGACGGCGAGGGCGGTGTCTACGCGCAGACGGTGGGCGCCTACTATGTCACTGTCTCCGGCGACGATGCCTGGGTCGCCATCGGCTATCCGTTCCTCGACGAGTTCGGCGCGGTGAACATGGCGGCGACGGTGACGGAAACCGCCAAGGCGGACGGTCCGTTTGCCGGCGGCTACGGCGTGGCCGGCCTCAAGGCGATTGCCGTCAACGAGGCGGCCTACACGCTGTCGGAATCGACGACGTGGAGCGCGCTGACAGGCTCCTCCGCGCCGATCGCGAACGACAAGCTGCAGATCAGTCTCGAGGTGACGGGCGAGAATCCGACGCTCACGTTCGACGTGCCGATTACGGCCAACAGCCTGCTCGTCAGTTCGTCTGCCGGCAGGTCGGTGACCTTCGCCCTCGCGGCGGGAACCGAGAGGCCGGTGTTCGACCTGTGGAATCTGCTCGGTACGACGGGCAATGTGACATTCAACGGCTTTTCGCCGGTGAAGGATGCGGCGACGGACAACATCCGTCCGAACCTCGCCTCGACGCTGACGTTCCTGGGGCCGACGCAGGGTTTCCTGCCGTTCAACGACACCCCGGTGGCGTTGCCGTGCGCGGGCGTGGTGCTCGGCGGCGGCGCGTCGCTGAACGCCTTCCGCTTCAACAAGCTGCGGTCCGTCACGATTCAGGATGGTCTGACGCTGAACGGCAACGTGACCGGTACGGGCGCGCTGACGTTCGTCGGCGACGCGGCCGTGACGCTGACGGAATCGGTGACGACGGATGCGTCCGTGTCGTTCGTGCTGCCGGAGGCGCCGGTTCCCGTCTACACGGCGGCGGAGGGGCCCGTCTCCTTCAAGGTGACGGCGGAGCAGGTGACGGGCGGTCCGCTCACATTTGAAGGCGGCACGTTCGCGGTGCGGTTCGGCCAGGAATCCTATCCGGTCGTCGGCGCGGGCGCCACGCTGGCGATTACAGTCGACGATTACTGCGTCCATGCCGGCTATACGTCCCCCGCCCAGCTGGTGGCGGACGGTACCATCCGCTTCTACACGGAGGCGGGCGAGGAGGTCGGTGTCGGCCGTCCCCTCGTGAACGTGCTGCCTCGCGCGGATTTGCTGTGGAAGCCGCTGCCCGAAGGGGAAAACGCATTCTCGTCGCAGGAGAACTGGTCGTCGGGCATGACCCCGGCCGGGGGCGACGTGCTGGTCTCCGACGACGGCCTCGCAGAAGGCGCGACGGCGCATCTGGTCGAGAATCAGTCCTATGACCGGATTACGATCGCGAACGGCGCGAAAATCGTCTTCGCGGCGGACGGCGGCACGCTCAGCGCGTCGACGCTGCTGGTGGGAGAAGGGGCGACGGTGGAGATTCCGCTCGCGGCAGTGGACGTTGTGGCCGTCGAGGTGATGTCCGAGGCGACGTTGATCGTGCGCGGCGACGAGACAGAGCGCACGTTCGAGACGCAGGTTTCGGGCGCGGGCCGCGTGGTCTTCGCCGGCGGCCAGCTGGTGGTGGCGAGCCAGAACACCTACACAGGCGGCACGCGGATCGCCGACGGCGCCTACGTCAAGAACGCCGGTGCGCGCGTCAATGTGCCCGGCATCGGCAACTGCGGATCGTTCGGCAAGATGTACACCCGTGTCACGGTCGATGCGGGGGCGACGCTCGACGAGAACGGACTCGGCGATGCGAACTACGACCTCACGCTGGCCGGTTCGGGCGTGGTGCTCGCGGACGGCACGACGGCCGG
>CADCPA010000030.1 GCA_902803135.1 uncultured bacterium
AGAGCACGTTGCCGTCGTCGTCGAGCTTGCGGCCCTTCACGAAGATCGTGAGGTCGGCGAGCACTTCCGTGATCTTGAGACCGGTGATGAATGCGGCGAGGTTCGCGGCATGCGTGCCGATGTCGCCCATGCAGCCCGCGCGGCCGCTGCGCTTCGGATCCGTGCGCCAGGCGGCCTGCATGTTCTCACGGCCCGTGAGCTTGTAGAGCCAACCCTGCGGGTACTGCACCACGACCTTGCGGATCTTGCCGAGGTCGCCCGCCTTCACCATGTCGCGCGCGAGCTTCACCATCGGGTAGCCCGTGTACGTGTGCATGAGGCCAAACGTGAGGCCCGTCTTCTTCACGAGCGCCGCAATCTCTTCGGCCTGCTCGACCGTGAGCGTCATCGGCTTTTCGCACATGACGTTGAAGCCGGCCTCGAGGCAGGCCTTGGCAATCGGGAAATGCGTGTGGTTGGGCGTGCAGACCGTCACGAAGTCGATGCGCTCTTCCTTCGGCAGCGCCAGCTCGCCCTTGATCATTTCGTCGTAGGTGCGATAGACGCGCTTGGGATCGAGCCCCAGATTGCGGCCCTGCTCAAGCGACTTCTCGGGATCGATGTCGAACGCGCCCGCGATGATGTCGACGCCGCCGTCCATACGCGCCGCACGGCGATGAACCGCGCCAATGAAGGCGCCGATGCCGCCGCCGACCATGCCCATTTTCAGCTTCTTCATAAATTCCGCCTTTCTGCTGTTTTAACGATGGCAGTAGTATAACCTAAAGTCAGACAAAACGCAACTGCGGTTGAACAGAAGCCGGGGGGGGCACACAAAAGCAAAAACCCGGCAACCGCCGGGTTTGCGATGGAGCGGGCGATGGGAATCGAACCCACGTAAGAAGCATGGGAAGCTCCTATTCTGCCATTGAATTACGCCCGCCGAGATCCGTCCCGCACACCCCTCTTGCGAGGAATTGGCGGAAGGGGAGGGATTCGAACCCCCGATACCTTGCGGTATGCATGATTTCGAGTCATGTGCATTCAACCAGGCTCTGCCACCCTTCCGTGGGGAACGGAAAAATAGTATATCAAAACACTCCCCCCGCCGTCAAGAGGGCAAATTTTGAGTTTTGGGCACGCCGTCACGGTTCGACGACGACGCTCGTTCCCACGTCGCACATGCGGCGCAGGCGCACGGCGTTCCAGTTCGCGAGACGGAAGCAGCCATGCGACTCCGCGCGCCCGATCTGCTCGGGGAAGGGCGTACCGTGGATGCCGTAGGTCGGCAGCGAAAGGCCGATCCACGCCTGGCCGACGGGATTGTTCGGCCCCGGCGGGTACAGATACCGCGCGATGCGTCCGCCCTTCGACACGCGGTCCGCCGTATAGGTATAGTTCGGATCCGCCACGAGCGACTTGACCTGGATTTCGCCCGACGGCGGCAGCTTGTTTTTGTCCGCCGCGATCGAACAGGGGAAGAGGCCGATCATCTTGCCGTTGTCGTCGAACGCCGTGATCTCCATGCGCGAGAGCGAGACGCGCAGCACGTCCGCCATGCCGTCGGGACGGTTCGCCTGCACGATTTTGCGCGGACGCGTATCCGGCAGAATGACGGTCGATCCCGTCGGCGGATTGGGCCAAAGCAGTCCCGGATTGAGCTTCACGAGCATCCGCTCCGAAACATGTCCGCGCTCCGCGTACATTTCCTGGATCGTCTGATAGCCCATCGACGTCAGCTGCGACTTCCCGGCCGGGTCCGCGGGAATCCGCACGAGCGCGGCGTGTTCGACCGCCGTCACCGTCTCCGTGCGGAAGAGATCCGTCTCCTGCGGAAAGAACGTCTCCCACGCCTTCTCCTCGAGTCCGTCCTGGTACGGCTTGCCGTTCACCGCGCACCAGGTCGCCAACGCGACCTTGGTCTTGCGTCCGCACGAGCCATCGAGCGTGTTGCACGAGAACCCGCGGCGGTCGAGGCAGATCTGCAGCGCGAGGATGTACCCCGGCGCCTGCCCGTCCGTGCCGTGCAGGCGGTTGAGCCGCAGGGCGGGCAGCGGAAGCTGTCCGCTCGCGGACCAAAGGGACAGCGCCGCCAGCGACGCACCTGTCAGAAGGAAACCACGCACCGTCATGTCTGATTACCGAATCCTCTCACATCCCCGGACGCAGATCCCTCGCGGGGAATAATCCAACAATCGCCTAGATCTTCGCCAGCGCCTGCTTCAGGTCGGCGATGAGGTCCTTGGGGTCCTCGAGGCCCACCGAGAAGCGAATGAGGTCCGGCGGAATGCCCGCCGCCTTCAGCTGTTCGTCCGTCATCTGGCGGTGCGTGTGCGACGCCGGGTGCAGCACGCAGCTCCACGCATCCGCGACGTGCGTGACGATGCCGATGAGCTTGAGCGAATCCATGAACTTGATCGAAGCCTCGCGTCCGCCCTTGATGCCGAATGTCATCACGCCGCACGGGTCGTTCCCGTGGAACTGCTTCTTGACCAGCTTGTGGTACGGCGACTCGGGCAGGCCCGCGAAATTGACCCACGCGACCTTCTTCTGCGTCTTGAGCCATTTGGCGATCTTGTGCGCCGACTCGGCATGGCGGCGCATGCGCACATGCAGAGACTCCAGGCCGAGGTTCAGCAGGAAGGCGTTGAACGGCGAGGGGATCGAACCGAAGTCGCGCATGAGATGCGCCGTGCACTTCGTGATATACGCGAGCTTGCCGAAGCTCTTCACGTAGGAGAGGCCGTGGTACGTGGGATCCGGGGCGACGAGCCCCGCGAAGCGCGCGGGATACTTCGACCAGTCGAAGTTGCCGCTGTCGACAATGCAGCCGCCGACCTGGGACGAATGGCCGTCCATGTACTTCGTCGTCGAATGCGTCACGATGTCGCAGCCGTGCTCGAACGGACGGCACAGGATCGGGGTCGGGAACGTGTTGTCGACGATCAGCGGCACGCCGAACTTGTGCGCCGCCTTCGCGAACTTCTCGATGTCGAGCACGACGCCGCTCGGATTCGCCACCGTCTCGCCGAAGACGCACTTCGTATTGGGACGGAACGCCTTGGCGAGCTCAGCCGGCGAGTCGTCCGGATCGACGAACGTCGACTCGATGCCGAGCTTCTTCAACGAACAGGCCAGCAGGTTGAACGTGCCGCCGTAGACCTGGGCGGACGCGACCACATGGTCGCCGGCTTCGCAGAGGTTGAGGATCGCAAACGTCGACGCCGCCTGGCCCGAACTCGTCAGCATCGCCGCGACACCGCCCTCGAGCGCGGCGATCTTCTTCGCGACCTGATCGTTCGTCGGGTTCGCGAGGCGCGTGTAGAAGTAGCCGGCCTCCTTCAGGTCGAACAGGTCGGCCATCTGTCCGCTCGTCTCGTACTTGAACGTCGTGGACGAATAAATCGGCACTTGACGCGGCTCGCCCTTCTTCGCCTGCCATCCACCCTGTACGCACAGTGTATCGACTGTCATCTCGCTTACCTCTCTTCGCTTTTCTTTCATCGTTTCGGGCACAGGCCGTTCCCGCCCCTCAACGCCGGTTTCCAAACTCTTGACTCGCGCCTCTCAGCTGCGTACGCAGCCGTCGCCCGTGATGCGGTACTTGTACGTCGTCAGCTCCTCGAGACCCATCGGTCCCCGCGCGTGGAGCTTGTCCGTCGAAATGCCGATTTCCGCACCCATGCCGAATTCGCCGCCGTCGGTGAAGCGCGTGGACGCATTGTGGTACACCGCCGCGGAATCGACCAGACGCAGAAACTTCGCCGCATTCACCTCGTCGCGCGTGACGATCGCCTCGGAGTGGTGCGAACCGTACGTGTTGATATGCGCAATCGCCTCGTCGACGTCCATCACGATGCCGACGTTCAGTTCGAGCGCGAGGAATTCGCGCCCCCAGTCGACGTCCTGTTCGTGCAGCACGACGCCCTTCGCCTTCGCCCACGCCTCGACGCGCGGCATGAATGCATTCGCGACGCGTGCATTGACGAGCAGGCATTCCACCGCGTTGCACGTGCCGGGGCGCTGCGTCTTCGCGTTGTCGAGGATCTTGAGCGCCATGTCGAGGTCGGCCTGCTCGTCCACATAGATGTGGCACACGCCCTTGTAGTGCTTCAAGACGGGCACGAGCGCCGCCTCGCACATCGCGCGGATCAACCGCTCGCCGCCGCGCGGGATCGCGACGTCCACATACTCGGGCATCCGCACGAGCGCGCGCACACCGTCGTGGTCCGTCGTGCGCACAAGCTGGATCGCGTCGAGGAGCGCCGGCGGACGTTCCGTGCCGCACCAACGCGCGAGGCCCTTCTGCACGGCCTCCGCGAGCGCGACGTTGCTCTTGAGCGCCTCCTTGCCGCCACGCAGGATGATGGCGTTCGACGTCTTGAAGCAGAGCGCGGCCGTATCGACGAATACGTTCGGACGGGACTCGAACACGACGGCGACGACGCCCAGCGGCTCGCGCACCTTCGTGATGTGGATTCCGCTCGGCCGGTCGCGCTCCATCAACGTCTCGCCGACCGGGTCGGGCAGTTCCACCACGGCACGCACGCCATCCACCATCGCCTTGAAGCGGGCGTCGGTGAGCGTGAGACGATCCACCAGCGACGGCGCGAGACCCGCAGCCTTCGCCGCCGCCACGTCTTCCGCGTTCGCCGCGGCGATCTGATCCCGCGACAGCTCCAGCATCTCCGCAATCGTCCGCAGCGCGGCGTTCTTCGCGCGCGTATCGAGCGTGCGCAGGGCATGTGCGGCGGCGCGCGCCTTCTTGCCGAGCGCGCGGATTTCTTCTTCGACTGTCATTTTTTCTTCTTCCTCACGACTTTTCGCTTCGCCGGCGGTTTCAGAGGCGGCGGCTTCTCCTGGGGCGGCTCCTCCTGCACCTTCGCCCGCTGGGGCTCGGGGGCGGACGAGAAATACGGCACAGCCAGATCGTACGTGCCCTCGCAAATGCAGTCGACCTCCATCATCGCGCGCACGGCGCCCGGCGGCACGACGGCCGACTTGTTCGTCGCCGACCGCTTGCCCGAACCGCCCGAACCGCCCAGCTCGTCGCCCGCGGCCGAAAAGAAGCGGATGCGCGCATTGAAATCGAATTTGACCGACGGCCCCGGCGTGGAAGCCGGCAGCAGCTCGACCGACCAATAGACCTTCGGCGCCTTCTCGACGATCGGGATCGTCTTCGACAACCGCACGGTGCCCTGCGGTTCCGACGTAATCCGGAATGCCGTCACTTCGCGGCGCAGATTCGCCTCGACGGCGACCTTCTGCGTGGCGGGATGCTCGAACACCGCCGACCATCCTTCCGGCAGGCGCTGGACGTCCGAAAAGCGCGGGTCCTGCTCCGGCGCTTTCGGTTCAGGTGCGCCGACGACGGCCGCCGTCGCCTTGCCGCCGTCCTGCGGACGCGGCTGCGAATCACGCGCCGGAAGGGACTTCACCAGGGAGTAGGTGCACCAAATGCCGGCCGCCGCGATAATCAGCGCACAGATCAGCAGGGCGGGCACCAGGCTGCCACGCCGCGGCGGGGGCAGGGTCTTCTTCAAAGCCTCCGGCGGCGGACGCAACTGCACCGTCGTACCGCCGGACGTCTGCACAATCTTCGGCAGCAAGGCCCTTGCGGCGGGTGTGCCCTTCGTCTTCTTCAGGGACTTCAGCTGCACGCCCTTGGGCGAAGAACCGGAGGTGGCCTCCGCAGAACCGAAATGCGCCGCACCGCGCACCTCCATCGCCTTGCGCTCGCGTTCGCGTTTCATCATCCACGGCGCCTCGTCCAGGCCCTGCCCATGCATCTTCGCGTTGTACCCCTCCAAGTCGAACGGCAGCGAGCGGAAGAAGACCGCGCGGGACAGATCGTCGTAGATGCAGTAGAAGCTGCGGCAGATGCCGTTGCGGGGATAGCCCACGCTGCCGACATTCACAAGATAGCGCTTGCCGGGCTCAAGTACGAAGTCCGCCGGTTCGAGGAAGTGCGGATGGCCGCTCGCGCCGAGCACGAAAATGCCCGGCTTGTGCGAATGACCCACGAACAGCAGCTGCTCGGTGCGCTCCAGCCAGGAGGGCATCGCATCCTCCGGCTCGAGCACGTAGTTGAAACGCTTGGGATCCGCAAATTCACCGTGGGCGCACGCGAAGGCGCCCGTGGCCCCGTCGTACGGACCGGGGAACTCGCAGACGTGCGGCAGGCGCCGCAGCCAGTCGATCGCCTCGCGCGAAAGCTGGCTGCGCTGCCGGGCCACGGCGGCCGCCGCGAAGGGCGTAAAGTCGTCCGTCGGGAACCGGTTTGCCACCGCATCGTCATGATTGCCCGCCAGGCACACGTGCGCACGACGGTAGACGAGTTCGAGCGTCGAAACCGGATCCGGGCCATACCCGAGCACGTCGCCTAGGCAGATGATCTTCTCGGCATGCGCGTCGACCGCATCCTGCAAGACCGCCCGGAGGGCGGCCTCGTTGGCGTGGATGTCGGACAGGATTGCGTAGCGCATGCCGTTCCCCTGGATCAGAGCGCGCGACCGGGCACGAAGGTGCCGACGTCGCGGCCGGCGAAGATGCCGGTGAGCACATGGGCGCGCGCCGCATGCGCAATGACGACGTTCGCACCGCTCTTCGCCGCATTGTCCACGGCCTTGAGCTTCGAGTCCATGCCGCCTTTCGAGAGCGTGCCCTTCTCGCCTTCCTTGACGAGCTTGAGCGCGTCGCGGACGCGTCCGAGCGCCGGCACGCGGCGGCCCGCACCGTCCAGCAGGCCGTCCACCGTCGTCAGCAGCACAAGCGCGTCGGCATGCACGAGCTTGACGATGAGCGACGACAGCCAGTCGTTGTCGCCGAAGGTGAGACCCTTGACTTCCTCATCCGCCACGATGTCGTTTTCGTTGATCACCGGCACGATGCCCGCGCGCACGAGATGGTCGAGGGAACGGCGCAGGTTGGCGACCCGCCGACGGTCGGCGAAATCGGCGTGCGTCAACAGCACCTGCCCGATCTGCACGCCGCGCGCGCCGAAAAGCTTTTCATATTCGGAGATGAAGCGGGCCTGGCCCACGGCCGCGCACATCTGCACGTCCGCGACTTCCGTCGGACGCGCCTTCAGCCCCAACGCCTCGACGCCGGCCGCCACCGCGCCCGACGAGACGAAGAGAACCTCGAGTCCGCTCGCCCGCAGTTCGCACACGCCGTCGACGACGCGGCGGAGCGCCGCGTGGTCCGGCCGGCCGGTCTTCTTCGCAATCGAATGCGTACCGACCTTCACGACCACGCGCCGCGCGTCTTTCAACACGGCCCGCTCTTTCAGCAATCCCTCTAATTCTTTCATTGTCTTGATATTATACCATAAAAACAGAGACGGCGGGGGGCCAAAGGCCACCCGCCGTCCCTTCGACCGTTCGGGGATTTCCCGCGAACCTTAGGCGCCGAGCTGGAGGCGCACGAAGCGCTTCACCGTAATCGCCGCACCGACCGTCTTGGAGACGCCGTCAAGATACTTCTCGACGGTGATGTCGCCGTCGGCGACGTAGTCCTGCTTCATCAGGCAGACCTGCGTGCAGTACTTGGCGGCCATGCCCTTCTTGATGCCGACAAGAGCCTGCTCCGGCGGGAGCTTGCCCTTCTGTTCCTTGAGCGCGTTGAGCTTGATTTCGAGCTCGGCGTCGATCTCGGCCTGCGGAACGTCTTCGGGGTTGACGTACTTCGGGCTGTTCGCCGCAACCTGGAGGCACACCATGTGGGCCGCGTCCGCGAGTTCGGCCGCATCGGCCTTCTCGCACGCGAGTTCGACGAGCACGCCGATCTTGCCGCCCATGTGGATGTAGCCGGCGAGCACGCCCGCGCCCTCGAG
>CADCPA010000031.1 GCA_902803135.1 uncultured bacterium
CCAGCCGTTGGACAGCGCGACGCCGAGATCCGCGAGCGTAAACGTCTGCTTCACGCCCGCCTGCATGAAGTCGGCCGTGTAGCCCTCGTCGCTCGTGTCGAGGCCTTCAAGAACGCCCTTGTCAAGCGCGTCCGTCTTGTTCGGCACGACCACGGATACCTTCTTTGTAACCGTGTTGCCGGCCGCAGTCTTCGCCGTCAGCGTCACCGTGTACCAGCCCGGCACGAGCGAGGACGCCTTGGATACGACGAGCTTCGTACCGGAGAGCTTCGTACCGGCAGGGAGTCCCTTCGCCGTCAGCGTCGGCTTCGTGGCGGAGACGACCGCAATCGGCAGCTGCGTCGCCACGCCCTCGTCATCCTTGACGCGCCAGAGGTCTTCGCAGTCGATCTGCACGCCTGCGTCAAACTCCTCGCCCTTGGTGACGAAACACGCGTACATGCCCTTTCTGCCGTCGCAACCCGGGACTTCTGCCATCCAGTCGTCGCCGATTAGCGCGGAGACCGTGGCGGCGCGGTAGTCGATGCCGGGAAGCGCCTTGTCGGCGGGAACCATGAAGGCCTCGTCGAGGAACCAGCCGCCGAAGAACCACTTCTTCTTGTCCTTCGTTGTGGCCGTGAACTTGACGGTCTGGCCGTACTGCTTCACGCCGACATAGTTGACCGTTCCGCGCACCGCGCTGTTCGGATCGTTGTCGATTACGCCCGTCGGGATGTACGTGCCGCCAATGTCGTTCTTGTCGTGCACGATGACCGTCTTCGTTACCTTCGCCGTCTTCCTGTTGGCGTAGGTCACGGTGATGTCGAGGTCGTACTTGCCGGCCGTCGTCGGCACGCCGCCGAACTGCAGGTTGCCGTTCGCGAACGTCGCCTTCATGCCGCCCGGCACGCCCTTCGCCTTGATCGACTTCGGCGCAGACCCATTCGCGGCGGGCGGAATCGCCGCCGTCATGTTGAACGGACTTCCCGCCGTCAAGGTGCTATCATCCAACAGCCCCAGGTCGATATTTGCCGTGTTGACCACGCTTTCTTCAGCTCCGTCAACGACAAACCTCCTGACGACCGTCCGCTTGTAGCCGCCGTTGTTCTTGGCGACGAAGGTGGTGTAGTAAACGCCCGCCTTTTCCGGCGTTCCCTTGACGAAGGCGAATCCAACGATGCCCCCGTCCATGACCGCGACGGCATTGCTCACGACCAGCCCCGGCGGCAACCCCAGCGCGCTGACAGTGAACGGCGACACGCTTTCGCAGTAAAGCGAGAATTTCGACTCCGCATCAGTCGAAAGCTCAAAGGTGGGATCGTCCGGCTCAAGCACCTGCAGTTTGTCGTTCTCGAGCGGGATCGTCGTCGCGGTGAGGACGACGTCCTCGCGCGTCATCTTGAAGGAGTACGCAGCCAGCGGGGAGACCATCTCGCCGCCCTCGTTGAACCAGCCGCCAAACGCAAAACCGTTCTGGACGGCCGCCACGGCCTTCACCGTCGCGCCGACGTTGTAGAGGCCCGTGCCCGTCACGGCTACGGCCGTCTCGTCGTCGGCGAAGAGCAGCACGGCCGGCTTCGGCCCGACCTCGATAGTCTCCTTCACGGTCGTCTTCCCCTTCTTGAACGTCAGGGAGAACGTGCCGGTGGTCGTAGGCGTCAGGACGCCGGTCTTCTTGTTCCACGTCCAGCCCTTGGGCAGCCCGCTCACGTCGTATCCCTTGTAGTCGGCAAGGTCGAGCTTCTCGCCGGGTTTCGGCAGGGATTCGGGATCCGTCCACTCGCCGTGGTCAAGCTCGCGGGCCGCCTCGAAGCGTCCGGTAAGGCCCGCAATGACATCGTGCGTCATTTCCGGGAAGAGCCCGCCGATGGTCGGATCCGGCATCGCGTCGAAGTCGGGCACGATCTCGCCGTAGGCGTTCGTGCGCATGGGCGGCATCAGGTCGCGCGTGATATTGCCCTCGAAGAGCGCGCCGAGGTAGATGCGCGTCATGCCCCCGTCAGGCAGAAGCGTGTAGTTGAATTCGGACAGCTTCAGCTTGTTCGTGCTGATGCCCGTGGCATCCCACTCCCGTGCCACCTGCGCGAAGTCAATCGCCGTGGGCGCGTCAAGGGCGGCCAGTGCGCGCTGCG
>CADCPA010000032.1 GCA_902803135.1 uncultured bacterium
GCAGCCGGATCGTTTTCAGCGGCGCGGGACCGCCCTTGGCCGGCGCAACGCCGATGGCGGACTCGAGGGAGATGCGAGAGGTCTTGGACTTCGCCGCCTGCTGCTGAGCCGGCGTGATGATGCCTTCGGCGATGATGCCCGTCTTGCGGAGCGTCGCCTGCATCGGAATCGGACCCGTCACCGACTTGAGATTCTGCGTCGCACGCTTGAGCGTCGGCGGAACCGGCTGGGCCGGCGTCTGATTCGCCGAGCTGGCCGGCGCAGGCGCAGCGGCCGCCGACGCGGGAGCCGCCGCCGGCTTCGCGGCGGGCGTCGGCATCGCCATCGGCATGGGCTTCGCGCCGCCGATCGTCGGCTTGTGGATCATCGGCTTGCGGATGACGGGCTTGAGCTTGATCGTGGACACGCCCGCCGCCGCATCAGCCGCCGCCGCAGGCGCGGCCGGAGCCGGCTTGGGAGCGATCGGGGACGCACCAAACGGGGAAACTTTCGGGGGAACGCTTCCACCTTCCGCCGGGGTGATGCCACCTTCCGCCGGGGTGATGGGGGTCATTTCAACTTCTTCCGCCATGTCTCTCTCCAATCCAACTTGTCCTGAATTCAGTTGCCGCGACAGCCGCGATCAGACGGCCATCACTTCTTTTTCCTTGGCCTTCAGCTCGGCGTCGATCTTGGCGATGCCGTCGTCCGTCGACTTCTGCACCTTGTCGAGACCCTGCTTGAGGTCGTCTTCGGAAATCTTCTTGTCCTTCTCGAGCTTCTTGAGCGCGTCGTTCGCATCGCGGCGGACATTGCGCATCGCAACCTTCTGCGCCTCGGCCTGCGTCTTGGCGACCTTCACGATCTCCTTGCGGCGCTCTTCGTTGAGTTCAGGCACCGTGATGCGGAGCACCTTGCCGTCCGTCTGCGGCGTGACGCCGATGTTCGCGGCGAGAATCGCCTTGTTCATCTCGGCGATGACCGAGGGATCGAACGGCGTAATCTTGATCTGACGCGGCTCCGGCGTCGAAATCGTGCCGAGGTTCTTGATCGGCGTGGGACAACCATAGTAGTCGACCTTGATGCCGTCCACAAGCGCCGGCGAAGCCTTGCCCGTGCGGAGGCCCGCGAACTGCGTCTTGAGCGCCTCAAAACTCTTGGCGATCTTCGCCGTCGTGTCGTTCAGAACTTCAGAAACCGTTTCCATGGAAAATCCTCTTGGGGTTTGATTGCCCTGATTATAGCAAAAAAAAATGGAACGTGCCATGAGAAAAAGCAAGTGGTTTGGTATAATACCCGCCGCCTATGAACGCCCACGAACACGAAATCGAACTCCTCGCGCCAGCGGGGTCCTTTGAAACAGCCCTCGCGGCCTTCGCCGCCGGCGCCGATGCCGTCTATCTCGGCCTCAACGCGTTTTCCGCGCGCGCCGAGGCCGTCAATTTCACGCCCGGCCAGCTGCGCGACCTGCTCGCGTTCGCCCACGGCGGGACGCCGCGCCGCAACGTGTACGTGACCTTCAACACCGTCCTGGACGAGGAAGAGCTGCCGCAGGCGGTTGAAACGCTCGCCCTCCTCGACGAGCTTCGGCCCGACGGCGTCATCGTACAGGATCTCGGCGTCGCGCGCCTGGTCCGCCGCCATTTCCCGCACCTGGCGCTCCATGCGTCGACCCAGCTCGTCGCCCACAACCTCGAAGGCGTGCTCGCGCTCAGGGAGCTCGGCTTCGTGCGCGTGGTGCTCGCGCGCGAACTTCCGCTGGAGGACATCCGCTCGATCGCGCAACGCGGCGGCGTCGAGCTCGAGGTGTTCGTGCACGGCGCGCTCTGCTACTCCCTTGCCGGGCTCTGCCTCTTCTCCGCCCTGGAGAAGAACCGCTCGGGCAACCGCGGCAAATGCGCCTACTGCTGCCGCCTCGGCTATGCGGACGCCGCGGGCGCGCGTACGCTCCCCTTTTCGATGCGCGACCTGCGCCTCGACGATTCGCTCGCCGCGCTGCGCGAAGCCGGCGTCGCCTCGTTGAAGATCGAAGGCCGCATGAAGTCCGCCCTCTACGTCGCCACCGTCACGTCGCACTACCGCCAGCTGCTGGACGGCGCGCGCGTGACCACGACCCGCGCGGACCTCGAAACGGTCTTCTCGCGCCGCACAACGCCGCTCTACATCAACGGCTACCCGAAGATGCAGCCCCAGGCGACGCCCGCGGAAAGCGACCCCGCCACCGCCGTGGTCGATCCCGCCTCGCTCGGACACCTCGGCACCCCGGTCGGCACGGTCAAGCGCCTGACGAAGGACCGCGAGGGCCGCACCTGGCTGCGCGTCCACATCAACCGCGGCCTCGAACGCCACGACGGCCTCCAGTTCCTCGCGCCCGGCGACAAGCCGTTCGGCTTCGGCATCTCCGACCTCCGCATCGCCCTCTCGCGCACGAACGTCTTCTCGGCGCGCGCCGGCAGCGACGTTGAAATCCTCGTGCCGGACCATCTCGTCAAGGAGAAGTCCATTCCGTCCGGCGCCACGGTCTACTGTTCGGCTTCGAACGAGGTGAAGCGCCGCTTCCCCGTTCCGTCGTTCCGCCCGTCGGACCACCCGTCGGGTACGCCGCTCGCACTCACGTTGACGCTCGCCGCCGACGGCATCGCGCTGCGCGCCGCCTCCCGCGACCTCGGCATCGACCTGGAGCTCAAGCAGGACCTCGCCCTCACGCCGTCCCGGCATCCGGAGCGGACCGAAGAAGCCGTGCGCCGCGCCTTCGCGCGCCTCGGCGGCACCGACTGGTCGCTCGGCACGCTGACGCTCGAAGATCCGGACCGCCTCTTCGCCCCCGCGTCCGTCCTCAACGACATCCGCCGCGACCTCGTCGAGAAGCTCGACGCCGTGCGCGCGCAGAACCGCACGAGGAAGATCGCCGCCGTCAGGGCCGAACTCGCCGGACCGCCCGCCGCGCCGGCGGTCGCGGCATCCATCGTGCCGCCGGGCCGCGTCTTGAAGATGCGCCTGGACCAGCCGCTGCCGGACGACGCGCACGAATACGACGAGCTCGTCGTGGCGATCGGCCACCGTTCGGGCCGTGAAGCCGAAGCCCTTCTCCAGCAGCTCGCCGCCGTCCTGCGCACGCAGGCGGAAGAGTGCGGCGACGCCGCGCCTCGTCTGCGCGCGGCCCTGCCGGTCTTCACGCGCGAACGCGACTTCAACGCGCTCCGCTGCACGGTCAAGCACCTTGTCAAGGCGGGCATCTCCGCCTGGGAAGCCGCCGACCTCGCAACGCTCCGTCTGCTCCGCCAGCTGGGTCTTGCCGATCTGACGGCGGACTGGACCCTCTACGCGTTCAACTCGTCCGCCCGCGCCGCGCTCGCCGACCTCGGCCTCACGCGCCTCGTCCTGTCGCCGGAAAACACGCTGGAAAACCTCCAGAACCTTGCCGCCCGCGCCGTCCAGGCGCCGCAGCCCTCCTACGAGTGCCTGGTCCAACAGTCGACGCCGCTCTTCCTCTCGCTGACGCGTCCCGCCACGGAGGATCCGTCCCGGCTCGTCGGTCTCAAAGGCGATGTCTTTACGAGCTATCTGCTCGACGGACTCTGGGTCACCGCGCGCCCCGAACCGCGCCGCTTCCGGATTCCCGGCAACACGCAGACGACGCGCACCGACATCTCGTGGGACGCCGTGAACCCGCCCCGCCCTGCCGCCCCCTGAAAGACAAAAAACGCCTGCCGTACGGCAAGCGATTTCGTCCTCTGCGATTGGCGGAGCAGTCGCTTCGATTTAACAACTGTTCTCCGTTGTCGAATCGAACGCGATGCACCGCAGTTTCATTATTGCCATAAAAATATTGTTCACTTCGGGACAAATTATATCATATTTTGACGCACTCGGTGCGGACAAGATTCAAAATGGCCGCTTGCGCCCCGGTGCATCATTCCGCACCCAGGGCGGACGGATGAAAATCCGCGAGAGGCTCAGACCTCC